>DATHUD010000770.1:0-5421 GCA_035462575.1 Thermoanaerobaculia bacterium | reverse complement strand
TTCTCTCCCTCTCCTTTAGGAGAGGGAGCCGGAGGGTGAGGTCGCAGGCCGACACGGCCCATTTTTATAGCAGAGAGCTACGCCTCGCGCCGGACGAGGACGAGCGTCTGGTCGTCCCCCTGGGGGAGCCCCTGGGAGAACTCCCCGAGGGTGGCGGGAATCGAGTCCAGAATCTCCTGGAGGGGACGGTTCTCGTGACCGCGCAGGAGATCCACCAGGCGCTCGACCCCGAACTCCTCCTCGGAGGGCGACTCGGCCTCGGTGATGCCGTCGCTGTACAGGCAGAGGAGGTCGCCCGGCTCCATCGTGACGGCCCGCGACTGGTAGCGGCTGTCCGGCAGGAGACCCAGCGGGATGCCCCCGGGGGCGAGCTCCAGCACGCTGCCGTCCGGCCGCAGCAGGATCCCCGGGTTGTGCCCCGCGTTCAGGTAATGAAGGCCGCCGGTCTCCGGGTTGAGCTCGGCGAGCAGCATGGTGATGAACTTGTTGGGGATGCTCGACTCCAGGATGTGCCGGTTCAGGCGCTCCAGGAGCACCGGCCCGAACTCGGCCTGGTCCAGAAGGAGCCGGAGCGCCGAGTGGAGGGTCGACACCATCAACGCCGCCGGAATGCCCTTGCCCGACACGTCCCCGACCACGAGCCCGAGCCGGCCGCCCGCCAGGTGGAACATGTCGTAGTAGTCGCCCCCCACCTGCCGCGCCGGCCGGTTCCACCCGGCCATCTGGTAGCCGGGCACCTGCGGCGCGCCCTTGGGCAGGATGCGGCGCTGGATCTCGGCCGCGAGGTGCATCTCCCGGTCGAGACGCTCCTTCTCCAGGGCCTGCAGGTGAAGGCGGGCGTTTTCGAGGGCCAGGGCCGCCTGGTTGGCGAAGAGGGAGAGCGTGCGCCGGTCGCCCGGCAGGAACGGCCCCACGCCGCGCCGGCTCTCCTTGTCCCCCACCGTGAGGAGCCCCCGCGGGCCGCTCTCGACCTCGATGGGGACCGCGAGAGGGTAGCGCACGCCCGGCAGCAGGCCCGAAGGCGGCGGCGCGGTCCCCGCGAGGAACGCCTTGAGCTCGGGGTCGTCCGAGGCGAACCAGCGGCCCGCCTCGCCGCCGAAGGTGCGGTCCAACTGATAGCGGCCGTTCTCCAGGATGTAGAGGGCGCCGCGCTGGGCGTCCAGGAGCGAAACGGCGCGCAGGAGGATCTCCTCCGAGAGCCGGTCGAGGTCCAGGGTGGAGGCGACCGCGAGCCCCACGTCGTAGAGGGCCTCGAGCTCCACCACCCGGTAGTTCACCTGGAACTGCTGCTCCTTGAGCTCCTGCTTCAGGCGGCAGCTCCTCAAGGAAGAGGCGAGGAGCAGGGTCAGGGGATCGCTCGCGGCCCGGGGGGCCACGGCCTGCGCGGGCACATAGAGGAGGAAACCGCCGGGAAGGTGGAGGCGGCCCGCGTCGGGAAGAGAGGAGGAGCCGTCCAGAGTGGCCGGAAGCCCCTTGCCCGCCGCGGCCTCCAGCTCGAAGACGCCGTGCCGGTCCAGGTAGAGGCCCGCGGCCTCGGCTCCGTGCTCGCGGCGCCAGAGGTCGAGCAGGCGCGCCAGGAGGACGCCGTCGCTCCCCTCTTCTTGAGACAGGGTCAGCAGCTCGCCCCAGGTCTGCGGGGCAGCTCCGAGGGGAATCGTCCCTTCCGCCACCGCCATCTATCCTACGCCTTGAGCTGCCCCAGCGCGCTGTCCTCGTCCTTGAAGATGGGTGCGTACTGGGCGAGGCCCATGATGTGGAAGGTCTTTTCGATCGTGGGCGTCAGGCAGCAGAAGCCCAGCTTGCCGTCCACCTCGATCATCTTCTCGATGATCTCGATCAGGATCGAGATGCCGATCGAGTTGACGATCTTGGTCCCGGCGAGGTTCAGCAGCAGGACCTTGTACCCCTCGTCCAGGAGCTTGTAGGCGGCCTTGGCGATCTCCTCGCCGCCCTGATTGTTGATGTAACCCTCCGTGTAGATGACCGCCAGTCCGTCGCGGCGATCCACGGTCACGTTGAGACTCTCGGTCATCGGCTCGCTCCCGCTTTCATCGCATCTTGCTCATCACGACAGTGGTTCCATCCTCACCGGACCGAATCTCCACCTCATCCATCAAACCCCGGATGATCTTGAGGCCCCAGCCCCGCTTGCGCGGCGCCTTGAGCTTCGCCTCGATGGTGGGCACCGGAGCCTCGTCGGGAGAGAAACCGACTCCATGGTCGCGCACGGTGATGCGCAGCTTCTGCGGGTCCTTGTCCCCGAGCTCCCCGACGACTTCGAAGGTCACGAAGACCTCGCGGTCGGACGCGCGGCTGTGCTCGAACGCGTTGATGCACGCTTCGACCACCGCCATCCGGACCTCGTCGATTCTATCCGCACTCATGTGGATCGACTCGGCGATCGCCGTCGCGGTCTTGCTCGCCTCGATCTCCATCTCGGGGACCATCGGGAGCGCTAGCGTTACTTCCCTCAGCACGGCTTCTCCAGCCATTTCCGTGGACCGTGAGCCGTGATCAGAAGGAGAGGTAGAGCTGCAGCGCGTAGATCACGATGGGGTGGATCGAGTCGTGGAACAGGAGCCAACCGAAGCTGGTCAAAGTACCCACGGACAGCAGCACCTTGCCCGACACGTGGGGGATGGCGACGTGCTTCCGAACCGAGTCTAACATGGCGTTCCTCCTCATCCTCGCCAACCCCTTATCGCAAGCCCGCTGCCAACCCCCGCCGGCCGCGGTACGCCGCCGCTAACTTCTTCTTTCCAAGGAGTTTACCACGAGAGCCCCGAATCGGCGGTCAAATCGCCCCACCCGGTACCGCGACAATTTGCCCCTGGCCGCCGCCCCGGTTCGCCCCACCGGCCCGGGGAATGCCCATTTTGCCGCGATTTGCATGGCTTCGGGACAAAAAGTCGCGGATCGGACAGTTTGCCGCAGAGAATTTTAGAAACCCTTCCGCTGAAGGGTCTTGCGGTCCAGCCCGAGGATCTTGGCCGCCTCGCTCTTGTTGCCGCCGGTGAGCTTGAGCACGCGGCTGATGTGGCGCTTCTCGACGGTCCCCAGGTCCAGCGGCTCGGGGGACTGGGGGACCGAAGGCGCCCCGAGGAAGGAGCGGACGAGGTTGGCGTCCACCTCTCCGTCCGCGAGCGAGACCGCGCCCTCGATCAGGTTCTGGAGCTCGCGCACGTTGCCCGGGAAGTCGTAGGCCAGGAGCAGGGCCAACGCCTCGGAGCGGAAGTTGGGGACCGGGATCCCCTCCCGGCGGCAGAACTCCTCGACGAACGCCCGCACCAGGTGCGGGATGTCCTGCCGGCGCTCCCGCAGGGGAGGCAGCTCCACCTCGACACCCTTCAAACGGTAGTAGAGGTCCTCGCGGAACCGCCCCTCGGAGACCAGGGTTTCGAGGTTCTGGTGGGTCGCGGCCACCAGCCGCACGTCCACGGGGATCGGCCGGCGGCCGCCGACCCGGGTGACCTCCCGCTCCTGGAGGGCCCGCAGGAGCTTCACCTGGAGAGAGGTCTGCATGTCGCCGATCTCGTCCAGGAACAGGGTCCCGCGGTCCGCCAGCTCGAACTTGCCCGGCCGGGCCTGCACGCCCGTCGCCACCCCGCCCTCGATGCCGAAGAGCTCGCTTTCGAGGAGCGACTCGGGGAGCGCCGCGCAGTTGACCGCGATGAGCGCTCCCTCGCGCCCCGAGAGGTGGTGGAGGAGCTTGGCCACGAGCTCCTTGCCCGTGCCGCTCTCGCCCCGCACGACGACGTTGACCCCGCGCGGCGCCACCCGCTCGACCACCTCGAGCACCCGCCGCATGGGAGGAGCGTGGGCCACGATCCGCCGCCCCGCCACGTCCTGGGCGAGCTGGCCTTGCAGGGCCTTGTTCTCCTCCTCCAGCCGCTCGCGCTGGGCCTCCAGCCGCTCCACCTGCCGGGCGGCGTCGAGCGCCACGCCCGCGAGCGCCGCCACCGAGTCGAGGAAGCGCCGGTCGTCGGCCGTGAACGCCTGGTCCGAATCCTTGCCCCGCACTTCCTTATCGAGGAGGGCGATGTAGCCGAGGAAGGTCCCGCGGTAGGCCAGCGGCGCCGCCAGCAGCTCGGCATAGCGCCGGCCCGCGAGCTCACCCCTGGAGCGGGCCAGCGTGTGCCCCTCGCCCAGAAGCTCGCGCCAGATCGGAGCGGCCAAAAGCGCATCCCCTGCCGGAGAGTCCTCCATCCACCCCACCGTGGCGACGCCCCGCGGCCCGCCGTAGGCGTCCCGGGTCACCGCCACCGCCGCCGCCGGGTCGAGCACCGCGCACACCCGCAGCAGCAGCTCCTCGACCAGCTCCTGCTCCGGCCGCTGCGCGTGGAGCGCGATGGCCAGATCGTAGAGCGTCTCGAGCTGCAGGATCCGCCGCTTTTCGGCGAGGAGTGCGTCGTGCCGCGCCATGGCTTTCATTGTACGGCCCTTCAAGGGATCGGGTTTCCTGAAAACGAAAAACAGCCCGCCCCTCGCGAGACGGGCCGTTCCTCAGGAAGACGCGCGAGGACGGAGCTTCCTTACCCGTACCAGCAGCCGCCGACCTGGTTCCACGAGCCGCAGGTGACCTTGGCGTAGTCCCTGTCGGTCCAGACGGGGCATCCGCAGACCGTGGTGCTCGGCTGGCCAGGGCAGTAGGTGTCGCACGGGGGGTACTTGATCGCCTCGACCGAGGGCGCGGTCGCGGCGACGCCTAGCAGGGCGAACGCGAGGAGCAGCTTGCGTTTCATGTCTCTTCTCCTTTTCTATTCGTACCAGCAGCCGCCGACGGTGTTCCAGCCGTAGCAGAAGCTCGGTGCCTTGGGCTTGTCGGTCCACAAAGGGCAGTTGCAGAAGCCGTCCGATGTCGGGCAGGCCGTATCGCAGTAGCGGAGCGGCGCCGAGGACACCGTCGAGGACACCACGGAGACGCCCAGCAGAGCGGCGGCGATGAGCAGCTTCTTCTTCATGACTCTCCTTTCAGGTTCTTTAGAGGGCGTACCAGCAGCCGGCGGGAGCGATTCCGTTCCAGGAGCCGCAGGTGGTCGACTGGCCGCGCCGGTCGGTGTGTGGAGGGCATCCGCACTTCGTCGAGGAAGGCTTTCCGACACAGTAGCCGGAGTCGCAGTAGGCCACGGCCTCGGCCTGGGGCGACCAGACGGGGACCAGGGCGATCCCGAGCAGAGCGGCGGCGGCGAACAGCTTCTTCTTCATGTTGTCTCTCCTTCCTGGTAGCCGGGCGGCGCACCTCCCCCGCTCGCGGGAGATATGCGCCCCTAACTATGCAGGTGTTTTGAGGAGAGAGAAACGAGACGAAAAGCCCGTGGCCTGCGACCTCACCCCAACCCCTCTCCTAAAGGAGAGGGGTTATGGTTGGTCTGGATTTGTTTTTCTCTCCCTCTCCTTTAGAGACTTAGGAGAAGGATCTTT
>DATHUD010000769.1:0-3205 GCA_035462575.1 Thermoanaerobaculia bacterium | reverse complement strand
GCTTTCCCGGCGCGGCTGCGGCCGGACGGGCTCCGGCACAGGCGTGGGAGACGGCGACGCCCAGGACTGCGGCGGAGGAACCGGCACCGGGACAGGGCGCGGCGGAGGTTCCGGCGAGGGGCGGAAGGTGACCGATACTTTTTTCGGAAGGACGGGGATCAGCACGGTCCCCGGCTTGCCGCTCGCTTCGACAATCTTTTCCTGCGCCAGCCGCATGGAGCCGCCGATGCAGGCGCCGACGACGAGGTCGGCCAGGGCGCGGCCCGCCAGACCGTTGCCGGCACTGAAAAGGTTGACCACCGGATCGAACAGCGCGCCGCCCAAGGCTCCTCCCAGGAGGCCCCCGAAGGCGCAGGCCCAGAGATCCTCCCGCGTGTTCTCCCGGACCCCCTGACCCAAGCCGATCAGGAGCCCCATGAGCGCCCAGCTCAGGGTGCGCAGGCCGAGGAGCAGGAGCGGATTGGTGTCCGAGTCGGCCGCTTCGGCTTCTACCATCTGGCCGCCGTGCTCGCGGACAATCCTTTCGAACAGAGCCGTCAGCTCCGAGGCGTCCGCCACCGGGTAGTACTCCCCTCCGGTCTCGACGGCGACGCTCCGGAGAAGGTCGGCCTGGATGTCTTCTCCCAGCCCCACAGTGTAGATCTTGATCCCAGCTTGCCGCGCCCGGGCTGCGCTATCCGGCGAATAGTCCCCTTCGCCGTCGGTCAGAAAGATGATGAACTGGGGCCGGCCGGACGCCCGGTTGCCCGCGAGCTCGCCGACCGCCGCGTCCAGGCCGGCGCTCAGGTTGGTGCCTCCCGCGTTGTCGACCCGGTCCACCGCAGCCTTCGCCGCCTCGCGGGCCGTCTCCGATCCCAGGAAGCTCAGGGGATGGACGACACGGCTCTCATAATCGAAGTCCACGATGGCCACCCGGTCGGTGGGCGACAGGCGGTCGATCAGGTTCTTCGCCGCGCTCTGCCGTTGCCCCCAGGGATCGTTCCCCCAGAAAAAGAGCATCCGCATGCTGGACGAGGAGTCGAGGGCGATGGCAAGGTCCGAAGTCGAATGAAGGGTATGCGTCCGCGGCACCAGGCTATAGATCGTCTGGCCGAGGGCGCCCCCCGCAAACCCGCCGGCAGCACCGAGGATCAGCCCCATGATGAAGCCGTAGAGGGCTCTGCCGGGCCGACGCAGCACCACTCCCTCGGTCATTCCGAGGGCGATGCCCACAGCCAACCCGAAGCCGGCGAAGTAGATGGACATCCGGAAAACGTCTCCGGTAAAGGTCCCGGCCCCTGGCCCCGGGACGGAGACCATCTCCATCAAGAGGAACCCCATCAATCCCCCCAGAGCACCGCTCAAGATGAACCAGCGCGACCGGACTCGCATGGATGACACCTCCCGTTCGTCTTCTCCCTCAGACACAGTGGCCAGGAAGTTGTTGAGGGCAGTCCCTCCTCGTATCGCTTTGAGTCTCTCAAGAGATCTACGCGGCTTTGCCAGATATTTTGGCTCATTACAAAATTCTGCGACACCTTCACAGCCCCCCGGTCCGGGAATGGCCTCTTTGAAGAATCTCTCTCGCGTCTCCCTTAGAAGGACAGGTGCAGGAGCTGAGGCCTGAGATCGAGCGGGCCGTCTGCGGGATTCAACTTTTGCAGGGATGAGGTGTCTCTTCTCGAAGACACGAGGAGGGTGTATGGAAGAGTTTGCGTCTCCCCAGGAGGTCGTCTCCGACCTCGTTCTCCCACCGTCTCCGCCCGGAGATCCCGAGCCCGAGGATGCCGGCCGGGAGCGCTCCCCAGCGGAGGCGCTCGCACGGCTTGAAGCGGCGGTGGCGGGCGGCTTCGCCGACCTCCTCCGGGAGGTCCGCGAAAAGGCCGCGCTCGACCGCTTCCGGGAGGAGCAGGTCGACCGCCTCCACGCGGAGCTTCAGACCTACAAGAACGATCTCGTCTCGAAACAGGCGCGGCTGTTGATCCAGGGGATCGTCCGGCTGCACGACGACGTCGGCCGGTCGGTGGCCGCGCTGCGCCAGAAGCCGGCCGAGGAGCTGACCCCCGAGGTCCTCTTCCGGCAGCTCGCCGATTTTCAGGACGACGTCGAGCTGCTCCTCGGCCAGCACGGCGTCGAGCGCTTCGAGGCGGCCGGCGAGGAGCTCGACCCACGTCGGCAGACCGTGGCGCGCACGGTGCCCACCGACGACCCCGGCCGCGCCGGACGGATCGCGGAACGGGTGCGGCCGGGCTTCGAGCAGGGAGAGACCATCCTTCAGAAGGAGCGCGTCGCCGTCTGGGTCGCGCCCAACGGCACGAACGACAAGTCACAGGGAGGCCATTCATGAGCGGAAAACGGGTCTACGGCATCGACCTCGGCACCACCTACTCCTGCATCTCGCACGTCGACGAGCACGGCAAGCCCGTGGTGCTGGCCAACGCCGAAGGAGAGATGACGACGCCGTCGGTGGTCTTTTTCGAGAGCCCGGACAACATCGTCGTCGGCCAGTCGGCCAAGGAGGTCGTCTCGATCCATTCCGACCTCTGCGTCTCGACCATCAAGCGGGCCATGGGCGATCCCCACTGGGAGCGCTCGTTCCACGGCGAGGTCTACAAGCCTCAGGACATCTCGTCGTTCATTCTCCGCAAGGTGGTCGGCGATGCCGCGAACCTGGTGGGCGAAAAGATCGAGGACGTGGTCATCACCTGCCCCGCCTACTTCGGCGTCAATGAAAAGGAGGCGACCAAGCAGGCGGGAATCCTCGCGGGCTTGAACGTCCTCTACGTCATCCCCGAGCCCACCGCGGCGGCTCTCGCCTATGGCATCGAGCAGACACAGGACCAGGTGATCCTGGTCTACGACCTGGGCGGCGGCACGTTCGACATCACGCTGATCGAGATCAAGACCGGCCAGATCACCGTCATCTGCACCGGAGGCGATCATCAGCTCGGCGGCAAGGATTGGGACGACGCCATCGTCTCCTACCTGACCCAGAAGTTCGAGGAATCGACCGGCACGCCGGCCGACGCCCTCCTCGACGATCAGGAGACCTATCAGGAGCTGTTGAACGCGGCCGAACGGTGCAAGAAGACGCTCTCCACCCGGCAATCGGTCACGGAAGCCGTGCGCTTCGGCGGCGAGCGCGTCAAGGTCGATCTGACCCGTGAGACGTTCGACCAGATCACGGCCGGGCTCCTGGAGCGGACGCTCAGCCTGACCGAGCAGG
>DATHUD010000768.1:0-13774 GCA_035462575.1 Thermoanaerobaculia bacterium | reverse complement strand
CAAGTTCTTCAGAGATTGGCTCTTCTTCCATGCACAAATTTTCTATTTCTTTTGATCACGGTCACGCCTTCGAGGCGGGCCGAGCTGTTGGGTTTGAGGAGCACAACAAGGAGGAAAAAGGATGAAGAACACCCGATGGATGACTTGGATCGCCCTGTTCCTGATCGCGCTCGCCGGGTTGCCGGCCTTGGCACAGGAACCCTTGGCCACCGTGAGCGTTTCCGGGGGGGCCGTCGACTGGTTGGTCAACGGCAGCTACGAGCGCGTGGTGCTCACGGTGTCGGACCCGGAAGGCACCGTGACCCGGCAGGAGGTGAAGGGTGGGAAGGGCCTGACCTTCAGCCTCTACGATGCGAAGGGGAACAAGCGGTTCGACGGCACCTACACGTGGGAGCTGCGGGCTGACCCGGTGCTCTCGGCGTCGGTGAAGGAGAGGCTCGCGGCTTCCCGCAAGGACGGGGATGCCTCGGTGGAGCTGGAGCTCCGGCGGTCGGGCCAGTTGCCGGCGGCCTCCGTGCTGTCCGGCGCGTTCACGGTCTCGGGCGGCTCGTTCGTCGAAAACGACTTGCCGGAGGATCGGGACAAGGCTCCGGCGGTGCGGTCGAAGGCCACCTCCAAGCCGGGCTCGGGGCTCACGCCGATGTTCGAGGCGGACCAGGTGATCCCGGACGACCTGATCGTCCAGGGGAGCGGCTGCTTCGGCTTCGACTGCGTCAACAACGAGAGCTTCGGCTTCGACACGATCCGCCTGAAAGAGAACAACCTCCGGATCAAGTTCGAGGACACGAGCGCCGGGACCTTCCCCTCGAACGACTGGCAGCTCACCGCCAACGACTCGGCGAGCGGCGGAGCGAACAAGTTCTCGATCGAGGACATCACCGGCGCCAAGGTTCCGTTCACCGTGACGGCCGGCGCCTCCACGAACTCGATCTTCGTGGACAGCACGGGCCGGGTCGGCTTCCGGACCTCGACGCCGGTCCTGGACCTCCACGTGGCGACGAGCAACACCCCGGGCATCCGGCTGGAGCAGAACAACTCGGGCGGCTTCACGGCCCAGACCTGGGACATCGCGGGCAACGAGGCCAACTTCTTCGTGCGTGACGTGACGGGCGGCTCCCGCCTGCCCTTCCGCATCCGGCCCGGCGCGCCCACGAGCTCGATCGACATCTCGGCGGACGGCGACGTCGGCGTCGGCACGGCCTCCCCGGACGAGAAGCTCCACGTGGAGGAGAACGTGAACGAGAACTCGTTCATCCTGATGGAGAACCCGAACACCGGGACGGAGGCCGCCGCCGTGCTGCGGGCCAAGGCGGACACCGCCATCGTCAACTTCCAGGCGCACTCGTCCACCCGGACGCTCAGCCGGTTCGGCGTGGCGATCGGCGGCTACGCCGAGATGCTCCAGACGACCGGCAACGGCCTCCTGATCGGCACGACCGGCAACACGCCGCTCATCTTCGGAACGAGCAGCACCAGCCGCATGCAGATCGCGGGGACTGGCGCCGTGACCGTCTCCGGCAACTTCACGGTCACCGGGGTCAAAAACTTCGCCATGCCGGATCCTGCGGACTCGAAGAAGGCGATCTATTACGCCGCGCTCGAAGGACCCGAGGCCGGCACCTACTTCCGCGGCACCGGAAAGACGGTCGGCGGCAAGGCGGTCATCGAGCTCCCCGGGTACTTCTCGCGGATCACCGAGACCCAGGGCATGACCGTGCAGCTCACGCCGAATGGCGGCTGGAGCCAGCTCTACGTGGAAGAGAAGAGCCCCGAGCGGCTGGTCGTCCGCGTCGCGGAAGGCAATGTCGACGTGGATTTCGACTTCTTCGTCCAGGGCATCCGTCTCGGCTACAGCGACTACCAGGTCGAGCGGCCGAACGACCTGCCCAACCAGTAGGCTCTGCTTTTAGACAGGGAGCTAGACGGGGAGCCCTCCCGGGCTCCCCTTTCCCTTCTCTTCCAGGTGTTCGAGGACCAGCCCGGCGGCGAGGCGTGCCCTCTCCTCGTCGAACGACCGGTCGTTGAACAGGTTCACCACCCGGCGGTGGAGCGCCTCGGCCCCCGGGAAGCTCCCTGGGCTGAACACCCCTCCGAGCGAGGCGTAATGCCGGCTGGCGAAGAGCCCGGCGGCGAAGAGGCGGGCCACGAGCTCGTCCGGCTCCGGGACGAGCACGTTGAAGCGCCACTCCTGGAAGCGCTCCGGCAGGCACACCTCCACCGGCAGGAGCTCCGTGTAGATCGCGTTCAGCCGGCGCTTGTGCTCGTCAATCTCCGGCAGCGCCGCGAGCAGGCCGCTCCGGTAGGCCGGCCACGAGACCTCCGGGGGCGCGAGCTCCAGCCAGTCCTCCCCTCCCCCATCGAAAGGAACGCCCCGGGCCACGGCCTTCTTGACGCGGCGCTCGATCTCCTCGAGCGCCGGTGCCGAGTAGGCCCCCGCTTGTTGACGGTAGGGGACGCCGGGAGACAGGTGCGCGAAGCCGCCGAAGCCCACGTCCACGTGCTTGGCGTAGCCCGTGCTCCAGAGCGTGACGTCGGCGCCGGGAGTCCGGCCTCCGCAGTCGGGATCCGGGCGGCAGAGGCAGCGGTCGTCGATCACCAGGAGATCGGGCGCGAGCTCCTTGGCGGCCCGGAAGAGGGGAGCCGCGTCGCCCACCGCTCCGTAGGTGCGGACGAAGAGGAGGCCGGCGATCCCGCCGCGGTCCCGGCCGATCCGCTCCAGGCACCGCGCCTCGTCCATCGCGAGGTCCGGCCCGGAGACGTCCACAAGCTCGAAGGGGCGCCCCGCCTTGCGGAAGGTCAGGGGGACGACGGGGCAGACGTTCGCGGGCAGGAGGAAGGGCCGGCCGGCCCCGTCTCCGGCAAGGAGGAGGTTGTAGAGGACGGAGCAGGCCCGGGCCTCGAAGGCGATCACGGCGGGAGCCCCTTGCGGAGCGCGTCGTGGACGTCCTCGAACAGGAACCAGGGGCGCGAGGCCGCGGAGGCGGGCCGCGGGAGAAGCTCCAGGCGCGCGAGCTCCTGGCTTCGGGCCGCCGGGCCGGCGTGCTCCGCCAGATCCTCCCGCTCGAGGCCGTAGGGGTCCTCGAAGGAGGCGAGGACCGCGGGGACCTCCTCCCAGGCGAGGGACACCGGATATCCCAACCGTACAAGCTCGGGGTAGCACGCGGCTTCCACGAAGCGGGCGGCCCCGGGCGGCAGCACCTCGCGCCAGGCTCCCACCGACGCGGCGCTCACGCCGTGGAGCGCGCCGTGGGAGGAGTTGCCCTCCCAGAGCCGGCCGTCCCGGTCCCTGATCCCGGAGGCGAAGAGATCCTCCTCGAACGGCGGGACTCCCAGAAAGCCCGCGCGGCCGGAGAGGACCTCGGCCGGCCGGGCGGCCAGGTCCTCGTAGCGGACCCGGGCGAAGAGGGGGTGGGATTCGAGGTGGAGGGCGAAGGCCACGCTCTTCCTCCAGTTGCGGAGGTTGTAGAGCGTCGGCTTCAAACGCCCGCCGTGCTCGCGGCCCCGGCCGTGATTCAACGAGGCGAGGACGTCCCGGGGGTCGCGGAGGATCACGATCCCGCGGCAGCCCCGGCCGAGGAGGAAGGGGAGGAGCTCCTCGCAGATCGTCTCTTTCCCGCCGTGAACGCGGGCTTCGGGAGAGCCGGAGAGCGCCCGGTAGAGGTGCGAGACGACGGCCCCGAGATCGCCGGGGGCGAGCCCCGCGAGGGCCGCTTCGCGCTCCGCCGCGTCGAAGCGGGTGTACTGCCCCGAAAAGCCTTCCAGGGCCGCGAAGACCTCCCGCACCTCCGCGGGGCCGAGCCGCCACCCGGAGAGGAAGCGGGCGAGATCCGAAGGCGTATAGCGCTCCTCCCCGAAAAGAGGGCCCAGCGGATAGGCGGGGGATTCTCCGAGGAGACCGTGGAGGAACGCGCGCTTGGCCTCCACGAACAGGAGGGGAAAAGGCTGCGAGAGGACCGAGATCTCCGGATGGCTCGCGAGGAGCTTTTCGAGCAGCGTCGTGCCCGAACGCTGCATGCCGGTCACCAGAAGCGTATCCATCGGAGCCGGGCAACGGTAGCACCCGGCGAGAGGCGTGTCCACGTCCGAGCGGGTTGCGGTAGAATCCCCGGGTTTACGAAGCCTTCCTATGAAACGCGCGGCGATTCTGCAGTCGTCCTATGTCCCCTGGAAAGGGTATTTCGACCTCATCCGTCGAGTGGATGAGTTCATCCTGTACGACGATGTGAGCTACAGCAAGAACGACTGGCGCAACCGCAACCGGATCAAGACCCGGACCGGTCCGCTCTGGCTGACCATCCCGGTGCTCGCCACGGGGCGTTTCGGGCAGCGGGTCCGGGACGTGGAGATCGTCGATCCGCGCTGGGCGGCCAAGCACTGGAAGTCGATCCAGGCCCACTACGCCCGGGCCCGGTGCTACGGCGAGGTCGCGCCGCTCCTCGAGGAGCTCTACGGGCGGGCCGCCGCGGAAACCCACCTCTCCCGCGTCAATGAGATGTTCCTCCGCACCCTCTGCGACCGGCTGGAGATCGGGACGCGGATCACGCTCTCTTCGGAGTACGACCTCGCGGACGGCCGGGTCGAGAGGCTCGTCTCCCTGTGCGAGCAGGTGGGGGCCACGGAGTACCTCTCCGGGCCCGCCGCCCGCGCCTACCTCGACGAGACGCGGTTCGCGGAGCGGGGGATCGGCGTGCGCTTCATGGACTACTCGGGCTACGCGGAGCACGAGCAGCTCTGGGGCTCCCCGTTCATCCACGAGGTGAGCATCCTGGACCTCCTGCTCAACCAGGGCTTCGCAGGCGCTCGGAGCTACCTCTCGGAGCTCCGGCGGGCGGCCTGAATGCTCGTTTCCGTCGTCGTCCCGGTCTACAACAGCAGCGTTCTGGAAGAGCTCGCGGGGCGGATCGACGCGGTCTTCGCGGCGCTTCCGGAGCACCGCTACGAGCTGATCCTCGTGGACGACTTCTCGCCGCGGCCGGAGGTGTGGCCCACCCTGGAACGGCTGGCCCGGGAGCGGGAGACCGTCCGCGCCGTCCAGCTCACGCGGAACTTCGGCCAGCAGCCGGCGACCCTCTGCGGCTTGAGCGCGGCGCGGGGCGACGTCGTGATCACCCTGGACGACGACCTTCAGCACAGCCCGGAAGACATCCCGAAGCTCCTCGCGGCGGCGGACCGCGACATCGTCATCGGCCAGCTCGTGGAGAGCCACCACAGTCCTCTGCGCCGCCTGGCGAGCCGGGCCAAGGGGTTCTTCGACCGCATCCTGATCGGCAAGCCCGGGGACATCCGGTTGAGCTCCTTCCGGCTGCTCAACCGGACCGTGGTCGACGGCGTCCTCCGGATCCGCACGCCGCACCCGTTCCTCCCCGCCCTGATGTTCCATGTGAGCAAGGACGTGGCGGGCGTCCCCGTGGGGCACGGCCGGCGGCGGGAGGGGCGGAGCGGCTACACCTTCCTGAAGCTGCTGCGCCTGTTCAGCAATCTGCTGATCAACAACTCGTCTCTGGTGCTGCGCCTCGTGGGTTGGGTCGGCATCCTGTTTTCGATCCTCTCGTTCCTTCTCGCCGGGGTCGTCGTCTACCGCAAGCTGGTCCACGCGATCTCGGTCCAGGGGTGGGCGTCGCTCTTCGCGGCACTGCTGCTGATCGGCGGCCTCCTCCTCTTCAGCGTGGGCGTCATCGGCGAGTACCTGATCCGGATCATCGAGGCGAGCGAGGCGCGGCCCACCTACTTCGTCCGCCGCCGCCTGGGGTTCCCCGCGGACCGGGAGGGCGCGTGAGCGTTCCTCCCGTCTCCTTCAACCGCCCGTTCGCCACGGGCCGGGAGCATCGCTACATCGAGGAGGCGATCGACGGCCTGCGCCTTTCGGGCAACGGCCGGTTCACCCGCCTCTGCCAGGCGTGGCTCGAGGAGCGGACCGGGAGCTGTAAGGCGCTCCTCACCCACTCCTGCACGGCGGCCCTCGAAATGGCGGCGATCCTCGCGGACATCGGGCCGGGCGACGAGGTGATTCTGCCGTCCTACACCTTCGTCTCCACGGCGAACGCCTTCGTGCTCCGGGGCGGCGTGCCGGTGTTCGTGGACGTCCGGCCGGACACGATGAACCTCGACGAGACAAAGATCGAGGCGGCGATCACGGGCCGGACCCGGGCGATCGTGCCCGTCCACTACGCCGGAGTGGGCTGCGACATGGATGCGATCGGAGACATCGCCCGCCGGCACGGTCTCCTCGTGATCGAGGACGCGGCCCAGGGTCTCATGTCGACCTTCCGCGGCCGGCCGCTCGGCGGGATCGGGCACATGGCGGCCTTGAGCTTCCACGAGACCAAGAACCTGATCTGCGGCGAGGGGGGCGCGCTCCTCGTGAACGATCCGCGGTTCGTGGAGCGGGCGGAGATCGTCTGGGAGAAGGGCACGGACCGGAGCCGCTTTTTCCGCGGCGAGGTGGACAAGTACAGTTGGGTGGACGTGGGCTCTTCCTTCCTTCCCAGCGAGATCGAGGCCGCCTTCCTCTGGGCCCAGCTCGAGGAGGCCGACGCGATCACCCGCGCGCGGCGGGACCTCTGGGACGCTTACCACGAGGCGTTCGCCGGCCTCGAAGCGGAGGGGCGCGTCCGCCGTCCCGTGATCCCGCCGGAGCACAGGCACAACGCGCACCTTTATTACCTGCTGACGGAGAACCTCGAAGCCCGCACCCGTCTGATCGCCGGGCTCAAAGAGCGGGGGATCCAGGCCCTGTTCCACTACGTCCCTCTCCACAGCTCCCCCGCCGGCCGGCGGTACGGCCGCACGGCCGGAGACCTCCCCAACACGGACGCCGCCGCGGACCGGCTGGTCCGGCTGCCGCTGTGGACGGGGATGGACCGGGCGACGGTCGCGCGGATCGCGGAGGCGGTGCGGGAGGTGCTGGGGAGGGCATGAAGGACGGACACGGACCGGCACGGACAAGAGACACGGACGAACACGAGGGGTGTCAGTCCGTGGTGGTCCTTGCAGGTCCGTGTTGGTCCGTGTCTTCCTTCTCTTCCTTTTCCTCGCGCGACCGAACGAAGGCGATCGCCCCGGGGATCGAGATCGCCCAGACGAAGACCCGGTTCAAAAGCGAGACCGCCACGGCGTCCGGACGGGCGACCCCGTAGAGGACGAGCCCGGCCGCGACCGCCCCCTCCTGGAGGCCGAGCCCGCCGATGGTGATCGGCACGGCGTTGGCGACCACCGAAAACGCGACGACGACCGCCAGGTCCCAGAACAGGACGCCGTCCGTGAAGGCGAGGACGAGCCACCAGAGGGAGAGGGCGCGGGTGACGGCGACCCCGGCGCTCAGCAGGACGAGGGCTCCGAGCTGGGGCGCCCGGACCTGCCGCACCGCGTCCTTGAGCTCCTCGACGACCGCGCGGACCCGGTCCATGAGCCCGAACGCCAGCACGCTCCGGGCGAGCGGCTCGGTCCGCCAGCCGTGGCCTGCCAGGAGACCGAGACCGGCCAGGGCGAAGACGCAGATCATGCCGAGGACGCGCAGGAGGAGGAGGAGCGCGATCGGGCGGGCGAAACCCCTCTCCCTCCGGTTCAGGAAGTAGACCTTGTAGAGGTCCGCCCCCACCATGCCGGGCGTGAAGTTGCCGAGGAAGGTCCCCACGAGGGTGATCCGGAGGGCCGTCCCGAACGTCAGCCGGTAGCGCTCGAAGACGATCTGGGTCCGCCACCCCTCGAAGAGGTTCATCGCCAGATAGGCGGCGAAGGCCCCGGCCAGGGGGAGCGGATCGGCGCTCTTGAGCGTCGCCAGGAGCTCCCGGGGCTCGACGGCCGAGAGGAGGAGCGCCAGGAGCGCGACTCCCACGGCGATCTTCAAGCCGTTCTTGACGGCCGGCTTCACGCGTCGTCCTCTTCCGCGCGCGGCGCGGGCCCGAAGGCGTTGCCCGCGTAGACCGCGCCCACGAACCAGATCTGGTAGAGGTAGCGCGGCTGCACCAGCGCGAAGAAGAGGATGAGCGAGGAGACGACCGCGAGGTACCCGAGCGGCACGAAGGCGCGCAGAGGGACGCCCCGGGCGGCGAAGAGCCGGAGGCAGCCCACGAGGAAACAGCCCACGAAGACGACCGAGAAGCAACGGGAGAGCGCCGTCATCCGGTCCATCCGCCGCCCCTCGATCACGCCGAGCCCCGAGACTTGGGCCCCCTGCACGTAGAAATAGGTCTGGGTCCCCAGGTCGTAGAGGCTGCGGGACTTGGCGACATAGCCGGTCACGCGGGCCGAAGGCGTGTGCCACGTGTCGGACGCGATCTTGGCGGCGGCGAGCGGGTACCAGCGCACGGGCAGCTCGCCATAGCTCTGGGCCAGCTCGGAGAAGTGCGCGAAGGAGCCGTCGGTCCAACTGTCGCTCCCCGCCATGAGGACGAGCCCGCGCCGCGCCGCGAACACCTCCGGGGGGATCATCAGATCGGCGGCGCGCAGGATCCGGCTCAACCCCAGGTAGAGCGCGAGCGGAGCGACGACGAGGAGGACGGCGGCCCGCGCCGTCCGGCGGCGCGGGCTGCCCACGGCGACCGCGAGCAGGGCCAGCGCCGCGCACGGCAGCAGGAAGAAGGGGCCGGTCGTCCGCTGGAGCCCCACGACTACGGAGAGAGCTCCGAAGAGGAGGCCGGCGGCAAGGGCCGCCCGCTCGCGCCCGGCGAGGACGAGCCGGCAGGCCCGGTCGACCACGAAGAGGCCGAGCAGGGTGTAGAGCGCGCCGGGCACCTCGTGGTTGGGCAGGATCGACACCATCAACGTCTCGGGGGCCGCGAGCGAGAGGACGAAGGCGATCCGCGCGGCCGTGTTCCCGAACCAGCCCCGGGCGAGGATGTAGGTGAGCCCCGAGGCGGCCAGGCCCGCGAGGACGTTCGCGACCGTATACGCGCCGGGCCCCGGCCCGAACGCCAGCCGGAGCGGCAGCAGGAACGGCAGGACCCTCTCGAGGTAGATCCACTGCAGCGGGCCCGGAGACCCGGCCACCCACTGCTGGGTCGCGGAAAGCCCGTCGACCGCGACCCGCGAGGCCACGTTCCACATGCCCTCGAAGTCGGAGAACGGCGCCAGGTGAACGAAATGGACGTACGCGAGCTTGACCGCGAGGGCCGCGGCCGTGCCCACCGCGAGGAAGGCTCTCTCGCCCAGGCGCTCCGGCCAGAAGCGGGCCGCGAGGAGGAGAGCGGAGAAGCCCAGGGCCGCGGCCAGGACGTCGCGGCGGTTGACGGCGGCGTAGGCGTCCACCAGGCCGGAGAGCACGGCGTGGAGGGAGAAGAGGCCGCCCAGGAGGGCGGGGACCAGCACCCCGGCGGCGACCGCGACGAAGAGCCCGGCCCGGACGAGACGGTCCGGGGACAGGGGCACCGGGCTCGCGCGGGCGGCGGAGACGGCGTATCCCCCGGCCAGGAGGAGCACCAGCACGGCGGGCGCCGAGGACGGGGCGAAGAGCGGGAACGCCACCGCGACCAGGCCGCCCGCGAGGAGCAGGAGCACGGAAGGGGGCGGAGCCTTCACTCTCCTCCGCACTCCCGGAGCGTGGCGTAGTCGAAGAACGCGGCCGGGGCCCACCCCGCGGGCACGCCGCCGGGTCCGGCCTCGAGCTCGAAACGGAGGTCCACCTTCCCGTCCCGTGGGCGGATGCCGGCGACCTCCACGATCCGCGCCTTCCGGTCCTCGACCGTGGGGAGGGAGGCCGCCACCGCGCCCTCCACGGAGACGAGCAGGCGGGCGTCCGGCCCGGCCGCCAGAGGGATCACGAAGACGCGCAGGCAGTAGGGGCCGTCCCCCGCGACCGGCACCGCCCGGGAGGCGGCCAGGAAATCCTGCGTCGCCGAGGGGAGGAGACGCAGGGTGAGCCGCATCGGCCGCTGCTCGACGGTCGGCGTCTGCTGGGCGTCGAAGTAGGTCCGCACCTCACCCGCGGACCGGACGGTCCCCGCGAAAGGGCTCGACGCCACGGGCTCCCACTCCCGGAAGTCGAGCAGGAGGAGATCGCTGCGGCGGGCGAGGAGCGCCAGGACCGCGAAGAGGAAGGCCACGGCCGCGACCGTCACGGCCAGGACGATCTTGAGCTCGGGGGAACGGTAGAAACCGCTGTCGGCGCGCAAGGTGAGATCTCCGGGAGGAGGACCGCGGGAGCGTATACCGGGGGGCGGGCCGTTGCAAGGCGGCCGGGGCGGGCCGTCAGCCCTCTTTCGGCGCTTCGGCGAGCAGGCGGGCGATCCAGCGGGTGTTCGGGAAATGGTCGGTCGCGATGACGAGGCCGATCATGACCGGAACGGAAAGAAAAGCCCCGGCGATCCCCCAGATCCACCCCCAGAAGACGATCGAAAACAGGACCACCAGGGGTGAGAGCGACAGGTATTTGCCCTGGATCAGCGGATCGATGTAGTTGCCGCAGAGGATCTGGAGCCCGGCCATGCCCAGGAACACGAGAAGCGGCCGGCTGTAGCCGTCGAACTGGACGAGGGCGAAGAGGGAAGGCGGGATCACGGCCACGGCCGAGCCCAGGGTGGGGATGTAGTTCAGGAGAAAGGCCAGAACGCCCCAGACGAAGGCGAAATCGAGCCCCATCAGGAGGGCGAACCCCCAGACCGTCACCGCCTGGATGATCGCGGTCACCGTCCGCGCCCAGAGATAGGTCCCGTACTTGCCGACGATGCTCCGCATCGACTCGACGAGCGCCTCGCCGTGGTGCGGATCGCGGAAGGCCCGCCGGGCCTTGGTCTTGAAGTCGTGGACCTCGAAGAGGCCCAGGGCCGTCATCGCCGCGACCAGGAGGATCAGGCTGATCGAGGAGGAGACGGCCGCGAGAACGGCCTTGGCCCCGCCACCGCCCGCCATTCCGGAAATCCCGCCTTCGGGCAGGGGCATTCCGAGCCCGCGGGCCCGGGCTTCGAGCTGGCCGTAGATCTCCTGGACCTTGGTTGCGTACTGTGGGGCCCTGTCGGCCACCGCCTGGCCGCTCCACACGAGAGCGCCCACGAAGAGGCCGAAGACGAGGAGCAGGGTGAGCAGGGTGAGGGTGAAGCTCGCCCAGCGCGGGAGGCGTTTCGCGAGCCGCTCCTGAAGCGGCCAGGCGAGCGCGATCAGGAAGATGGCGAAGGCGAGCGGCATGGTGACCGCCTTGGACCACTTGAGGAACGCGAGGACCAGGACGGTCGCCGTCACCGCCAGAAGGCGCGCCCGGGTCTGCCCGGGCTCGGACCGCGGCGCGGTCCTCTCGTCGAGGACGCTTCGCTCCATGCCGGAGCCAAGCTGCAACGCGCGTGCCTGTAGGGGCGGCCCGGCGTGGCCGCCCTGCTCGCTTTGACCTTTCCTCCACCCAGGGCGGCCACGCAGGGCCGCCCCTACAAGGGCTCCGCGGCGCGGGCGATCGCCGCCTTGAGCTTGGCGGGATCGACAGGCTTGACCAGGTGCTCCGCAAAGCCCGCATCGCGGCTGCGGCGCAGGTCCTCCTCCATGCCGTAACCGCTCACGGCGATCCCGCGCAGGCCGTAGCGCTCGTGAAGCTCGCGCATGAGGTCGAGACCGCTGCCGTCCGGCAGGCCCAGGTCGCTCACCAGGAGGTCGAAATCCCCCGCCGCCGCGAGCCGGCGGCCGGAAGCGAGGTCCCGCGCCGCCTTCACCTGGTGGCCCGCCGCTTCGAGCAGGGCGGTCATCACCTCGAGCGTGGGCTCGTGGTCCTCGACGAGCAGGAGACGCAGCGGCCTCTGTGCCGAGGTGGGCGCGACGGCCACGGCCCGTTGCTCGCGCGACGGCGTGGATACGGTCTCGAGCACCACCGTGAAGGTCGCCCCCTTGCCCCGGCCGGCGCTCACGCCGCTGAGCGTCCCCCCGTGCCGGTCGACCAGGGCCTTGCAGATTGCGAGGCCCAGCCCGAGGCCGCCGAAAGTGCGGGTGATCGTCGCGTCGCCCTGCTCGAAGGCGCTGAACAGGCGCGGCAGGGTCTCGGGCTCGATGCCGATCCCGCGATCGATCACGTCGATGCGGATCGAGCCGGGCTCCTCGTTGACCGTGCGGATCTCGATCCCGCCGCCCGCCGGGGTGAACTTCACGGCGTTTTTCAACAGGTTCCAGAACACCTGCTGGAGACGGGCCTCGTCGGCCCAGACGTAGCGCTCCCGGGCCTCGGGGCGGAGGTCGACGTGGAGCCGCTTGCCCGCCACGTCGTCGGCGCAGATCTTCACCACGTGGTCCAGGAGGAGGTGGACGTCCGTCACCTCGCGGTGGAGGGCGAGCTTGCCGCGGGTGATGCGGGTCAGATCCAGGAGGTCGTCGATCAGCTTCGCCTCGAGCTCCACGTTCCTCTGGATCATCCGCAGGTCGGTGCGGATCTCGGGCGCCAGGTCCGGCGATTCGCGCAGCATCGCGGTCTTGAGCAGCACGGGCGTGAGCGGCGTCCGCAGCTCATGGCTCAGGGCGGCGAGGAAATGGTCCTTCGCCCGGCTCGCGGCCTGGGCCTGCCCGTAGAGGCGGGCGTTGTCCAGGGCGAGCGCCGCCCGGGAGGCGAGCTCCTCGCCCAGAGCCAGGTCCAGGGGCCCGAACATCCGGCCCGACCGGGCGGTCGCGAGGAGCATCACGCCCAGGATCTCGCTGCGGGCGGCCAGGGGGACCACCATGAACGACCGGGCGGCCAGCCGGTGATACACCTCCAGGAGGTCCGGATCGCCGGTCACCGTCTCCGCCATCCCTTCGGTGACCTCCAGGACGAGCTCGCTCTTGCCCGTCCTCGCCACCCGCCAGAGAGAGCTCGCCGGGTTCTCGGGGGACCGCTCGTAGATCTCGCCGAGCCGGTCGAGCAGAGGCTCCTGGACCGGATCGGCGTGCCGCGCGGCCACCTGCCGGAGCTCCCTCCGGCCCTGAAGCTCGAAGACGAGGCAGTAGTCGGCGAAACGGGGGATGGTCAGACGGGCCAGGCACTCGAGCGTCGGGTCGTGCTCCAGGGACTCCGAGAGGGCACGCCCGGCTTTGGCCAAGAGCTCCAGCCTCTCCTCCGCCCGCTTGCGCTCCGTGAGGTCGAGGACGAAGCCCACCGCCTCCTGCGTCTCCGGCAGGATCGCCGCGCCGATCAGGACCGGCACCCGGCCCCGGCTGCCGTCGCCGCGCAGGTACTCCTTCTCGTAGGGCGTGCAGACGCCGGTCGAGATCAGCTCGACGACCGCCCGCTGGTCGGCCTCCCGCCAGTCCTCGGGCGTCATCTCCATCCAGTTGAGCTCGCCGCGCTCGAGATCCTCCCGGCTGCGGCCGATCATCGAAAGGAGGGCGTCGTTGGCGCCGGTCAGCCGGGCGTTGGCGTCGGAATAGAGGATGCCCAGGATGTTCGACTCGAAGAGGCGCTTGACCCGCGCCTCGCTCGCCTTGAGCGCCCGCTCCGCCTCGCGCTCCCGGGTGACGTCGAAGAAGGCCACCACCCCGGAGACGATGCGGCCCCGGGCGTCGCGGATCGGGGCCGCGCTGACGCTCGCCACCACGATGCTGCCGTCGCCGGCCACGAAGTGGATCTCCTCGCCCGCCACCTCCTCCCCGAAGAGGATCGCCCGGGCGAGCGGCCACTCCCGTCGCTCGTAGGGGCGGCCGTCCGGATGGAACCCGCGATCCCCGTACTCCGCGATCTCCGAGGCGGGAGGGCGCTTCAGGATGCGGGCCGCCTGCGCGTTGCTCAGGATCACCCGGCCCGAAGGGGCCTCCGCGATGATGACGCCGGCTGGCAGGGATTGGAGAGCCGCCTCGAAGAGAGCGCGCTCGGATGCGGCTTCGGCAAGCCGGCCGG
>DATHUD010000767.1:0-2304 GCA_035462575.1 Thermoanaerobaculia bacterium | reverse complement strand
GAAACGGCTCTGGCTGCTCTGGCTCGCCCGCGGTCTCGCCGTGGCCACCGTGGCCGTGGGCGTCCTCGTCCTCGCGACCCCGCTTCCGGCCAGCCTCTTCCTCCTCATGGTCCTCGTGAACCTCACGGTCAGCTACCTCTTCCGCGAGGGGACCGAGGGGACGTTCAACCGGGTGGAGGCGCGGGAAGACCAGTTCCAGCTCTACGCCGAGGCGCTGGAGCTGATCGCGGCGCGCTCCTACGGGTCCGGGGAGCTCCGGCACCTGCTCGGAGACCTGACCTTTCAGGGGAAGACCGCGCATCGCTGGATGGAGGTCCTTCACGGCCGGGTGGGGCTGGCCGACGCCCGCCACAACGCCTATCTCCACTTCATCCTCCAGACGACCCTCCTGTGGGACTTTCACATCCTCCACCTCCTGGAGAGGTGGCAGCGCGAGGCCGGCCCTCACGTCCGCGGATGGCTCGCGGCGCTCGGACGCTTCGAAGCCCTGGCGGCCTTGGCCGTGCTCCGGTACGACCATCCCGGCTGGTCCTTCCCTTCCGTCGCCCAAGGGGAGAGCCGCCTCGCGGCCCGCGAGCTGGGCCACCCGCTCATCCCGGACGGCCGGCGGGTGACGAACGACGTGGAGGTCGGCCCTGCGGGAACGTTCCTCCTGGTGACCGGCTCCAACATGTCGGGCAAGAGCACGCTGCTGCGCTCGATCGGCGTCAACGCCGTCCTCGCCCAGGCGGGCGGCCCGGTGTGCGCCGCGGCGCTCGCGATGCCGCCGGTCACGCTCGCGACGAGCATCCTCATCGAGGACTCGCTGGAGGAGGGAGTCTCCTTCTTCATGGCCGAGCTCCAGCGCATCCAGCGGATCGTCGAGCTGTCCGACCGCTGCCATGCCGAGGGGCGGACGCTCCTCTATCTCCTGGACGAGATCCTGCGCGGCACGAACAGCTACGAGCGCCAGGTCGCGGTCCGCCGGGTCGTCCTCCACCTCCTCAGGAACGGGGCCCTGGGCGCCGTCTCCACCCACGACCTCCAGCTCGCCGAGGTCGAAGACCTGAAAGCCGCCTGCCTCCCCGTCCACTTCCGGGAGACCTACCACCCCGGCGGCGACCCGCCCATGACCTTCGACTACCAGATGCGGCCGGGGGTGGCGACGACGGTCAATGCGTTGAAGCTGATGGAGCTCGTGGGGTTGAAACCGGAGTGAGCGTCAACAGCGGCCCCCAGGGAGGCGAGAGGACCAGTTGACGGGGGCGTAATAGCGGCATAAAATATTTGCGTCGCGTCTTTCGGGATCTTGCCCACCAGTGCAGACGCTACGCCGCTCAGGCGGGAAAGGATGAACCATGGAGAAGATCGCTGATAGCCGCTACCGCTTGAAGCAGTTGATTCTGCTGATTGCGGACGAGATGCGCGAATCCGACTTCTTCGGCGTGACGAAGCTGAACAAGGTGCTCTTTCGGTCGGAGATGGCTTCCTACCGTGAGCTGGGTCACAAGCGTATGGGCGAGAACATCAAGCCCGAGTTGGCGTTTGTAGAAGATCCTGGCACGTCCATCCCTCTCAGCCATTACGAAGAGCAGAGAGCCAGGAAGGCCATTGAGGGATTCCTCGCAAGAAACCCTGCGTTTCCGAGAGCTCGTTCATGAGCCGAGCTACACCGAAGCCCTAGAGAGAATTTTCCTCGACGTCCAGTGGGCGGACGACATCATGGAGGGGCTCGAAAGCTTCTCTACTTGGCTGTCGAAGAGGATCCTTGAAGGTCGGGTGCGGGTCCTTTATGCCTATACCGAAGAAGCGGTCTACCTTCTGAACGCTTGGGTGATTCCTGCCCACCTCGACGGCCAGTTCTTCTAAAGCACTGACAACATGCCCAAACAGAACGAATTCTGCGACCACGTCGTCGACCTCCTCGCCCCGCTGGGGGCTCCGTCCTACCGCTTCATGTTCGGCGGCTACGGCATCTATCTCGACGGCCTGATCGTGGGCATCGTCGTGGACGACGTCCTCCTGCTGCGGGCGGACGAGGAGAACCGGGGAGACTACGAGGCGCGAGAGATCGGGCCGTTCCGGCCCTATCCCGAAAAGGGCATGGGGACGATGCCCTACTACACCGTGCCGGACGACGTGTTCGAAGACCCCGAGGAACTGCTGCGGTGGGCCGGCCGGGGACGAGAGGCGGCGCTCCGGGCTCAGGCGAAGAAGGCGGCGAAGGGGAAGGGGAGCACGAAGCGCCGGTAGAGCCCAAGGTCTGTTTTCCGAGTGCACGGTTCGGAAGCCCACGGCAAGCGTCCGCGACGCGAAGCAAGGTTT
>DATHUD010000766.1:0-5715 GCA_035462575.1 Thermoanaerobaculia bacterium | reverse complement strand
CCCGCTCCCTGGGAGCGAACGGATTCACAATGGGGAGGAGCCGCCCGCCGGCTTCCCCGACATCTTCGACGCGATCATCGTGCTCGAATGCCCGAGCCCGGACCGCACGGGGCTGGAGCAGCACCTGTCGGCCAAGCCGGTGATCAACATCGACCACCACCTGGGCAACCAGCACTACGGGGTGATCAACTGGGTCGACTCCGCGGCTCCGGCCGTGGGCGAGATGGTCTACCCCCTGGCCCAGGGGCTCAAGACCGCCCTCGATCCCGAGACGGCGAGCTGCCTCTACCTCACCCTGGTGACGGACACGGGCGGCTTCCGCTTCTCGAACGCCACCCCCGCCGCCTTCGAGGCCGCGGCCAACCTGGTGCGCGAGGGGGCGCAGCCCGAGCAGGTCTCGCAGTGGCTCTACGAGAGCCAGCCGCTCGCCGTGATCCGCCTCCTGGGCGAGATGCTCCAGACGCTCGCGCTCCACGACAACGGCCGGATCGCGACCGGCCGGCTCACCCTGGAGATGTTCAACAAGGCCGGGGCCGCGCCCGGCGACTCCGAGGGGCTGATCGACCACATCCGCTCGATCGCCGGAGTGGACGCCGTGGCCTTGATCCGCGAGCGGGAGGACGGCACGCACAAGGTCTCGCTCCGGAGCCGCGGCGAGGTGGACGTCGAGAAGATCGCCCGGCATCACGGCGGCGGCGGGCACAAGAACGCCGCGGGCTTCAGTCTGCCGGGAGACGGCGAGGCCGTCCGCCTGCAGGTCGCGGAGGCCCTGGGGGCCGCGCTGAGCCAGCCCGGGGAAGAAACCGCGTAGGTCTGCCGAAGAGATGAGAGACGGACTGCTGCTGGTCGACAAGGACCCCGGTTTCACCTCGCACGACGCCGTGCAGAAGGTGCGCCGGTTGCTCAAACAGAAGAAGATCGGGCACTGCGGAACGCTGGACCCGGACGCCACGGGCCTGCTGCTCCTCACCCTGGGGACGGCGACCCGGCTCACCCGGTTCCTCATCCGCGCGCCCAAGATCTACGAAGGGGCGATCCGCTTCGGGATCGCGACCGATACCTACGACGCGTCGGGGAAAGTCTTGTCCCAGGCGGCACCCGAGGCCGTGGCCGCGCTGACCCGCGAGGCGCTCGAGGAGGCCATGAAGCGTTTCGAGGGCGAGATCGAGCAGAAGACTCCCCCCTACTCCGCCAAGAAGGTGCAGGGGGTGAAGTACTACGAGCTCGCCCGCCGGGGCGAAGAGGTCCCGGACGAGAGCAAGGAGGTCACGGTCTACGAGTTCGCGCCTCTGGGAGACCTGGAGGACGGGACCGTGCGGTTCCGCCTCGGCTGCTCGTCGGGCACCTACGCCCGCGGGCTCGCCCACGACCTGGGCGAGGCTCTGGGGGTGGGAGGGCATCTCGCGGCGCTCCGGCGGACCCGGATCGGCTCGTTCCGGGTGGAGGACGCGGTTTCGGTCGCCCGCCTGGAAGAGGCCGTCGAAGCCGGCGAGGGCGTGGGCTCCGCATGGATCCCGTTCGACCAGATTCCCCTCCCCTTCGGCGAGGTCACCGCCGACCCGCAGCAGGAGCACCGGATCAGCCACGGGCAGACCGTGCTGGTGCGCGAGCTGGCGGGCGAGGAGGGGGACTGGGTCAAGCTCATCAATCGCCGGCGCGAGTTCATCGCCGTCGGCACTGTCGTCGAAAGGATCGGTACGGCCGGGGTAGGCATCGTCCAACCCAAGGTCGTCTTCCGTTGAGAACAGAACCACCATTTCTGGCCGGCGGGCGCCTGTGCTATAATGCTGGCCGCTAGATTGCAAGGAGGAGTTTGCTTTGGCGCAAACCACGGAAGTGAAGCAGAAAATCGTTCAGGATTACCGGGTCCACGACACCGACACCGGTTCACCCGAGGTGCAGGTGGCGATTCTGACCCACCGGATCACCGAGCTCACGGAGCACTTCAAGACCCACTCGAAGGATCACCACAGCCGCCGTGGCCTGCTGAAGCTGGTCGGCCGCCGGCGTCGCCTGCTCGATTACCTGAAGGGGCAGGATGTCGAGCGCTACCGGTCGACCATCGAGCGCCTCGGGATCCGCAAGTAGAGAGCCCCCCTCCGACCGTCCAGGGAAGAGTCCCGAGGCCCTCCGGCGCGCCCCCCGCCGGACTCGGGACTGTCCGATCCCCATGGATCTCCCTCGGCTCTCCCCTCCCCGAGGGCACGGCAAGCCGGGCGCGGCTCTCCCCGGCGCAACTGTAGGCAGACGAGAGAAAAAGAGAGAAAGAAAAATCTATGAAGCAACGTAAAGAGATTCCGATCGGAGGAGGTACCTTCGTCATCGAGACGGGGCACCTCGCCAAGCAGGCCGACGGGTCCTGCACCATCCGCTCCGGCGACACGGTCGTGCTCGCCACGGCCTGCATGGAGACGAAGGCCGGCATCGAGCGCGACTTCCTGCCGCTCACCGTCGACTACCGCGAGTACACCTACGCCGCCGGCCGGATTCCGGGAGGCTTCTTCAAGCGGGAGGGGCGTCCCACCGAGAAGGAGATCATCACCTCCCGCCTGACCGACCGGTCCCTGCGCCCCCTGTTTCCGGACGGTTATTTCAGCGACACCCAGATCATCGCCTTCTGCCTGTCGGCGGACAGCGAGCACGATCCGGACATCCTGGCCATCAACGGGGCCTCGACGGCGCTGGTCCTCTCGAACATCCCCTTCTACCACCCGCTCGGCGCGGTGCGCGTGGGGCTGATCGACGGCGAGATCGTCATGAACCCCGTCAACAGCCTGCGCGACGTGTCGGACCTCGACCTCGTGGTCGTGGGCACCGAGGAGGCGGTGGTGATGGTCGAGGCCGGAGCCAATCAGGTCTCCGAGGAGCTGATGCTCGAGTGCATCTTCCGGGCGCACCTGGAGATCCAGAAGATCATCAAGGTCCAGCACGAGCTCTACCGCGACAGCGGCTTCCAGAAGCCGGGCTGGACGGCGCCGGAGCTCTACCCCGAGGAGCTGTACCAGCAGGTGAAGGCCGACCTCCACGCTCCTTTGAAGGCCGCGCTCTTCACCAAGAAGAAGTTCGAGCGCAAGACCAACGTGAACGCGGTGGTCAAGCCCTACCTCGAGGCCATTCCGGCCGAGGAGCCCGCGAAGAAGAGCCAGGTCAAGAAGATCATCTCCCGGCTCGAGGAGGAGATCCTCCGCGAAGTGGTGTTGAACGACCGCATCCGCTTCGACAGCCGGCGGCTGGACGAGATCCGGAACATCGAGATCGAGTCGAGCCTGCTCCCCCGCACCCACGGCTCGGCGCTCTTCACCCGCGGCGAGACGCAGGCGCTCGTCTCGGCGACTCTCGGCACGTCCAGAGACGCCCAGGTGATCGAGGAGTACGAGGGCGAGAGCATCCAGAAGTTCATGCTCCATTACAACTTCCCGCCCTTCTCCGTGGGCGAGGTCAAGTTCCTGCGGAGCCCGGGCCGGCGCGAGATCGGCCACGGCGTGCTCGCGAGGCGGGCCCTCCTCCCCGTGCTTCCGCACGAGGATGAGTTCCCCTACACCATCCGCGTGGTCTCGGACATCCTGGAGTCGAACGGCTCCTCGTCCATGGCGACCGTCTGCGGCGGCTCCCTGGCTCTCTTCGACGCGGGCGTGCCGCTCCTCGCCCCCGTGGCCGGCGTGGCCATGGGCCTGATCAAGGGAGAGGAGAGCTTCGCGGTCCTCTCGGACATCGCCGGTCAGGAAGACCACTACGGCGACATGGACTTCAAGGTCGCCGGCACCCGCTCGGGCATCACCGCCCTCCAGATGGACATCAAGATCACGGGCGTCACGCGCGAGATCATGAAGCAGGCGCTGGACCAGGCGCGGGCCGGCCGGCTGCACATCTTGGACATCATGGAGCGGGCGCTCCCCGAGCACCGGACCAGCATCTCGAAGTTCGCTCCGCGGCTCTACACGCTCCAGATCCCGAAGGAGAAGATCCGCGACATCATCGGACCCGGTGGCAAGACGATCCGCTCGATCATCGAGGAGACCGGCTGCAACATCGAGGTCGAGGACGACGGCAAGGTGATCATCGCCTCGCCCGACGAGCCCGCGGCCCGGCGCGCGATCCAGATGATCGAGCGTCTGACCGAGGTGCCGGAGATCGGCAAGAACTACACCGGCCAGGTGCGGCGGGTCGAGGCGTACGGCGCGTTCGTCGAGATCATGCCGGGTATCGACGGCCTCGTGCACATCAGCGAGCTCGCCCCCTACCGCGTCCGCGAGGTCACGGACCTGGTCAAGGAAGGCGACGAGATGACCGTCAAGGTCATCAACATCGACGAGCAGGGCAAGGTCCGGCTGTCGAGGAAGGCCGTCATCATGGAGGCGCCGGACTACGATCCTTCGCAATACGAGGGGGAGATGGTCGCGGCGGGTGCCGACCGGGGCGAGCGCCCCGAGCGCAGTGAAGGGGGCGGGGGTGGCGGCGACCGCGGCGGCCGGGGTGGTTTCCGGGGCGGGCGCGGTGGCGACCGCGGCGGGCGCGGCGGTGGTGGTGGCCGGGGCGGCGACCGTGGTCCGCGCGGCGGAGGCGGCGGGCGCTAGAAGCCCCCGTCCTTCCGCGGTGTCTCCGGGGCGGCCTTCGGGCCGCCCTTTTCCTTGCTCCCGGCCGCGATCCGGTTCAGCGCCTCATCCCGCGAGATCTTCCCCGCGAGGTAGTCCCGCCACGCCGGTACCACCACGGCCGCCGCCCTGGGGACCCGCGAGTAGTACCCCTCGACATCCCCGTAATCCTTGTGCGCCGGGTCCAGCACCTTGCGGACCGTTCCCGCCGCCTGAACGAACATCACGGTATGGGGGAAGTCCCTCAGGTCTTCCTTTCCGAGCCGCTTCCGCAGCGCGTTCAGGACGCCCCCCTCCCCCGTCAGCACGTCCAGCGCGTGGATCGTCTCGTGGACCACGACCTCCACGAGCTGCGACCCCGTCGACGCATCCGCCGCGACGAAGCAGACCCCGGTGTTCTCGTCGGTCCGGGCCGTCACGGCCCCCGGCCAGGGTCCCTCGGCGGTCAGGTAGACCGGAATGGGACGGCTCGGGACCGGGACGTCCAGGTGCCGGGCGAGATCCTCATAGACCTGGGGAGCCTTGGGAAGGAGGTCCCGGCGGAGTTGGGCGGCCACGCTCTCAATCGCCTCGCGATGCCGAGGCCAGACCGTCTCCAGGAACGGCTTCTCCAGGAAGACGTAAGAGCGGGCGAGGCGCACCGCCCCCTCTCGTAGCTTGATCGTCCGGCCGCCGAACCTCTGAGCGGTCTCCGGAAGCTGCTCGGCGGCCGCCAGGAGGTCCGCGGCGCTCTCCAACCCCACGAAATTTCCTTCGAAGATCCCCCAGAGCGCCCCGGGCCCGAGCTCCGTCTGGAAAGCCCGGGCCGCCGCCACCGCCTCGGGCAACCCGGCGACGGCGGGGATCTCCCCCTTCTGCTCGGCCACCTTGCGCACCCAGAAGTGGAGATCGACGACGGGGCTCACCTTGAGCTCGATGGGAGCGGGAGCCGGCTGGGATGTCGGCTGGGCGAGGGCGAAGGCGGCGGCGAAGACGAGGGCGGGCATTGGCATGGGGCGATCCTCCGCTAGACTTCCATCCCATGATCGTAAATCGCGAAGCGCTCGTTTCCTACCTCGATGATTATCTCCAGGCCCGCCAGGGACGGGACTACGGCCCCAACGGGCTCCAGGTGGAGGGGAAG
>DATHUD010000765.1:0-10794 GCA_035462575.1 Thermoanaerobaculia bacterium | reverse complement strand
TGGCGGCCCCGCAGGATGAAACGGGCATCGGTTTACGTTATCCCCTGTGGGTCAGCAGAGAGGTCGGAATAATTAATGGTGCCGAGAGCCCGTAAAGTAGTTGGATCCGGAGCTTGCTGAGCGGTCCGTAATGTTGCCAGGAGCCTGTTGGCCCCGGAGCACGATTTCTAGATTTCCCCCGTCGCAGGTTCCGCGCTGGCCCTTCTCGGACAGGAGGAGTTTCTTTCTAGAACTAAGGACCGACCGCGGTAGGGATCTGGCGTATCCTGAGCCGCATGAAGATCGCGAAGGCCGTCGCCGTCACGCTCCTCGCCCTCGCGGCGCTCGTGGCCTTCGGCCGGTTCTTCCTCTCCCAACTGGGTATGGGCCGCACGGACGAGCTCGCGGCGGTGGTGATCGCGCCGCCGCCGGGGTATGCCGTCGTCGAGCGGGGGGAGCTGTCGCCCGCCGCGGCGGCGGCCGAGCTCGAGGCGCAGGCGCTCCGGCCGGGCGCGGGCAAGGTGGGCGTGCGCTTCGAGCGGGAGGGGGCCGTGGTCTACTGGCTCGCGGATCCGCACGGCGACCTCCTCGAGGAGCGCACGGCAGGCGCCTCCGGCACGCGGCTGCAGACGGTGTGGCACGGCGGCCTCCGCGGGCGCCTGGCCTGGGCCAGGACCCACGGCACCTTCGACGTTCCGGGCCTCCCTCCGCCCGAGCGCAAGAACCTGTACCACTGAGGCTTTTCCCCCGGCTTTTCCCCGAAAAACGCCCCCCCGGCACGCCTCGTGCAGACGTAGACCCTTCGGGGGCGGAAAGGCCCCACCGCTTGGCCCGGAGGCCTGGATTCCTGTACTCTCCCCGCTACAACCTGTCGGGGACATCCACGATCGTCTAAGGGAGCATCGTTATTAGCTTTCTCTGTCGTCATAAACTTCCGGGGAGCCATCACTTCTGCGGTTCCGACCATCCCGCGGACGCGCCGTGCGGTGCGTTCGAGTATGTCCGCGTCGAGCGTCCGGAGGATCTGCCGGAAGCCGATCCGCGGATCGTCGACGTGGCCGTGCTGGACATGAACCACGGCTGGCCGAACCTGGGCCACGACTGTCTCGTCCACGCCCTGCTCGACGCCTCCTGCGAGCTCCTCCCCGTTGCCGAGGAGACCGGCGTGCGCGTGCGCGCGCTGTCCTTCGACGTCCGCCGCTCGGGCCTCGTGCCCGAGCTTCCCGGCGGGCGCTTCTCGCTCTACGTCGGCACGGGCGGCCCGGGCCACATCGATCCCTACGAGAACGACGGCGTGTCGGACTGGAGCCAGGGAATCCATGAGGATCCCTCGTGGCAAGCGCCGCTCTACAAGCTCTTCGACGGCGTCCTCGCCCACGAGAGCGCGGCGCTCCTCGCGGTCTGCCACACGTTCGGCCTGCTGTGCCACTGGTCGGGGCTCGCGCGGCCGGTGCTGCGCGGCCCGGAGAAGGGGGGCAAGAGCAGCGGCGTGCTCGAAAACGTGCTCGCGCCCGAGTCTGACCGGCACCCGTGGTTCCACCGCTTCAGCGAGGAGCTGCCGGACGGCGAGCGGTTCCGCATCCTCGACAACCGCCTCTTCGACCTGATTCCGGACCACCGTGCCTTCCCGTCCGGCACGACGCCGATCGGCTGGGAGACCCAGGGCGTCGGAGGCCCGCGGGGCGACGCCCTGACCATGCTGGAGCTCGCCCGGGACACGACCGGAATCATGCCGCGCGTCTTCGCCGTCAACCACCACCCGGAGATCTCGGACCGCGAGCGGCAGCTCCTCATCGTGGAGCAGAAGCTCGAGCGCGGCGAGGTCTCCGCGCAGTGGGTGGCGGAGCGCCGCGAGGCTCTCACCCGCACCTTCCCGGATGAGGATTCCGAGCAGCGCCTGCAGCGCACCTCGAATTTCACCCTTTTGGGCCCCCTCCGCTTCCACCTCCGGCGCCAGATGCGTTTGCGAGCGGAATCGCTCGGCTTCGCAGTGGACGTCCACGAGGACCGGGTGGCGGTGGGGAACTAACTCAGAGCCCCCAGGGCGATTTCGGTTAGCCCAGGGTGGAAACCCTGGGCGGGTGGCGCGGCCCCGGCTCGTATGGGGCTGAACCGGCGATGCGGCAACGGGCGTCGCGCACGCCGGGCCACGGGATCGCCCTCCGCCGCCCAGGGTTTCCACCCTGGGCTAACCGAACGGCGCCCCAGAGGGGCTGAAAGTCACTCCACCGCCAACAACAACTTCCCCACCACCTGCCGCGATTCCAGCAGCCGATGGGCCTCCGCGGCCTCGGCCAGGGGGAGCACGCGGGAAATCGTGAGGCGGAGCGCCCCCTCTTCGACCCAGCTCTGGAGATCCCGCCGCGCGGTGCGCCAGGCTTCGGAGGCGAGATCCATGTAGAGGCCGAAGGCGCTCACCTTGAGGTTCTTTTCGTAGAGACGGTCGGGGTCGACCGGGAGCGGCGGGCCGCTCGCGTCTCCGAAGTGGACGAGGTGGCCGTAGGAGGCGAGCGCGGCCAAGGAGAGCTCCTGGGTGGTGCGCCCTACGGAGTCGAGCACCACGTCCACGCCTCGGCCGTCCGTGGCCGCCAGTACGCGCTCCAGGAGGTCTTCGCCGTGAAGCAGGGGCTCTCCTCCCATCGCGCGCACGGCCTCTGCCTTTTCCTCCGTGGACACTGCTCCCAGGACCCGCGCTCCGGCGCGCCGGATCAACTGCAGGGCGAGGAGCCCGATCCCCCCTCCGGCGGCGTGGAGGAGGACCGTCTGCCCCTCCCGGACACCCGCCGCGAAGTGGACGACGCCGTACGCCGTGAGCCCCTGGAGGGGCAGCGCCGCGCCCTGGTCGAAGCTCAGCCGGTCGCCCAGCCGGAAGAGGAGCCCCTCCGGGACGGCCGCGTATTCGGCGTAGGCCCCGCTGACGACCGGCTGCAGGCCCCAGAACGCCACCCGCTCGCCGCGGAGCGCCGGGTCGACGCCCTCCCCCACCTCCTCCACGACGCCGGCCCCCTCTCCGCCGGGAATCCACGGCAGCGCCGGCAGCCCCACTTTGCCGCTCCGCCGCTCGGTATCTGAAAAGTTGACGCCGATCCGCTGGAGGCGGACGAGCACCTGCCCCCGCGCCGGCACGGGCCGGGGGACCTCCTCAAGCTTCAGGACGTCGGGATCACCGAGCGTCGAGGCGACGATGGCACGCATGGCATCCTCCCAGGGACGATATAGTGACGGACCGGAAACCGCTCGCGAAAGGCCCAGGAATGAAAACGCTGCTCCTCCCGCTTTCCCTCACCCTCTGTCTGCTCTCCCTCGCTCCGTCCACCCGCGCCCAGGCGCCCGCTCCTCCGGCGGAGAAGGCGCCGGAGCCCACGATGGGCTTCGAGGAGTACGAGCCCAAGTCCACGCTCGTGGTCCCGGAGCACCCGGTCACGCGCGCCAAGTATCCGTTCATCGACGTCCACAACCACCAGCGGGCGTCCGACATGACGGCGGAGAAGGCGGCGGAGCTGGTGGCCGCCATGGACGGCTTGAACATGCGGGTAATGGTGAACCTCTCCGGCGGGAACGGCGAGCGGTTCCAGAAGGGGCAGGAGAACCTCGTAGCACGGCATCCCGCGCGCTTCGTCCAGTTCGCCAACGTGGACTTCGACAAGATCTCCGAGCCGGACTTCGGGGAGAACGCGGCGCGCCAGCTCGCGGAGGACGTGAGGAACGGCGCCCGGGGCTTGAAGATCTTCAAGAACCTCGGGATGTTCACGAAGGACAAGGACGGGAAGCGGGTGGGGACGGACGATCCCCGGATCGATCCGGTCTGGGCGAAGTGCGGGGAGCTGGGGATTCCGGTGCTCATCCACACCGGCGAGCCGGTCGCCTTCTGGCAGCCCATGGACCGCTTCAACGAGCGCTGGCTGGAGCTCAAGGAGTTCCCCAACCGCCGCCGCGATTCCCCCGAGTTCGCCTCGTTCGAAGAGACCATGGGCGAGCAGCACAACGTCTTCCGGCGGCATCCGAAAACGATCTTCATCAACGCCCACCTGGGCTGGCTCGGCCACGACCTCGGCCGCCTGGGCAAGCTCATGGACGAGCTGCCCAACATGTACACCGAGATCGGCGCCGTGCTCCATGAGCTCGGCCGCCAGCCCCGCGCCGCCCGCGAATTCCTGATCCGTCACCAGGACCGCGTGCTGTTCGGAAAGGACGTCTGGGCGCCCGAGGAGTACCACACCTATTTCCGGACGCTCGAAACGGCCGACGAGTATTTCCCCTACTACCGGAAGCGCCACGCCTTCTGGCGCCTCTACGGCCTCGACCTGCCGGACGAGGTGTTGAAAAAGATCTACTATAAAAACGCTTTACGGATCATCCCGGGGATCGACAAGTCGGGATTTCCGGAGTAGGGCGGCGGTGGCCTGCGACCTCACCCCAACCCCTCTCCTAAAGGAGAGGGGCTTTGGTTTGTCTGTTGCCTTTCTCTCCCTCTCCTTTAGGAGAGGGAGCCGGAGGGTGAGGTCATAGGCCTAGACCTTCTCCCGCCGGAGCGATCCGTACCACACATACAGACACAGCCCCAGGAACAGCACGATCGACACGATCTGCGACACCGAGTCGATGTCGAAGAACGGCGTCTTGAGCAGATCCTCGCGGTACCAGGGGAAGAGGCGGAGGCCCGCTCCGAAGACGCCTCCGAGAGCGCCTCCGGCCATGAGGCCTGAGGCGATGATCACGCCGCGCTCGCGGATGTTCCGGCCGGGCTCGCCGCCGATCCTCTCGGAGCGCCGGGTGATCCAGTGGGAGAGGAAACCGCCCACGAGGGCCGGGGTGTTGAGCTCGAGCGGCAGGTACATGCCGAGGGCGAAGATGAGCGCCGGCACGCCCAGCATCTCGAGGACGAGAGCCATGATCGCTCCGGCCCCGAAGAGGATCCAGGCCACGGGCTGGCGGCTCATGAAACCTTCGACCAGGGCCTGCATGATGGACGCCTGCGGCGCCGCGAGCACCTCGCGCGTGTCGCCCGGCGCCGCGACCCCGAACTGGAAGGCCTTGGCCAGGAGCACGATGGTGAAAGCCGCGGCCACCGCCGAGACGAGGATGCCCAGGAACTTCACCCGCTCCTGGACGGCGGGCGTGGAGCCCAGCCAGTAGCCGGTCTTCAAATCCGTGATCGTCTGCCCCGAGACTGACAGCGCCGTGCAGACCATGCCGGCGATCGCCATCACGAAGAACATGCCCGTCGTCCCCGACAGGCCGAAGCGCAGGAGCACCACGGAGGAGATGATGATCGTGAGCATCGTCATGCCCGAGACCGGGTTTCTCGCCGTGGTGGCGATGGCGTTGGCCGCGACCGAGGCGAAGAAGAAGGAGAAGAGGAGCGTCAGGACCAGCCCCACGAGCGCGGCCGACAAGGCCCCTTCGAGGGTGGTGAAGAACGCCCCGGCGGCCACGGTGGTGGCGATGATGCCGATCAGGATCGTCATCGTCGGCATGTCGCGGTCCGTGCGCTCCAGCCCCGCGTCCTCGCCGTGGCGGAAGGCCTTGGCCGCGATCGAGAAGGAGCCGGCCACGATGCGCAGCGACTTGATGATGCCGAAGATGCCCGCCGTGGCGATCGCGCCCACGCCGATAAAGCGGACGTAATTGCGGAAGATCGTCCCCGAATCCATGCTGGAGATGAGGTCCGTGGCCGGGTAGACCGCGTCCGGCAGGGTCTGCCCGATCATCCAGATCAGGGGGACGAGCACGAAGTTCGACAGGAACCCGCCCGCGCACAGGATCATCGACGAGCGCAGGCCCATGACGTAGCCCAGGCCCAGGATGAACGAGATGGCGTCGAAGCGGACCACGAACCGCGCCCGCTCGGCCGCTTCGCGCATGAACGGCATGAACTGGAAGTCCACCACCTCCCGCCAGACCTGGAAGGTGGTCACGAAGAAGTCGTAGACCCCCGAGATCGCCGTAGCCTGGAGGAGGAGCTTGGCCTGCGAGCCCCCCTTTTCCCCGGTCACCAGGACCTCGGTGATGGCCGTGGCCTCGGGGAAGGGGAACTGGCCGTGCGTCTCGCGCACGAAGTAGCGCCGCAAGGGGATCAGGAAGAGGACGCCCAGGCAGCCGCCGGCCACGAGGATCAGCGTCGTCTGCACCGGATGGGGCGAGAGCTTCAGGATGTAGAGCGCCGGCAGCGTGAAGATGGCGCCCGCCACCATCGCGCCCGAGGTGCCGCCGATGTTGGTCAGGATGACGTTCTCGAGCAGCGTCGACCGGCGCCGGTAGACGCGCGCCAGGCCGATCGCCAGGATCGAGATGGGGATCGACGCCTCCATGACCTGCCCCACCTTGAGCCCCGAGTAGGCCGAAGCCACGGTGAAGACGACGCAGAGGAAGAGGCCCCACCCCACCGAGCGGAGGGTCGCCTCCTCCTGGTGCGCGCCGGGCGGCACGATCGGGGTGTACTTCTCGCCGGGGGCGAGCGGCGTGTAGGCGTTCTCGGGCAGAGACTTCGTGTCGGGAGCGTCCATGCTTTCTCCTCGCGGCAGCCGGTCTGTCTTAAAAAACGTCGGTCCACTCTACCGCAGATCCGCGCCTCCGACACAAGCCGACATAACGGCGGACAGTCGGCGGACTGTCGGAGAAGTGTCGGAATTCCTCCCTGGGCCGCCCTCTCCTGGGGAATCGATCACATTTTCCCCTGGCACCGCCCTTGCTCTATAGGAAAAACAGGCAGGGAAATCTGATCGAAACCTCCCCGATTCACGGATCGGGACAAGCGCAAAAGGAGAACACTATGGGCTTCTATGGACCGGAACCGTTCGAAACCGCGACCGCCACGTACGTCTGGATGGGCCTGGGCTCACCGGGCGCTTTCTTCGTCGAAGTGACGGGCAACGCGCCGAACTACACCTCGGGCATCACCCTGGTCCGGGATCCCCAGTGGGTCGGCGGCCTGAGGATCAACGTCATGGGCTGGACCGGCCCTCTCGGCCAGGGGACCACGCCCTATAAAGTCAGCGGCTCGTTCGCGGGCCAGTTCCACCCCCAGATCGTGGTGTCGGGCTCGAACAAGACGATCGTGGTGGATGTGAAGGAGATCCCCGCCGACCAGGCCGATTCCTATTTCGAGGGGCTCGCGAAGGCAGCGGCCTGACGCCGAGCCCTCGAGTCTCGGCCGGGGCCGTCTCCGAACGCCAGCCCGGAGGCGCCCCGGCCTCTTTTTCAGGTCTTTGCTGGAAGCAAAAAAACTAGCTCAGCCGGCGCAAAGCCTCTTCGAGGCGCGGCAGCGCCGCCTCGATGTCTCCCGGCGAAACGGCCCCCACGCTCAGGCGGAACCACCCCTCGTCCTCGATCGAGCCGAAGGCCTGGAAGGGGATGACGCCCACGCCGGCCGCTTCCAGCACGTACTTGCGGACGTCGTCGTTGGTCCGCAGCTCCTGGCCGTCAGGGGTCCGGCGGCCGAAGGGGTGGATGCGGGCCGTCAAGTAGATCGCTCCCATGGGCGGGATGCTCTCGACGGGCAGCCCGCGGCTCTTCAAAGCCTGGAGGCCGCGGTGGAGCAGGTCCAGCCGCACCTGGACCTCGCGCAGGAAGGCCTCGTGGAACTCCCGGATGCCCTGGGGATCGTCGAGCAGGTCGACGGTCGCCACCTGCTCGGCGCGCGGGGCCCACGCGCCGATGTGGCCGAGCACGTTGGACATGCGCGCCATCACGTCCACCGGTCCCACGCCCCAGCCCACGCGCACGCCCGTGGCGGCGAACGCCTTGCTGATGCCGTCCACGAACAGGGTGTAGCGCGTCATCTCCGGCAGCAGCTCCTGCGGAGTCACGTGCTTTGCGTCCCCGAAGCAGAGCATCCAGTAGATCTGGTCGTAAAGAAGGTAGAGAGGCCGCTCGCCGCGCCGCTCGCGGGCCTCGTTCTCTTCGAGCACCGCCTCGCAGATGCCCAGGAGCTGATCCCGGCCGATGACCGTGCCCGCGGGGTTCAAGGGCGAGTTGAGGCAGAGGAGGCGCGCCCCGGGGAGCACGCCGGCCAGATCCTCCCGGGTCGGCAGGAAGAGCTTCTCCGGGCCGCACACGACCGGCACGCCGACCGCCCCCACCAGGTGCGTGTAGTGGTTGTTGTTCCAGCTCGGCACCGGATAGATCACGCGGTCGCCGGGGTCGCACAGCGTGCGGAAGATGCAGTAGATGACCGGCCGCGCGCCGCCCGCGATGAGAATGGACTCCACGGGAAAGCGGAGGCCCAGCTCCCTCTCGTAGAACCGCACCACCGCCTGGCGCAGCTCCTGAATGCCGCTCGACGGCGGATAGTTCGTCTCCCCATGCTCCAGGGCGGTCTTGATGCCCTCCGAGAGCTTGGCCGGGATCGGGAAGTACCTCGGGTCGAAGTCGCCGACCGTCAGGTTGCAGACCGGCCGGCCCGTGGCCATGAGCGCCCGGATCTCCCCCGCGATGCGGAGGATCTCCGAGCCGATCAGGCCCGCGGCCATGGTGGACACCCGGCTCCCGGGCGTCGGACCGGGATTCCGGGCGGGCGTCGTCAAGTCGAGGGCGGCTTGGGTTTCCATCTGGTGACTATGCCAGGAACGCCCCAACGTTCCAAGAGGGACCAGCGGTCGCCGAAGAGGGGAGCCTCCCCGTTTCCTCCCCTGGCGTGTCTTCAAGAACCATGGGAAAGCTGTCCCAAGGCACCCGAGATGCCATCGCCTTGTTGATCGTCCTCCTGCTCGGAGCTTTGCTCTACGGCCGCCTGAACCTACCCCGTCCCGAGCCGGCACCGCCGTCGGTGATCGAAGTCCCGCGTCCCGTACCTTCCCCACCGGTGCCGGAGCCAGAACCGGAGCCGATCCTTGAAGGATGTCCGGAGGGCTGCGCCGTCCCCCCGCCGGGATGTGACATCAAGGGGAACATCTCCATCAGGAAGAGAGAACGGATTTACCACATCCCTGGCCAGCAGAATTACGACGATACCAAGATCGCTCCCGGGTACGGCGAGATGTGGTTCTGCACCGAAGAGGAGGCCGTGGACAACGGATGGCGGAAGGCGAAGAGGTAGCCGAGCCTTTTCAGCTACTCTCTCAGCCCATGAGCGCCCGCCATCCCCAGGATATCCGCACGACCCTGCAGGAAGCCGCCCGGGCTCTGGGTCTGCCGCCCAAGGACTTCGAGCTCGTCTCCCCCTATCGATACCGGCCGATCCTCGTCGAGATCGTGGATCGCTTCACCCGGCTGGGGGCACGCCGGGGCCTTCCCGCCTTGTGGTGGTGGGAACACTTCCGGGAGCCGACCTTCGGCATCCAACACCGCCAAGCCTACGAGCTCCTGCCGCGGCTCGTGCGGGAGGATGAAAAAGTCTGGTTCGTCGCCGAGAATTGGGGCGGCAGAAAGAAGGACGGAAACTTCTGGCTCTTCGAAGGCCGCCTCGGCGCGATCGTGGCCATCCTCGCGGAAGCTCACGCCTTCGAGTACTACGTCGTGTCCCGCAAGCTCGATTGGCTCCTTTGCGAGAACCACCACGACGTGCTGATTGGAACCGGAGAGGCGATCGTCAAGAAGATGGAGGCGGTCCTGGGATCACGGCGGGAGGATGTCTGAAGACAACGCCTCACCAAAAAAAGAACGCCTCGTCTCCTTTTCCCATGCCTTGCGGAAGGAGGGAACGTCGTCTTCCCTCCTTCCAACGCGCCGTCGCAGGAGGGAACGTCATCTTCCCTCCTGCGGTGGGAATCTACCCGCGGCGCAAGCCTTCCGAAAGGTTTCTCAATCCCGCCGCCACGTCCTCCGGTTTCACCGCGAAGCCCAACCGGAAAAAGCGCCGGTCCTCAAAAAATTTTCCCGGTACGATGGAAGTCTCCCGGCCGCGGAGCCAGTCGTGGAGGGGCTCGCTGTCTTCTTCCTTCTTGAGGCGGGGAAAAACGCACATCGCGCGCTCGGGGACGACGCAGTCGAGCCATTCGGCGTGGTTCGCGAGGAAGGCACGGATCTGGGCGAGGTTCGGGGTGAGGATCGCCCGGCTTCTCGCTTCGAAGCGCGGGAGATTCCGGAAGGCGGCCACGGAGAGGCTTTCGCTCGGCACGGAATCCACGGCTTGCATCAGGTCCTTCACTTTGCGCATGCGGCCGGCGAGGTCCGGAGGGGCCAGGATCCAGCCGCAGCGCAGGCCCGAGAGGCCGTAGCTCTTGGTGAGGCTGCTCGTCGCCACCACGTTCTGCCCGAGGTGGACATGGCTCGGTGGCGCGTCCTCGAACCAGATGTCCCGATAGACTTCGTCGACAACGAGCGTGGCCCCGGCGTAGGCCGCGAGCCGGGCGATCTCCCCGATCTCGTCCGGTGGAACGAGCACCCCGCTCGGATTGTGCGGATTCGCCAGCACCACGAGACGCACCCGGCCGGTCGCCAGATGCCGCCGGATCCCATCCGCGTCCACCTGCCAGCCGTCTTCGAAGCGTCTCTCGAAACGCCGCACCCGGGCTCCCAGGAAATTCAAAGCCGCGAGCATGGGCTCGTAGGTGGGGCGCTCGACGAGCACTTCGTCTCCGGCGTCCACCAGGGCCGCGAAGGCGAGGAAGTTCGCGCCGGAGGCGCCGGGCGCGGTCACCACGCGATCGGGCGACACCCCGTACTTCGCGGCGATGGCTTCGAGAAGCGGCGGATAGCCGTCCCGGTTCGGGCCGTTCACCAGGAGGTCCCCGGGTGAAAAGGGGAGGTCCTCCGTCGAGCATCCCAGAAGGCCGCTGTTCGCGAGGTTGTACCGGGCCGCGGCGTGGTCCTTGGCCCAACGCATGTAGACGCTGCCTTTCACGATCGCCTCCGGCTCCAGAAGTACCAGAAGAA
>DATHUD010000764.1:0-5225 GCA_035462575.1 Thermoanaerobaculia bacterium | reverse complement strand
AGCATCGTGTGCCCTCCTCCTTTGGAATAAAACAGGGGCTTCGATCCTAGCATGGGGTGTGACGGGGTGGTTACAGCGCTTTGACGCGATCGACTAGACTTATCGTCAACCATGAATGCAAAGACGAAGGTCCTCGCCCTGGTCCTCCCGTTCCTTCTCGTTTCAGCCCTCCACTCCCAGCCGCCCCAGACGGGCGCCGGCCTTCCCGGCCCGCTCCCTTTGTTCCCCGCGGAAAACTGGTGGAACGTGGACGTGAGCCAGGCGCCGGTCGATGGGAACAGCAACGGCTACATCGACTTCATCGGGCGGGACCAGGGGCTCCATCCCGACTTCGGCGGGGACGCGGACGAGTTCCCCGAGACCTACGGGATGATCTACATCACCGTCCCCGGGAGCCAGCCGCTCGTGCCGGTGACCTTCGTCGAGTATCCCGAAGAGAGCGACGCCGGGGCCCCGGGCCGTCCAGCCGGGTATCCCATCCCCGAGGCGGCCAAAACCCAGCCCAAGTGGATCGAGGGCGGACATCCCGGGAACGTGGACGCCTCCGGCGACCGGCACCTGCTGATCGTCGACCGGGACAACCGCATCCTCTACGAGCTCTACCACGCCTTCTGGAACCAGTCCCTCGGCCGCTGGGAGGCGGGCTCGGGCGCCATCTTCCGCCTGACCTCGAACGCCCGCCGGCCCGAGGGGTGGACGAGCGCCGACGCCGCGGGCCTCGCCATCCTCCCCGGCCTCGTCCGCTACGACGAGGTCTTCGGCTCCGGCCCCATCCAACACGCCTTCCGCTTCACCGTGCGGGCCACGAACGGCCACGTCTTCCCCGCCTCCCACACGGCGGGCAGCCGGGCTGGCGCCCCTCCCCTGGGCGCGCGCCTGCGCTTGAAGGCGGGGAAGGACATCTCGGGCTATCCCCCCGAGGTCCGCAAGATCTTCCAGGCGATGAAGACCTACGGCCTGATCCTCGCGGACAACGGCAGTGACATGTACGTCACCGGCGCCTACGACACCCGCTGGAACAACGACGTCCTGAACCCCGCCTTCGCGAGCCTCGAAGCCTCTGATTTCGAGGTGATCCAGCTCGGCTGGAAGCCCACGACCACCCCGCCGCCCCCTCCGCCCGGCACCTGCAACGCGAGCGCGGCCCGGCTCTGCCTGAACGACGGGCGCTTCGCGGTGGAAGTCCGCTGGACGCGGTCGAACGGCGACACCGACCTCGGCCGCGCCGTGACCCTGACCCCGGACACCGGCTACTTCTGGTTCTTCAATCAGGCGAATGTCGAGATGGTGATCAAGGTGATCGACGGCTGCGGGGTCAACAACCGCTTCTGGGTCTTCGCCGGGGGACTGACGGACGTCCGCGTCCGCATCACCGTGACCGACACCCGCACGGGGACGGTCCGGACCTATACGAACCCGCAGAGCACGGCGTTCCGGCCGATCCAGGACACGGGGGCGTTCGTGTGTCAGTAGAGGACAGGGGGGCTCAGCTCCCCGCGATCTCCGCCACCCCCGCGACCAGCCGCTCGATCTCCTCCCGGGTGTTGTACATGACGACGCCCGTCCGCAGCACCCCGCCGCGCTCGGCGAGGCCCAGGGCCTCGATCGCGCGGAGGGCGTAGAAGTGGCCGTCCCACACCTGGAGGCCCTTGGCGCCGAGCCTTTTGGCGGCGTCGACCGCGGGGACGCCGTCGATCGTGATCGAGACGGTCGGCGCCCGGCGGCCTGAAAAATCCGGACCCCACACGGTCACGCCGGGGATCTGGCGGACGGCCTCGTAGTACTGCCTTCCCAGCGCGTGCTCCCAGGCCGCGATCCCTTCCATGGCGGAGACGACCCGCTCGCGGAGCGTAGCTCCCTCTCCCCAGGAGGCGATGTACTCGACAGCCGCCTTGACCCCGGCGAGCGCCGCGTGGTTCAGCGTCCCGGTCTCGATGCGGAAGGGCGCCTCGCCCTCCTGGGTGCGGAGCCGGTCCGTCTGCAGCCGGTCCAGGAGCCCCGGGCGGCTGTAGAGGAGGCCCACGTGGGGACCGTAGAACTTGTAGGCCGAGCAGAGAAGGAAGTCGCAGTCCAGGGCCACCACGTCTACGAGGAAGTGGGCGGCGTGGTGGACGGCGTCCAGGAGCAGCCAGGCGCCCACCCGGCTCGCGAGCTCGCGGGCGCGGGCCACGTCGTTCACCGTCCCCAGGGCGTTCGAGGCGAGGCCCAGCGCCACGAGGCGGGTCCGCTCCGTGATCTGCCGCTCCAGGTCGTCGTAGTCGAGCCGCCCGTCGGCTTTCAACGCCACCTCGCGGATCACCATCCCCCGCTCGACGAGCCCGAGCCAGGGACCCCGGTTCGCCTCGTGATCGAGCTGGGTGATCACGACCTCGTCCCCCGGCTCCATGGCCCGGCCGAGGGCGTGCGAAAGGGCGAAGTTGAGCGTCGTCATGTTCTGGCCGAAGGAGATCGACTGCCAGGAGGGGGCCCCCAGGAACGCGGCCACGGCCTCGCGGGTCTCAGAAAGAAGACGGTCCGTCTCCCGCGAGGTCGGGAACTCGCCGTGCGAGTTGGCGTTCGACGTCTCGTAGTACCGGGAGATCGCGTCGATCACCGACCGGGGCACCTGCGTCCCCGCCGGGCCGTCCAGGAACGCCAGGGGATAGCCGTCCACGGTGCGGGCGAGGGAGGGGAAATCCTTTCGGCAGCGGCGGCACTCGTCTTCGGTGAAGGCCATGATCAGGGTCTCCTCTCGTCAGGCCGCCGATCATAGCCCGAAGACGTGATATGCTTTTATAGCAAGTCGTTCTCTTCGAGGAGGGACCCTCATGAACCGGAGAGTCGTTTCCCTGCTGTGGATGCTGTTTTTCGCGGCCGGCGTCTCGGCGGCCGCGACCCTGACGTTCAAACCCCCGAGCCCAACGCCGGCGGACACCGTCGAGATCACGGTGCTTCACCAGGGCTGCGATCCCCATCTCGAGACGAGCGTCTCTCCCCCGACGGCGACGGCCAACGGAAAGATCCGGATCGACATCGCCGACGCCTGTGCCTGCGTCGCGACTCCCCCTCCCACTCCGCCCTTGAAAGCGACGATCGGCCCCCTGCCTTTCGGGACCTACACGACCGAGCTCTACCAGACGTTCCCCGAGTGCTCCGACAGCACCGGCACGCTCCTTGAGACCGGTCAGCTCGTCGTCAGCAACTCGGGCCTGATCGGCGCGCTGCGGACCGAGCCCCAGAAGCCCCAGGCCGGGCAGCCCGTCACCGCGGTGATCAGCACCTACTGTCTCGCGGCCTTCCTGCCGCCCCAGATCGTGACCGAAGGGACCCAGCGCGTCGTCATCATCGAAGAGGAGCCCGCCTTCTTCCCCACCATCCCCCCCTGCGGCTCGACTCCGACGTCCGAAGCCCGGGTCGACATCGGCCCCCTGGACGCCGGGACCTACCGGCTGCGCGTCATCCCGCCGCCCGTCAACGTCACTCCGCCCTACACCGTGCATTCCGAGCACGTCTTCACCGTTGTCCCGCCCGGCCCCGGCCTGCTCCTCCAGGGCGACCGCTTCCACGTCCGCGCCGCCTGGGACTCCCCCGAGCACGGCCCGAGCGAGGCCCAGGCCGTGCCGCTCACACGCGAGTCCGGCTACTTCTGGTTTGCGAACGCCGACAACGTGGAGCTCGTCGCCAAGGTCCTGGACGGCTGCGCCGTGAACGACCGATTCTGGGTCTTCCTCGCCGGCCTGACCAACCTGGAGGTCACCGTGACCGTGGACGATACTGTGACGGGCGCGACCCAGTCCTACACCAACGCCCTGGGCACGCCGTTCTTCCCGGTGCAGGACACGGACGCATTCGAAGGGTGCCCGCAGTAGAGCCGTTTCTTTTCGAGGAGGTTTCCCGATGGACCGGAGAGTTGTTTCCCTGATCTGGATGCTGTTCTTCGCGGCCGGCGTCTCGCAGGCCGTTACCCTGACGTTCAACCCCGCGACTCCGTTGCCGGGGCAAACCGTCGAGATCACCGTCATCAACCAGGGTTGCTCTCCCTTCCTCGAAACCGAGGTCCGCGCGGCGAAAGCGGGCGCCAACGGGTTGATCCGGATCGGCATTGTCGACGTCTGCGACTGCATCGCGACCCCGCCCCTCACGCCTCCCTTGAAAGCGCAGATCGGGCCCTTGGCGTTCGGCACCTACACCACCGAGCTCCTGGCCGTGCAACGCAATGAGGAGGACCCCACCTGCACCGGGAGCACGCTCGTGGAGACCGGGCAACTCGTCGTCAGCAGCACCGGTGATATCGCCGGCCTCCGGACCGAGCCCCGGAAGCCCCTGGCCGGGCAGCACGTGACCGCGGTCATCAACAGCTATTGCCCCCGGAGCTTCCTGCCGGCCCGGATCATCATCGAGGGGAACCAGCGCATCGTCGTCATCGAAGACGATCCATTCGCCGCTCTTCCCCCCATTCCCTGCAGCTCGACCCCGTCGTTCGAGCACCGGATCGACGTCGGCTCTTTAGACGCCGGGACCTACACGCTGCTCATCCCCCTGCCCCCGGTCAACGTCCTTCCGCCGGGAGGATCGGAGGCCGAGCACGTCTTCACCGTCGTCCCGCCCGGCCCCGGCCTGCTCCTCCAGGGCGACCGCTTCCGCGTCCGCGCCACCTGGGACTCCCCGGAGCACGGCCCGAGCGAGGCCCAGGCCGTACCGCTCACGCGAGAGTCCGGCTATTTCTGGTTTGCGAACGCCGACAACGTGGAGCTCGTCGCCAAGGTCCTGGACGGCTGCGCCGTGAACGACCGCTTCTGGGTCTTCCTCGCCGGCCTGACCAACCTGGAGGTCACGGTGACCGTGGAAGACACGCTGACGGGCGCGACCCAGTCCTACAGCAACGCCCTGGGCACGCCGTTCTTCCCGGTGCAGGACACGGACGCGTTCGAAGGGTGCGAGCTGGGGGACCGGCGGTAAAGGATCCGGCCCGAGGATCTTCAGGTTTTATGGCAAGTAATTTCGAGGAGGTTTCCCGATGGACCGGAGAGTTGTTTCCCTGATCTGGATGCTGTTCTTCGCGGCCGGCGTCTCGCAGGCCGCCACCCTGACGTTCAACCCCGCGACTCCGTTGCCGGGGCAAACCGTCGAGATCACCGTCATCAACCAGGGCTGCTCTCCCTTCCTCGAAACCGAGGTCCGCGCGGCAAAAGCGGGTGCCAACGGGTTGATCCGGATCGGCAGTGTCGACGTCTGCGACTGCATCG
>DATHUD010000763.1:0-18184 GCA_035462575.1 Thermoanaerobaculia bacterium | reverse complement strand
GGCTCGGGGATGGAGCGGGTTCTCGGGATGCAGATTCAGGCGTTCAACCAGCTCGTGGCGCAGCAGCTCCAGATGCTCGGCAGCCGCACCGTCACCCCCGTCCCTCTCCCCCTCTCCCGGGGAGGGGGCGAGGAGGGGCGGGAGAGGGGGCCGGGGGGTGAGGGCCGGGAGGGGGAAGCTCCGGCCGCGACGTCCGCTCCCGCGCAGCCCCTCAAACCCGTCCTCCCCACCTTCCTCGGCAAAGCCGGCAAACCCGCCACCGCCCTCTCCGAGCGGCAGCAGAAGCACCTCGATGCCCTGATCGAGCGCTATTGCAAGAAGACCGCGAAATCCAAGGAGCTGACCCAGCGCTACCGCTCGGCGCTCGCGGACAGCCGGGCCACGGTGGGGTTCCGGCCGCAGACCAAGGAGATGCTCTATCCGCTCGCCCGGGCGCGCTCCAAGGGCTCGCGGATCTGGGACATCGACGGCAACGAGTACGTGGACGTGACCATGGGCATGGGCGTCCACCTCTTCGGCCACGATCCGGACTTTCTGCGCGGCACGATCGACGCGCAGGTGCGGGAGGGGTTCGAGCTGGGGCCGCGGTCGGCCCACTCGGGCGAGGCGGCGGCGCTCTTCTGCGAGCTGACGGGGATGGAGCGGGCGACGTTCACCAACTCGGGGACCGAGGCGGTGATGACGGCGATCCGCCTCGCCCGCGCGAAGACGGGGCGGACGCGCATCGCGATGTTCGCCGGCTCCTACCACGGCCATTCGGACGGCACCCTCGCCCAGACCCAGGAGGTGAACGGCGAGCTGCGCTCCTTCCCGGTGGCGCCCGGCATCCCCGCGAAGGTGGCGGAGGAGGTGCTCGTCCTCGACTACGGCACGCCCGAGGCATTGGAGATTCTCCGCAAGCACCGGCACGAGCTGGCCGCGGTGCTCGTCGAGCCCATCCAGAGCCGCCGGCCGGACTTCGCGCCCCGCGAGTTCCTCCATGAGCTCCGCAAGCTCACGGCCGAGAGCGGCACCGCGCTGATCTTCGACGAGATGATCTGCGGCTTCCGCCTGCATCTCGGCGGCGGCCAGGCGTATTTCGGGGTGCGGGCCGACCTTGCGACCTACGGCAAGATCGTGGGCGGGGGCTTTCCCATCGGCGTCGTGGCCGGCTCGGCCGAGTACATGGACGGCATCGACGGCGGCTTCTGGCGCTACGGCGACGACTCGCGGCCCGAGCGCGACACCACCTTCTTCGGCGGCACCTTCTGCCAGCACCCGCTCGCCATGGCCGCGGCGCGCACGGTGCTGCAGGAATTGAAACGGCAGGGGCCCGGGCTCCAGGAGGAGCTCAACGCCCGCACGGCCCGGTTCGCCGCGGGGCTGAACGACCTCTTCACGGGCGAGAAGGTGCCACTGCGCGCCGTCTACGCCCACTCGATCTTCCGCTTCAACCTGTCGGCCGGCGCGGACCTCCTGTTCTACCACCTGGTGGAGAAGGGGGTCTACGTCTGGGAGTGGCGCAACTGCTTCCTGTCGACGGCGCACACGGACGCGGATCTGGAATTCGTGACCCGGGCGGTCGAGGAGAGCGTCCATGAGCTCCGGAAGGGCGGGTTCCTCCCCGAGAAGCCGCCGGAGCCGGGCGGGGGGAAGAAGGGATTCTGGGAGCGGGCGGGGAAGCCGGCCATCGCGCCCGTCGAGGTGGCCGCCACGGTGGAGCCGGCCGCGGACCGCGAAGTCCAGTTCAGCCTCTATTTCTTCGGCAACTACGGGGCCGAGTTCCGGTCCGACAAGTACGACCTGTTTTTCGAATGCGCGCGTTTCGCGGACCGGCACGGCTTCTCGGCCCTGTGGTTCCCCGAGCGGCACTTCCATCCGTTCGGTGGCCTGTCGCCCAACCCGTCCGTGCTCGCGGCGGCGCTCGCTCGCGAGACCGAGCGGATCGCTCTGCGCGCCGGGAGCGTGGTGCTGCCGCTCCACCACCCGGTGCGGGTGGCCGAGGAGTGGGCGCTCGTGGACAACCTCTCGGGCGGGCGGATCGGCCTCTCCTACGCGTCGGGCTGGCACCCGAACGACTTCGCCCTGGCGCCGGAGAATTACGGCGACCACCGGGAGCTGATGTTCGAGCGGATCGAGATCGTGCGCCGGCTCTGGCGCGGGGAGTCCCTGCGGGTGAAGGACGGCGCGGGCAAGGAGGTCGACGTCCGCATCTATCCGCTCCCGGCCCGGCGCGACCTGCCGGGGTGGATCACGATCGTCAACAACGCGGACACCTACCGCCGGGCCGGCGAGATCGGCGCGGGCGTGCTCACGAACCTCATGGGGCAGACGGTCGAGGGGCTCGCGGAGGCGGTCCGGATCTACCGCGAGGCGCTCGCCCGGGCCGGCCATCCGCCCGCGGCCGGGCACGTGACGCTCCTCCTCCACGCGTTCGTCGAGGAAGACGCCGAGTCCGCCATCGCCCGGGCGCGCCGGCCGTTCTACAGCTATCTCCGGTCGTCCGTCGGCCTCCTGCGCAACATGATGGCGAGCGAGGGGATCGACGTGGATTTCGACCGCCTCTCGGAGGACGACCTCGAGTACATGCTGGAGCTCGCCTACCAGCGGTACGTAAAGACCTCGGCCCTCATCGGCTCGCCCGAGACCTGCGCGCCGATCGTCGAGAGCCTCCGCGCCATCGGGGTGGACGAGATCGCCTGCCTGGTCGATTTCGGGGTGGACCGGGAATCGGTCATGGCGAGCCTCCCCTGGCTCGAAGCCTTGAAGGACCGGTTCCGGGGCGAGCGCGCGGCGTTCTCCGCGGAGCCGGTCGAGGTGCCGTTGACCGAGGCGCAGAGCGATCTCTTCACCGTGGCGATGATGGGGGAAGAGGCCCTGATGGCCTACAACGAGGCCGGCGTGGTCGAGCTCTCCGGGCCGCTCGATCTCTCCCTCCTCGAACGGGCCCTTCAGGGGGAGGTGGACCGCCACGAGGCGCTGCGCACGGTCTTCCCTCCCTCCGGCGAGACGCAGGTGGTGCTACCGCCGTTCGCGGTCCGGCTGCCGGTGATCGACGCCTCCGGCCTCCCTCCGGAGCGGCGGGAGGAGGCCGTCTCTCTCTGGCTCGACACCCAGGCGCGCCATCCCTTCGACCTCGCCCGGCTGCCGCTTCTGCGCGCCTCGGTCGTGCGGATGGAGAAGCGCCTGCATCTGTTCTCCGTGGCCGTCCACCACATCGCGGCGGACGGCCTGTCGATCGGGCTCTTCCTGGGCGAGACGTTCAGCGCCTACGAGGCGATGCGCGCGGGCCTCCGGCCGGCCTTCCAGCCGCCGTTCCAGTTCCGGGAGTACGCGGCGTGGCTTGGCGAGCGGGGTGTTTCGGCCGAGGACGAGGCGTACTGGCTCGGGCGTTTCGAAGGCCCGCTCCCGGTCTTCGAGCCGCCCACGGACCGGCCGCGCCCGCCGGTCGTCACCTTCCAGGGGCGGCGGCAGCGGCGGGTCTTCTCCCCCGAATTCCGGCGCCGCGTGCACCAGCTCGGGCGCAAGAACGGCGCGACCTTCTACATCACGCTCCTCGCCGCCTGGGCGGCCGTGCTCCACCGCTGGACCGGGCAGGACGACCTCGTGATCGGCGGCCCCACGGCGCGGAGGCCGCTCGAAGGGGGCGACCGCCTGGTCGGCCACTGCGTGGATCTCGTGGCGCTCCGGAGCCGCCTCGACCTCCTGGGGCCGCTTCCGACCTTCGCCCGCCACATGGCCGCGGTCCGCTCCCTCGTGCTCGAAGCGCACGATCATGGGGACTACTCCTTCTCCCGCCTCGTGCGGACGCTCAACCCGCCGCGCGACCCCTCCCGCCCGGCGCTCGTCAACACGGTCTTCAATCTGGATCCGGACTGGGCCATGGACAAGGTCGGGGGGCTCGCCGTGGCCGAGCGCTCGCCCGCGATCCCCTACGTGAAGTTCGACCTCGCCCTGCATGCTCTGGAGAGCGGCGGCGCGCTCGTGATCTATCTGGACGTGCGCTCCGACCTCTTCGATCCGGGGACGATCGAGCGGCTGTTCGGGTACCTCGAAAACGTGCTCGAAGGGGTGATGGAGGACGCCTCCCGGCCTCTCGCCGCGCTGCCGCTCCTCTCCGCGCCGGAGCGCGAGCAGCTCCTGCTCAAGATGGCGGGGCCGGCGACCGGATACCCCCGGGAGCGCACGGTTCCCGAGCTTTTCCGGGAGGTGGCCGCCGCGGCGCCGGAGGCCGTGGCCCTGGAGTTTGGAGACGAGCGGGTCTCCTACGCGGAGCTGGCGGACCGGGCGGAGAGCTGGGCGCGGAGCCTCGGGATCGCGCCGGGGGGCCGGGTGGCGGTCGCTTTCGGGCGCTCGCCCGGGCTGGTGACGGCCATGCTCGCGGCCCTCGAAGCCGGGGGCGCCTACGTTCCCGTGGACCCCGCGTGGCCCGAGGAGCGGATCGCCGCGATCCTCGCGGACGCCGCGCCGGGCGCGATCCTGACCGCTCCGGAGGACCGGGAGGCCCTGGAACGGGCGGCGGCGCGGGCAGGGATCGGCGCGCCGGTCCTCACGGAGCCGGGCGAGGCCGCGGAGAGGGACGTCCTGGCCGGCACGGCGGGGCCGGACGATCTCGCCTGCCTCATCTACACCTCGGGCTCCACGGGGGCGCCCAAGGGGGTGGCCGTGCCGCACCGGGGGATCGTCCGCCTCGTTCGCGACACGGATTACATCCGCCTGACGCCGGAAGACCGCGTGGCCCACGCGTCCCACCCGGCCTTCGATGCTACGACGTTCGAAGTCTGGGGACCGCTCTTGAACGGCGCCCGGGTGGTGGGGATCGACCGCGACGTGGCGCTGTCGCCCGCGGACTTCGCGGCGGAGATCCGCGCGCGGGAGGTGAGCGTCCTTTTCCTCACGACCGCTCTCTTCAACCAGGTCGTCCGCGAGGAGCCGGGAGCGTTCGCGTCCGTGCGGCATCTCCTTTTCGGCGGCGAGGCTGCGGACCCGGACCGGGTGCGCGAGGCCCTCGCGGCCGGGGCCCCGGGGCGGCTGCTCCACGTCTACGGCCCCACGGAGAGCACGACCTTCGCGACGTGGCACCCGGTGGCGGCGGTGCCGGAGGACGCCGCGACCGTGCCCATCGGCCGGCCGATCGCGAACACCCGGGCCGTGGTGCTCGACCGGGAGGGCGAGCCGGTCCCCCGGGGCGCGCACGGCGATCTCTGCCTGGGAGGCGACGGCCTCGCCCGCGGCTATTTCGGCCGGCCGGACCGGACCGCCGAGCGCTTCGTGCCGGATCCCACGGCGGACCTTCGGGGCGAGCCCGGGGCGCGCCTCTACCGGACGGGCGACCGGGTGCGTGTGGGGCCCGACGGGAGCCTGGAGTTCCTCGGCCGCCTCGACCGCCAGGTGAAGATCCGCGGATTCCGCGTCGAGCCCGGGGAGATCGAGGCGGTCCTCGCCCGCTGCCCGGGAGTGCGGGAATGCGCGGTCGTCGTCCGGGAAGACCGGGGCGAGCGCCGCCTCGTGGCCTACGCGGCGGTTTCGGAGGGGATGGCGCCGGACCTCCGCGCGTATCTGCGCGAGCGGCTCCCCGAAGCCATGGTCCCTTCCGCCTTCGTGCTCCTCCCGAGCCTCCCCTTGAATTCCAGCGGCAAGGTGGACCGCCGCGCCCTCCCCGCGCCGGAGCCGGACGAGGGGAGCGGGCGGGACTTCGAGGCGCCGCGCACGCCCGTCGAGCAGATCGTGGCCGGAGTGTGGTCCGAGGTCCTGGGGCGCGAGCGGATCGGTGCGAAGGACGACTTCTTCGACATCGGCGGGCACTCGCTTCTCGCGGGCCGCGTGCTCGCGCGGCTGCAGAGCGCCCTCTCGGTCAGCCTGCCGCTGCGCGAGTTCTTCAAGGACTCGACCGTGGCCGGCCTCGCCCGCCGGCTCGAACGGGCGCGCCAGGAGCGGGGCGGAGCCGTCCCGCCGCCCCTCGTCCGCGTCCCGCGGGACCGGCGCCTGCGCCTCTCCTTCGGCCAGGAGCGGATCTGGCTCGCCGAGCAGCTCCAGCGGGGCACCGGCGCCTACAACAGCTTCTTTCCGGGATGGCTGCGCGGCCGGCTCGATTTCCCGGTCCTCGAAAGGGTGCTCCGCGAGATCCAGCGCCGGCACGAGGTGCTCCGCACCGCCTATGTTGCGGGGGCGGACGGCCCCGTCCAGGCGATCGCCCCGGCGTCCTCCCTCGCCTCCTGGCGCCTGCCGGTGGCCGACCTGTCGGCTCTTCCGGAGGAGGAGAGGAAGGCGGAGCTTCGGCGGCTTTCGGCCGACGAGTCCCTGCGCCCCTTCGATCTCGCCCGGGGACCGCTCTTGCGCCCCACCCTCTTGAAGCTCGCTCCGGAGGAGCACGTCCTCTTCCTCGACCTCCACCACTCGATCTGCGACGGCTGGTCGTTCGACGTCCTCGTCCGCGAGCTGGCGGCCCTCTACCGGGCGTTTTCCGCGGGGCGGCCGTCCCCGCTGCCGGATCTCCCCATCCAGTACGCGGATTTCGCCCAGTGGCAGCGGCAGTGGCTGCAAGGCGAGGTCTTCGACAGCCAGCTCGCCTGGTGGCGGCATCAGCTCGGGGAGAAGCCCCCGGTGCTCGACCTGCCCACGGACCGCCCCCGTCCGCCGGTCCAGAGCGCCCGGGGGGCGAACGCCCCGTTTTCTCTGCCGCCGGAGCTCGCGGCCGGGCTCCAGGAGCTGGCGCGGCGCAGCGGGTCGACCCTTTTTACCGTCCTCCTCGCGGCCTTCCAGGTGCTCCTCCACCGCTGGTCCGGCCAGGAGAGGGTGAGCGTCGGCACGCCGGTCGCCGGCCGCAGCCGCGTGGAGGTCGAGGGGCTGATCGGCTTCTTCATCAACACCCTCGTCCTCTCTTCGGACCTGGGCGGCGACCCCACGGTCCCCGAGCTGCTCGACCGCGCGCGGGAGGTCGCCCTCGGGGCGTTCGATCACCAGGACCTCCCCTTCGAAAAGCTGGTCGCGGCCCTCGAAACCGAGCGCGACCCGAGCCGGCAGCCGCTCTTCCAGGTGATGCTCGTGCTCCAGAACAACCGGATGCCCGACATCGAGCTGCCCGGGCTGACGCTGGGGATCGTCCCCGCCGGGGGCGGCGCCACCCAGTTCGACCTCGTCCTCTCGCTCATGGAGACCGGGAGCGGCCTCGAAGGCGTCCTCTCCTATGGAACCGACCTGTTCGAGGCGTCGACCGCCGCTCTGCTGGTGGAAGATTTCCGCCGCGTGCTCGAAGCGCTGACGAGCGGCTCCGGCCGGCTGTCGGAGATCCCCCGGCTCGCGGGCGAGGAGCGGCGGGAGGCGCGGGCGTCCGCCCCGGCGGTCGCGGCCCCGGCCGTGCCGGAAGAGGACGCGGCGGAGCGGCGCAAGGCCGAGCTCGAAGAGCGCCGCCGCCAGCTCTCCTCCCGGCGGGGGCAGCTCTCCCCCGAGCGGCGCGCCCTGCTCGAGAAGTGGGTGGGCGGCAAGGCCGCCGTGCCCGAGGAGGCCCCGCCCAAAGCCGATCCCCTGGTGGCAATCCAGCCCGAAGGCTCCCGGCCGCCGATCTTTGTGGTCCATCCCGGGGCCGGGGTGACGCACGACTACCTTACCCTCGCGCGGGAGCTGGGCCCCGAGCAGCCGTTCTACGCCCTCCAGTCCCCGGGCCTCGCCGGGGGCGAGCTGTTCGACCGTGTCGAGGCGATGGCCTCCCGCTACGTCGAGGCCATTCGTTCCGTTCAGCCGCAAGGCCCCTACCGGCTGGGAGGATGGTGCACGGGAGGAGTCGTCGCCTTCGAGATGGCCCGCCAGCTCCTGGAACGGGGAGAGGAGGTCGACCGTCTCCTCCTGCTCGACAGCCCCGCGCCGGACCCGGAATCCACCGTGCGGAGCGACGAGAGGGAGATGCTCGCCGGCATGGTCCGCCAGCTCGCGGGCGCGGGCTTCGAGGTCCCGGAAGAGGAGCTTTCCGGGATTCCGGTGGACGACTGGATGGACCGGGTCGTGGAGCTGGGCCGGGAGCGGGGGGTGCTCCCCCCGTCGTTCGACGCAGAGCAGGCCCGGAGGCACTGGCAGGTCGTCCGCGCCAACGTCCGCGCCGTCGAGATCTACGTTCCGAAGGGTCCCTGCGAGGTCCGCTCCCTCCTCTTCCGCGCCACCGAGCAGCCGGAGGAGATCGGGGAGCGCACGTCCCGCGGCTGGGAGCGCTGGCTCCCCGGGCCGCTCGAGATCCGGGACGTCGAGGGCGATCACGCCGCCCCGGTCCGCGAGCCGGGCGCCGGGCTCGTCGCAAGCCATCTGCGGGTCCGGCTGGCGGCCGAGGAGACCGCGGCCGTAGGGTCCGGGATATGATCTCCCCGTGCTCCGGGCCATCCTTTTCGACTTCAACGGCGTCCTGGTGGACGACGAGCCCATCCACCTGGAGATGTTCCAGCGGGTCCTCTCCGAGGAGCGGATCGCCCTCTCGGCCGAGGACTACTACGCCCGCTACGTGGGGCTGGACGACCGCGCCTGCTTCGCCGCCGTGCTCGCCGCGGCGGGGGAGCCCGCCACCGTCCCCCGGCTCATGCGGCTGATCGCGAGGAAGGCGAGCTACTACCAGGAGCTCATCCGCCAGCGCGGCTACCCGTTCTTCCCCGGCGCTCCCGAGCTGGTCCGCGAAGCCGCCGCGGCCGGGATGATGCTGGGCGTCGTCTCCGGCGCGCTGTTCGAAGAGGTGGAGGGGGCGCTCCGGCAGGCGGGCCTCCGCGATCTCTTCAAGGTGCTCGTCACCACCGAGGACGTCACCGAGGGGAAGCCCAGCCCCGAGGGCTACCAGCGGGCACTCGAAGCGCTCAACTCCCAGCCGCCGCTCCCCGAGCGCCTGCTCCACCCCCACGAGGTCCTGGCCGTCGAGGACAGCCCCGCCGGCCTCGCCGCCGCCGCCGACATGGGGCTCGTCACCCTGGGCGTGGGCCACACCTATGCCCCCGAGCGCCTGCGCGGGGCCGACGCCGTGGCCCCGAGCCTCGAAGGCATGACCCTCGCGCGCCTCCTGGGCCTTTTCGCCGAGGCCAGCCGGCGGTGACCCCCGAGATCCGCCAGCGGGTGGAGCAGCTCGTCAAGCCCCTCTACGCCGGCCTGGACGGAGTCCAGACCTTCGATCGGGTCGCGCGCCTGGAGAGCCATATTCAGATCCTGCGCGAAGGGTTGCCGGTCGTGGACGAGGACCTGCTGGAGCTTCTCCTCCTCTTCCACGGCGCCGTGGACCGGATCGGGTCGCTCGCGCCCGGCGGCCGGCTCGACCTCTTCCTGCGCGGCCTCGATCTGCCGGAAGAGCGGATCCGCCGGGTGCGCGCCGCCCTGGGCCGTTTCCGGGAAGATCCCCGCGGCCCCGAGGAGGGGCTCCTCCACGACGCCCTGCTCCTCGAATCCGCCGGAGTGGTGGCCGCCGCCGAGCGGCTGATGGCCGCGGGCAAGAAGCGCACCCTGCTCGCCCGGGCCCTCGTCCAGCTCGACCCCGGCCCGCCGCCCGAGCGCTACAAGACCGCCCGCGGCGCCGCCCTGGGGGCCGCCCGCCGCCGCGAAGCCGAGGAGTGGATCGAGAATCTCCGCCAGAAGGTGGCGGAGGAGGGGAGCTAATTGATCGGGATCCGCCCCGCGAATCCCTCTTCGTAGGTGTGGAAATAGCCGATCGACTCCTCGGGGTAGCGCCAGCAGTAGTAGCCGTCGCCGTTGTCCCAGTCCACCAGCCAGAGCCCCTTGGTCTCACAGCCGATGGCCGAGAGCTCCTGCCTCCAGTTCTGGACGATCTTCTCGCACACCTCCTCGATTTCGTGCCGGCGCTCCTGGCGGGCCTCCACGCTCAGGATCAGCTCGTCGATCTTCCGCACGGCGGCGGCGGTCAGATCGCGCACGAAGGGGAACGTGGTGATCGCTTCGTCATAACTGAAAATCCGCTTGGTGGAACGAGTCTGCGTCATAGGAATCTCATGGTAGCAGACCTCGCGAAGGCTTGGCGGCGCCCCGCGGCTGCTGTAGATTGTCACCGGTGAACATTCTGGACAGCATGAGCGAGCGTGCCCGGCACGGGCATATCGAGGCGATCAGCGGAGGCATGTTCTCCGGCAAGAGCGAAGAGCTGGTGCGGCGCCTGCGCCGGGCGACGATCGCGGGCCAGATCGTCCAGGTCTTCAAGCCCGTGTCCGACACCCGCCACGGCCCGGAGCGGCTTGTCACCCGTGACAACCGGGAGCTCCAGGCCGTGAGCGTCACCTGCTCCTGCGAGATGCGGGAGAAGCTTCTGCCCGACGTCCAGGTCGTGGGGATCGACGAGGCCCAGTTCTTCGACGACGGCCTGATCGAGCTCGTGGGCCGGCTCGCCGATTCAGGGCTCCGCGTCGTCGTGGCCGGCCTCGACCTCGACTACCTGCGCCGCCCCTTCGGCCCCATGCCCCAGATCCTCGCCATCGCCGAGTACGTGGACAAGATGCACGCCGTCTGCATGCGCTGCGGAGCGCCCGCCCACTACAGCCAGCGCATCGCCGGAGGCGAAGAGCAGCTCCAGGTGGGGGACACCGAAGCCTACGAGGCGAGGTGCCGAAGGTGCTACGCCCCCTTCGCGCCTTAAGTGTTCGTCCGTGCCGGTCCGTGTCCGTCCGTGTTCTTCCCCCCTAAACCAGCGCCGCCGCCTCCTTCGCCTCGATCGGCATCGGCTGGTTGTTGGCGTCCACGTGAACGTAGATCACCTCGGCTTCGGTCACCTTGACCTTGCCCGTGCCGCCGCCCATCCGGCGCTCGGCCTCCACCAGCACCTTGACGGTGATCGACGTCCGGCCGACCTTCAGGGTCTCGGTGTAGAAGCTCACGAGGTCGCCCACGAAGACCGGGGCGTGGAAGACCACCTCGCGCAGGGCGACCGTGACCAGCCGGCCCGAGACGACCCGGTGCCCCTCGACCGCTCCCGCCTGGTCGATGTAGGAGAGGATGATGCCTCCGAAGATCGTGCCCAGGGCGTTCGTGTCCTTGGGCATCATGATGACGCGGATGGCCGGCTCGCCCCTGCGCCCTTTGTGATCGTCCATGCTCGCTCTCGTCCTTTCCCGGCCGGATCAGGGGGCCGCGGAGCCTTCATGCTATCCTAGCTCCTCCGAGGGCTACCGATCCCGACGCGGGAATGAACCCCATCACCACAGAGCCGCACCCCGTCAAGTCGCTCCCCGACACGGCGCTCGTGCGCCAGGTGGTGGAGCGCCGGCCCGAAGCCCTGGCGGAGCTCTATTCCCGCCACGCCTCCACCCTCCTCGCCCTCGCCCGCCGCATCCTGGGCACGGTCCCGGACGGCGAAGAGATCCTCCAGGAGGTCTTCGTCCACGTCTGGAACCACGCGGGGAGCTACGACTCCTCCCGCTCGTCGGTCTCGACCTGGCTCGTCCTCCTCACCCGGAGCCGCGCCATCGACCGCCTGCGCAACCGCAAGGTCGTGGAGCGGACCCACGAATCCTCCCGGACGGCCGGCGGGCCGGAGCATGCATCCCCCGAGGGGCCGGAAGCCGTACTAACTCACGAGAGGCGGGACCGGGTTCGAAAAGAGCTCGACAAGCTCCCGCCGGAGCAGCGTCAGGTCCTGGAGATGGCCTTCTACGAGGGCCTCTCCCAGAGCGAGATCGCGGCGCGCGCCGACCTCCCCCTGGGGACGGTCAAGACGCGCACGCTCCTCGCCATGAAAAAACTGAGAGGCGCCCTGCGCGACGAGATCAGGCAACTGTTGTGAACCAGGAACCGCACCCCGAAGACCAGACGATCCTCTCGGTCGTCGACGCGCTGGACGGCGCTCCCGGCGGAGCTCCGGGTCCGCGCGGAGACGATACGGCCGAGACCCTGGCGCGCCTCTACACCGAGGTGCTGGGCCTGATCCCCTTCGAGCTCTCCCCCGAGGAGCCGGACCCGGCCGTGAAGGACCGCCTGATGGCGATCGTCCGCGGCGAGGAGCCGAAGGCGGCCGCTCCGGAGCCCGTGCCCGAGCCGGTCCCCGTCCCGGCGCCGGTCGCCGCTGCGGCCCCGGCTCCGGTCGCCGCTGCGGCCCCGGCTCCGCTGCCGCCGCCCCGGCCTTCCGGAGAGGTGCGGGTGCCCGCTCCGGTCACCCCCATCCCGCAACCCCGGCGCGCGGTGGTCCGGCCGAGCCGCTGGCCCCTGGCGCTCGCCGCCGCCCTCGCCCTCCTCTTCCTGGGCCTCTCCGCCTGGCTCTACACCGGGCTCGTCCAGCAGGGGGAGACGATCGCGCGTCTGACGCGGGAGATGGAGACGCAGAAGCGGCGGGCGGATCAGGCCGCGGCCGAGATGGAACAGGCCCGCGCCCGGATGAACCGGATGCGCGAGCACTTCTCCGTGGTGACCTCCCCGGCCGTCGAGGTGAGCCCCCTGCGCCCCGCGGGGGAGACCCCCGTCCAGCCGAACGCCCGCGGCATGCTCTTCGTGGCCGCCGACCACCAGCACTGGTACCTCTCCCTCGAAGGGTTGGAGCCCGCCGGTCCCGGCCGCGCCTACAAGCTCTGGTTCGAGGCGGACCAGGGCACCGTCCCCGCCGGCTCCTTCACTGCCGAGCCCGGCGCCCCGATCGAGCTCTCCTCGAAGGAGATGCCCGCCGGCACCCGGGGCGTCATGGTCACCCTGGAGACCGATCCCCAGGCCGCCGCGCCCACCGGCCCCGAGGTTCTCCGGGCGACCGGGGTGTTCCAGATCATCTAGACCCGGCTACTTCGGCGGCTTGGCCGGCCGCATCTCCACCAGGCTCGGCAAGGCGTTGGGTGGGTAGCTCAGCAGGTGAAGCACCATCGACGCGATGTCCTCCGGCTTCAGCATCCAGCTCCGGTCCTGGTTCGGGTCCCGCCGGTGGCCGAAGCCGGTGTCGACACTCCCGGGCAGGATCGCCGCCACCCGCACGCCGTGGGGGCGCAGGTCGAGCATGGCCGCCTCCGAGAGGCCGATCAGCCCGAACTTGCTCGCGTTGTAGGCCCCGCCGCCCGCGAAAGGGTTCTTGCCCGCGAGCGAGGCGATGTTGAAGATCCAGCCGTCCCCCTGGCTTTTCATCACCGGGGCGACCGCCCGCAGGAAGTAGAAGCAGCCCGAGAGGTTGGTCTCGATCACCTCCCGCCACTGCTCGCCGGTCAGCTCGTCCACGGCGCCGAAGACGCCCAGCCCCGCGTTGTTTACCAGGCAGTCGATCCTGCCCTCCTCCTTGCGGACCCGCTCCACGAAGGCGTCCACCTCCTCCTGCCGGCGGACGTCGACCGCCTGCCCGGAGACCGATCCCCCGAAGCGGCCGGCCATCTCCTCCTGCGCCTCCTCGACGGACTTCGGGCTCCGGCTGCAGAACCGGACCCGCCACCCTTTTTCGAGCAGCGCCTCCGCAACCCCTCTCCCGATCCCGCGGCTCCCCCCGGTGACGATCGCGACCAACCCCTTGTTCACCATGCTCCGTCCTCCTTCGCCGGCTACTGTATCAATCGTGAGCTGGCCGGAATGGCGACACGGATTTCCGTTGTTCTAGGGGGGTGAAAGGAGAACCGGGCAATGCCCATGTTCGATCCCATGTACTTCCTGTTCATCGGTCCGGCTCTGCTCCTGTCGCTCTGGGCGAGCTTCCGGACAAAGTCGGCGTTCAACAAATACGAGCGTGTCCGCACGATGCGTGGATTGAGCGGCGCCCAGGCGGCGCAGATCCTGCTCGACCGGGCCGGCATTCACGACGTGAAGATCGTGCCGACGCACGGCACGTTGACCGACCACTACAACCCCGTGACCAAGACGCTCGCGCTGTCCGAGCCGGTCTACGGGTCGAGCTCCGTCGCCGCGGTGGGCGTCGCCTGCCACGAGGCGGGCCATGCCATCCAGCACGCGCAGGCCTACAAGCCGCTGTGGCTGCGCTCCGCCCTGGTGCCGACGGCCGGCATCGGCTCGTCGCTCGGCTACATGGTGATGCTCGGCGGGCTGCTCTTTTCCTCGACCAACATGGTCCTGATCGGCGCGATGCTCTTCTCGGCGGTGCTGCTCTTCCAGGTCGTCACCCTGCCGGTCGAGTTCGACGCCTCGGCGCGGGCCAAGAAACTGGCCTTCGAGAACGGGATCGTGCTGGAGCAGGAGCGCGCCGGCATGAGCAAGGTGCTGAACGCCGCGGCCCTGACCTACGTTGCCGCGGCGGTCTCGACGCTCATGACGCTGCTCTACTTCCTCGTCCGCTCGGGGCTTCTGGGCGGCCGGCGGGATTAGAGCCGCGGTCTTCTACTCGGCCGGGTGGCCGAGGATTCCGAAGATCTCTTCCTTCCTCTTCTCGAGCTCCGGGCCGGTCTTCGCCTCCATCACGAGGCGAAGAAACGGCTCGGTGTTCGAGGGGCGGACGTTCGCCCACCAGTCCGGGTAGGTGATGGTGATGCCGTCGAGGTAATCGATCCGGGCGTCGCCGTACTTTTTGGCGAGCTCGTCGATCTTTCCCTGCTTGTCCTCCACCACGAAGTTGATCTCCGGGCTCTTGCGGTAGCGCTCCAGCGGCTGGATCAGCTCCGAGAGGAGCTGCTTTTTCTGCCGCATGAGGTTCAGCACCTCGACGACCGAGAGCAGCGGGCAGTCGGCGTAGGAGTGGTCGCGGTAGTAGTAGTGGCCCGCGAGCTCGCCGCCGAAGATGCCGTTCCTGTTGCGGAGCGTAGCCTTGATGAAGGAGTGGCCCACCCGCTCCCGCACGGGGACGCCCCCCTTCTCCTCGATGTACTCCTTGACCGCGAGCGACGAGCGCAGGTCGTAGACCACGACCTTGCCCGGCTCGCGCGCCAGCAGCTCGCCCGCGATCAGGCCCGTCATCAGGTCGCTCCCGATCGGGGTGCCGTTCTCGTCGATGAAGGCCGCGCGGTCGGCGTCGCCGTCGAACGAGATCCCGAGGTCCGCCCCGCTCTCCCGCACCGCGCGCGCCAGGTCCAGGAGGTTCTCCTCCTTGAGCGGGTTCGCCTCGTGGTTGGGGAAGGTGCCGTCCAGCTCGAAGAAGAGGGGGATGAGCTCGATGCCCATCGCCTCCAGGATCGGCTTCTCGATCGTCCCCATGCCGTTGGCGGCGTCGACCGCCACCTTGAGCGGCTGGCCGTAGTCCCCCTCGCGGAGGAAGGAGAGGACGTGGTGCTGGTAATTCCGGAAGACCTCGCCTTGTGTGACCGTGCCCTTCTTCTCCGCCTTGGGCAGGTCTCCGGAGGCGACCTTCTCCTCCATGAGCGCGATCCCGTGGTCCCCCGAGACCGGCCGGGCGCCGTGGCGGCTGAACTTGAAGCCGTTGTACTGCGCCGGGTTGTGGCTCGCCGTGACCTGCACGCCGCCGGCCGCTTTGAAGTGGCTGATTGCGAAGTAGTTCATCGGCGTTGACGCCAGGCCGATGTCCAGCACGTCGAGCCCGGCGTCGGTCAGCCCCTCGATCAGGGCCTTCGCGAGGCCCAGGCTGTGCTCGCGCATGTCCCGCGAGACCACCACCGTATTGCCGTTCGCCCGGTCCTCGGCGTCGAGCACGTGCTGAAACGCGAGGCCGATCTTGTACCCGATCTCCTCGTTGAGCTGCGTGGGGAACACCCCGCGCACGTCGTAGGCTTTGAAGATACCCGCCATGATTTCTCCCCTCTCCGGTGCCAGTCTCAAGCCCCTTCGGGGCTGACCTTGTCGATCTGAATGCGAAGCTCCGGCGCCTCCGCGCCGTCGATCCGGATGGCCAGGGTCTCCCCCTGGATCCACTCCGCGTGGGCGTCCACCGCGGCCTTCATCTCCGGGTCGGCCGAGAACGTCACCCGGATCCGGTCCGCGTAGTCGAGATCCTGCTTCTTGCGCTCCTGCTGCACGAAGTGGACGAACTCCCGGGCGAGCCCTTCGGCCACGAGCTCGGGAGAGATCTCCGTCTCCAGGGCGACGAGCAGCTCGCGGTCCCCCTGGGTGGCCGTGCCCGCGCGCTCGACGAGCCGGACCTCCACCTCCTCGGCGGAGAACTCGGCCGGGCCGTCCGAGAGCTGGATGGTGACCTTCCCCGTCCGCTCCAGCTCGGCCGCGAGCGCATCGCCGTCCGCGGCGTCGAGCGCCTTCTTCACCTCCGGCATCCTCTTGCCGAAACGCGGTCCGGTCTTGGGGAAGATGGGCTTCACCTCGTGGTGCACGTACACGGTCCGGTCGGCGGCCCAGTGGACGTCCTTGACGTTCAGCTCGTCCTTCAGAACGTCCAGGTACCGCTCGACGAGCGGCCGGAGCGACTCGTCCGCCGTCACCAGGGTGACCGTCGCGAGCGGCTGCCGCGTTTTGAGGCCGTGCAGGTTCCGCGCCGCGTGCCCGAGCGTCACGATCCTCTGGATGGCCGCCATCCCCTTTTCGAGCGCCTCGTCCACCCGGCCGGCCGGCGGCTCGGGCCAGTCCGTCAAGTGCACGCTCTCGGGCGCGTCGTCCCGCTGGGAGAGGACGAGGTTCTTGTGGAGGACCTCCGCCACGAACGGCGTGAAGGGGGCGAGCAGGCGCGAGAGCGTCGTCAACACCTCGTAGAGGGCCGCGTAGGCGCTCGCCTTGTCGGCCGCGTCCCCTTCCGCCCCGTTGGGCGCCCAGAAGCGGGCGCGGCTGCGGCGGATGTACCAGTTGGTGAGGTCGTTGAGCAGCGCCTCGATCTCCCGCGCCGACTCCACGAGGCTGTAGGCGTCCAGATTGCGGGTCACGGCCGCGGTCAGCCGGTCGAGGCGCAGCAGGATCCACCGGTCGAGCGGCGGCCGCTCGGCAAAGGCGGGCACCTCGCTCCGGCCCGGCCGCCAGCCGTCCAGGTTCGCGTAGATGGTGAAGAAGGAGAGCGCGTTCCACAGCGGCAGGAGATACCCCTGCGCCGCCTCGCGCACCAGCCGCGCCGAGAAGCGCGAATTCACCTCGGGGTTGTTGATGCAGAAGTACCAGCGGAGGGCATCCGCCCCGGTCTCCGCGATCACGCCCATGGGCTCGACGACGTTGCCCAGGCGCTTCGACATCTTCCGCCCCTGCTCATCGTTGATGTGGCCGAGCACGATGCAGGTCTTGTAGGCGACCGAGTCGAAGAGCAGCACGCCCAGCGCGTGGAGGGTGTAGAACCACCCGCGCGTCTGGTCCACGGCCTCGGAGATCAGGTCCGCCGGGAACTGGACGCGCCCGTCGATCAGCTCCCGGTTCTCGAACGGATAGTGATGCTGGGCAAACGGCATGGCGCCCGAGTCGAACCAGGCGTCGATGACCTCCTCGACGCGGCGCAGGGTCCCCTCCCGGCACTCCGTGCAGGGCCAGGTGAATTCGTCGATGAAGGGCCGGTGCGGGTTCCACTGCTCCGTGTCATAGAAGTCCGCGGGCGGCTCGCGGCGGGCGGCCTCGAAGAGCTCCCGGTAGGAGCCGATCACCCGCTGCTGCTTGCACGCGTCGCAGCGCCAGACCGGCAGCGGCGTGCCCCAGTAGCGCTTGCGCGACAGGGCCCAGTCCACCAGGTTCTCGAGCCAGTTGCCGAACCGCCCCTCGCCGATGTGCTCCGGGTGCCAGTCGATCGTCTTGTTCTTCGCGACGAGCTCGTCCTTTTTCTCCGTCGTGCGGATGAACCAGCTCGTCGTCGCGTAGTAGAGGAGCGGCCGGTCGCACCGCCAGCAGAAGGGGTAGTTGTGGCGGTAGCGGTCCGCGTGGAGCATCAAGCCCCGGCTTTTGAGATCCTGGGTGATCTTCGGGTCCGCCTCCTTGAACCACATCCCCGCGAAGGCCCCGGCGCCGGAGACGATCTTCCCCTCGGTGTCGACGGTCAGGAGCAGGGGGAGGTTGTACTTGCGCCCCGTCTGGTAGTCGTCCTCGCCGAAGGGGGGAGCCGTGTGGACGAGCCCGGTGCCCTCGGTCTCCGTCACGTAGTCGCCGAGCACCACCCGCCCCGGCACCTCGGGAGCGAAGAAGTCGAACAGCCGGTCGTAGATCAGCCCTTCGAGGTCCCGTCCCCGGAACCGGGCGAGGACCGGCCCCGCCTCGCGCAGGTCGTTCTGCCGGCGCTTCCCCTCCTCCTCGACCACGAGGGGGACGGGCGTCTCCAGCCGGTCCCCGAAGATCAGGATCTGCCCGGGCCGCGCCGGGTTCTCGATGGCCTTATAGAGAAGGTCGGGATGGGCCGCGAGGCCCACGTTCGCGAGCGTGGTCCAGGGGGTCGTCGTCCAGGCGACCAGCATCACGTCGCCCTGGACCT
>DATHUD010000762.1:0-15726 GCA_035462575.1 Thermoanaerobaculia bacterium | reverse complement strand
GAAGCTCTCCGCCGTCTTCTCCGGCCGGCCCTGGTAGCCGCGGGCGAGGCCCGCCCCGCCCAGGAGGAGCTCGCCCGGCACCCCGGCCGGGGCCGGCCGGCCCTCGCGGTCGAGCAGGTAGGCGCGGGCCCCCGCGATCGGCCGGCCGATGGGCGGCCCCCCGGCGGGGAGCTCCGCCCCCTCCTCCACCTCCCACGAGGTGGTGAAGATGCTCGCCTCGGTGGGTCCGTAGACATTGACGAGCCGCCGCCCGGCGGCCCAGCGCCGCGCCGCCTCCGCCGGCAGCTTCTCGCCTCCCACGAAGAGCTGCGCGAGGCGCGGGAAGCCCTCCGGCCGCGCTGGCAGCACCGACGGGGTGAGCGTGACCCAGGTGATCCCGAGCCCGGCGAGCCGCGCCTCCAGCCCCTCGCCGGGCAGCATCTCCTCCCGGCTGGCGAGGGCCAGGCAGGCTCCCGAGGCCAGGGCGTGGAAGATGTCCATCACCGCGCCGTCGAAGCTGAAGGAGAAGAACTGGAGCACGCGGTCCCCCGGGCCGATCTCCGCGATCCTCCGGGCCGCCCTCAGGGTGTTGACCACGGCCCGGTGGGGGATCAGCACGCCCTTGGGCCGGCCCGTGGAGCCGGAGGTGTAGATGACGTAGGCCAGGTGGTCCGGGGACACCTCCGGCAGAGGGGTGTCGCGGGCTGGGGTCTCCTGGTTCACAAGGACTGCAGGGACTGCAAGGACTGCAAGGACGGAAGAGGTGGATGGGCTGGCGATGACGGCGGCGAGGTTGGCGTCTTCGGCCATGAAGGCGAGGCGGTCGTGGGGGTAGGCGGGGTCCAGGGGCACGTAGGCGCCTCCGGCCGCGAGCACGCCGAGCGCCGCCACCACCATCTCGGGCGAGCGTTCGAGGCAGATTCCCACCCGGGTCTCCGGCTTGACGCCCAGGCTCGCCAGGTGGCGGGCGAGATGGAGGGCGCGGGCGGCGAGCTCGCCGTAGGAGACCGTCTCCCCGGAGAACAGGAGGGCGGGAGCCTCGGGGGCTCGGGATGCCTGCTCGAAGACGAGGTCGTGGAGGCAGAGATCCCCCGCTTCGGGCTCCGGCCCCTCGGGCCACGCGTGGAGCACCTGCTCCCTCTCGGCGGCGGGAAGGAAAGGAAGATCGCGGAGCGGCCGGCCGGGATCCGCGGCGATCCCTTCCAAGAGGGTGCGGAAGCGCTCGACCATCCGCCGCATCGTGGCCTCGTCGAAGAGGTCGGTGTTGAAGCGCCAGGAGCAGCCGAGCCCGTCCGGGGTCTCCCCCATCCCCACGGAGAGGTCCATCTGGGAGGTCTCGGCGGCCACCTCGAGCGGAGCGAGCGTGAGCCCGGGGAGCACCAGGTCCCCCGCGGGGGCGTTCTGGAGCGCGAAGGACACCTGGGCGAGCGGCGGGCGGGAGAGGTCCCGCGCCGGCTGCAGCTCCTCGACGACCCGCTCGAAGGGGAGATCCCGGTGGGCGTAGGCGCCGAGCGCCGTCTGGCGCACCCGGGCGAGGAGGTCCCGGAACGTCTCCGCGCCCCGGAGGTCGATCCGCAGGGTCAGGGTGTTCACGAAGAAGCCGATCAGCCCCTCGGTCTCGATCCGGTTCCGGTTCGCCATGGGCGAGGCCACGAGGAGGTCCTCCTGCCCGGTATGTCGGGAGAGGAGCGCCCCGAAGGCCGCGAGGAGGACCATGAACAGGGTCTCGCCGCCGCCGGCCTCCACCCGGGGGAAGACGGTTTCGACGGACGCTCCGCGATGGGTGAGGACCGCGGGCCGCGGCCGGTCCGCCGGGAGCTCCAAGACCTGGGGGGCGCCCGCGAGCGCCTCGCGCCAGAAGCGGATCTGCTCTTCCAAGACCTCCCCGGCCAGGTAGCGCCGCTGCCAGTCCGCGAAGTCCGGGTACTGGAGAGGGAGCTCCGGCAGGGGGGACGGCTGTCCCGAGGCAAACGCCGGGTAGAGGGCCGCGATCTCGCGGACGAGGACACCCATGGACCAGCCGTCCGACACGATGTGGTGGGTGGTAAACAGGGCCGCGTGCTCGTCCTCCGCGAGGCGGAGGAGGCGGGCCCGCAGGTGCGGCCCCCGGGGCACGTCGAAGGGCGTGCGCGCCTCCTCGGCCGCGAGGCGGCGGGCCTCGGCTTCCCGCGCCTCGCCGGGCAGCCCCGCGAGGTCGACCACGGGACCGGCCACGGGCGCGGGCGCCTCGACCCTCTGCACGGGCCGGCCCTCGGCCAGGTCGAAGGTCGTGCGGAGAGCCTCGTGGCGGCGGACGATCTCTGTCAGAACCCGGGCGAGCACGGGCACGTCGAGCCGGCCGCGGAGCTTCAGGGCGTCCGCGATGTTGTAGGCGGTGTTTCCCGGCTCCAGGCGGTCGATGAACCAGAGCCGCTGCTGGGAAAACGACAGGGGGAACGGCCCGCCCGTCTCCCGCAACGGGCTCCGGGGGATCGTCTCCCGCGCCGGCCCCTCCCCTCCGTCCTGCTGGCGGCGGAGCTTTTCCATCCGCGCCAGGAGAAGCTTCTGCTTGGCCGGTGAGAGGCGCTCGAAGTCGGACAGCCGTTCGCTCATGCTCCCTCCTCTTCGAGGAGCGCCAGGGCCTCCTCGTCCGACAGCTCGTCCAGATCCGCCAGGAGCGCGTCGAGCCCGCCCCCCTCCGCTTCGAGCTTCTTCGCCAGGACCTCGCGGGCGAGGTCGCTCAAGGTGCGCAGCTCGAAGAGCCGGTGGAGCGCGAGGTCGACGCCCAACTGCCGGCGGATCCGGGAGACGAGTTGGGTGGCGAGCAGCGAGTGGCCGCCCAGGGTGAAGAAGTCGTCTTCGACGCCCACGCGGTCGACTCCCAGAAGCTCGGACCAGATCGCCGCGAGCGTCTCCTCGATCGGGTTCCGCGGCGCCACGTATCCGGCGCCCGCGTCGCGCGAGACTTCGATCGCGTCGAGCGCCCGGCGGTCGAGCTTGCCCGCCGGGGTGACCGGGAGAGCGTCGAGCACGCCCAGGTCGGACGGCACCATGTAGGCGGGCAGGCGGCCGGTCAGGAACGAACGGAGGTCCGCGAGCGGATCGCCCGGCGCCTTCGGCACGGCGAAGGCGACGAGGCGCCGGCTCCCCGAGGCGTCCTCGCGGGTCGTGGCCACCGCCTCCTGGACTCCCGGATGGGCGGAGAGGGCCGCCTCGACCTCCCCGAGCTCGATGCGGAAGCCGCGCACCTTGACCTGGGCGTCCGCCCGGCCGGCGAACTCGAGCGTACCGTCGGCCAGGCGGCGGACGAGGTCGCCAGTCCGGTAGAGGCGCGCCCCCGGGGAGCCTAGGGAATCGGGAACGAACTGCTCGGCCGTCAGCTCCGGCCGGCCGAGGTAGCCGCGGGCGAGGCAGCCGCCGCCCAGGCAGAGCTCGCCCGTGCCGCCGACCGGCACGAGCCGGAGGTCGCGGCCGAGGACGTGAGCGGTCACCCCCGGGAGCGGCCGGCCGATCGGCACCTCGCGCCGCGGGAGGGCGGAAGCCGTCCCCGGGTGCTCGTGGATCGTGGCCGCGATCGTCGCCTCGGTGGGGCCATAGGCGTTGACGAGCCGCACCCGCGCCCCGGGGCCCCTCCCCCACGCGCCCCAGCGCTCGGGGAGCGCCCGCTCGCCGCCCATCACGACGAACCGCAGCTCGGGGTGGAGGTCCGCGCCCTCGCTCTTGAGGGCCGCGGCGATCTGGTGCCAGTAGGCCGTGGGGAGGCTCAGGTGCGTGAGGCGCCAGGCGCGGCACCGGTCCAGGAAGGCGGAAACGTCGTCGACCCCGGTGCGGATGAAGAGGGTCGCCCCCGAGCCCAGCGCCGTGAAGATCTCCTCGACGCTCGCGTCGAAGCTCACCGAGGCGAACTGCACGGCCCGGTCTCCCGGCCCGATCCCGTAGACCGCGGCCATGGACCGCGCGTAGTTGACGGGCGAGCGGTGGCGCACCATCACTCCCTTGGGGAGGCCGGTCGAGCCCGACGTGTAGATGACGTAGGCGAGGTTTTCGGGCGTTACGCCGGAGGCTGGGGCCGTGTCCGGCGCGGCGAGCCAGGACGGATCGGCCAGGAAGGACTCCGTGATCACCACGGGCGCCGCGGCGTCTTCGAGGAGGTACGCGAGGCGGTCCGGAGGCGTCCCGGGGTCGATCGGCACATAGGCGCCGCCGGCCTTCAAAATCCCCAGGATCGCCGTCACCATCTCCGCGTTGCGGGGGACGGAGAGCCCCACCCGGATCTCGGGCCCGACCCCCAGGCCGCGGAGGGTGTTCGCCAGGCGGTTTGCCCGCCGGTCGAGCTCGCCGTAGGTCGTCTCGCCGTGGTCGTCGACCAATGCCACGGCCTCGGGCGTCCGCCGCGCCTGGGTTTCGAAGATCTCGTGGAGGCAGGCCGCGCCGCCGGACGGCTCCTCCCCCGCGCTCCAGGCGAGGAGCTGGCCGCGCTCGGACTCGGAAAGGATCGGGACCTCCTCCAGCCGGCGGGCGGGGTCGGTGGCCAGGCCGTCCAGGAGAGTGAGGAAGCTGCCGAGCAGGCGCTCGGCCGTCGCGCTCTCGACCCGGTGGTCGTGGGTGAGCCGGAGCCCCAGCCCCGCCGTGCTCGGCGTCACGGAGAAGGAGAGCGGGTAGTCGGCGCGGTCGGAGAAGCGGAACCCGGTGACCTCGAGGCCGCCTCCCCCCTCCTCCAGATCCTCGCCCAGGGGGAAGTTCTCGAAGGCAAGGAGGGAGTGGAACAGCGGCTCGCCCGGCGGCAGCTCGCTCCACCCCTGCACGTCGGCGAGCGGGCTCCAGCCGTGCTGCCGCATCTCGACCTGGTCCTCCTGCACGCGCGCGAGCCACGCTCCCACCGGGAGGTGAGGCTCGATCGCGATCCGCACCGGCTGGGTGTTGATGAAGAGGCCGACCATCGACTCCACTCCGGGCAGCTCCGGCGGCCGGCCGGAGACGACGGTTCCGAAGACCACGTCCGGCTCGCCCGAGAAGCGGGAGAGGAGGAGGCCCCAGGCGGCCTGCACCAGGGTGTTGAGGGTGAGCCGCCTCCCCTGGGCGAACAATTCGAGGACCGCAGCCGCGCCGGCCGGAATGCGCGCGATCTCGTCTTGCGGCTTGGGGTCCTCGGGCGTGCCTCCCGGCGTGTCGAGCGGGACCGGCGTGGCCGCCGCGAAACCGGCGAGCGTGCGCCGCCAGAAGGCCTCGGCCTCCGCCGGGTCGCGCTCCGCGAGCCAGGCGATGTAGTCGCGGTAGGGGCGGGGCCGCGGCAGGTCGAGGTCGCCGCCGCTCCGGAACGCTTCGTAGAAGAGGAAGACCTCGCGCAACAGGATGGCGAAGCACCAGCCGTCGAAAAGGAGGTGGTGGAAGCTCCAGACGAAGCGGTGCCGGTCCTCGGCCACGCGCAGCAGCGCCGCCCGCATGAGGGGCGCCTCCCGGAGGTCGAACACCCGCGAGAAGTCCTCCGCGGTCCAGGCCCGGAGCTTCTCCTCCCCTGCGGAGCGCCAGTCCTCCACGGTCCACGGCATCTCCACCCTGCGGCGCACCACCTGGAGCGGCTCCTCCAGCCCCTGCCAGAGGAAGGCGGTGCGCAGGGCCGGGTGGCGGTCCACCACCCGCTGCCAGGCGCGGGTGAAGGCGGGGACGTCCAGGTCCCCCACGAGGTCGCAGGAGATCTGCTCCAGGTAGAGCGTCGACCCGGGCGCCCAGAGGCCGTGGAAGAGCATCCCGCGCTGGAGCGGCGCGAGCGGATAGAGGTCCTCGACCGCGCGGTCCCCATCGAGGACCGCGTCCAGGGCCGCCTGGCAGAGCCGGGCCAGGGGGAAGTCCGAGGGAGAGTACCCGCCCGCCTCGGAGGACAGGCAGTGGGCGAGGAGCGCTTCGAGCTCCTCCCGGAAATCCTCGGAAAGCCTCCGGATCGTCTCCTCCCGGTGGAGGCGGGAGCCGTAACCGAAGCCCACGTGCAGCCGGCCGTCCAGCACCAGGGCGGAGACCTCCAGGAGGTGGCCGCGCGGCGCCCGCGGGCTCCGGGAAGGTCCCGTGGGCTCCGGGGCCGGAGCGAAGCGTCCCTCCTCGGAGAAGGCCTGGTCGAGCTGGCCCAGGTTGTTGAACAGCACCTCGGGAGCGGGGAGGGCGGCCAGGCGGAGCAGGCCCCAGCCGATCCCGCGCCGGGGGACCGCGCGGAGCTGCTCCTTGACCGCGAGGAGCGCCTCCCGCAGGCCCGGCGCCCCGGAGACATCGAGCGTCACCGGGTAGACGGCCGTGAACCAGCCCACGGTGCGCGAGAGATCGGCCCCCGGGAAGATCTCCTCGCGGCCGTGGGCTTCGAGGTCGAGCCGCAGCCGCGGCGCGCCCGTCCAGCGGGCCATGGCCCGGACGAGCGCCGTCAGCAGCAGGTCGTCCACCCGCGCGCGATAGGCCCGCGGCGCCTCGCGCAGCAGCGCCGCCGTGGCCTCAGGCGGCAGGGTCACGTCGACCGAGGCCGCGGACGCCTCCGGGTTCTCTCCGTCGGGAAAGTCGACCGGCAGCGCGGGGGCGGCTGGGGCGCCGAGCCAGAACGGCCGCTCGGCCAGGACCTCCTCCGAGCCCGCGTGCGCGGCGAGCCGCTCGGCCCACCGCCGCCACGAGAGGGTGGGCTCGGGAAGATGAACCTGCCGGCAAGCCGTTTCCAGGTCGCCCAGGAGGATCTGCCAGGACACCGCGTCCACGGCCAGGTGGTGGGCGGCCAGGAAGAGCCGCCCCGGATCGAAGAAGGCGGCGAGGAAGAGCGGGCCGCGCGCCAGGTCGAAGCCGGTCTGCAGCTCCGCCGAGGCCGTCTCGACCGCCCGGCTCCGCAGCTCCTCAGGCAGCGCCGTCAAGTCCACCCGGAGAAACGGCGCCCCGCCTTCCGCCGGAGCCACAGCCGAGCGCCACTCGCCGCCGTCGCGGCGGAAGCGGAGCCGGAGCGCCCCGTGCGCCGCGTAGAGGGCGTCCACGGCCCGGGCGAGAACCTGGGGCGCCGTCCGCTCCCGGATCTCCAAAAGCAGCGCCTGGTTGAACCAGTGGAGCTCCGGCCCGTCCTGTTCCAGGAAAGAGCGCTGGATCGGCGTGAGCGGCGCCTCCCCTTCGGCCGGGCCGTCCTCTTCGATCCCCTTCCCGAGGGGGATGGCCACGGCGGCCAGGGCCGCGATCGTCGGGTTCTCGAAGATCTGCTTCGGGGTGACGCGGAGCCCCTCCTCCCGGGCCCGGACTACAATCTGGAGGCTCAGGATGGAGTCGCCCCCCAGGCGGAAGAAGTCGTCCTCGACGCCCACCCGGTCGAGCCGGAGCACGGCGCGCCAGACCCGGGCCAGCGCCTCCTCGACCGCCGTCCGCGGCGGAATGGCGGCCCCCTCGGGCAGCAGCGCGGCGGCGGCCGGGGCGCTCCGGGGCAGCAGGGCGAGATCGGGGAGGACCGGCAGATCGCCCAGGGTCCGGCCGGGGTCCGCGGCCAGGGCGGCCAGGAGCGCTTCGAGATGGCCGAGGATCCGCTCGGCCGTCCCGGAGGCCAGGCGCCCGTCGAAGCTCGCCCGCATCACGAAGTCGCCGCCATAGAGGGCGAAGGCCAGGGTGAGCGGATAGTTCGTCTGCTCGGAGAGGTGCGAGGCGCCGAAGGTGAGCCCGGGGAGGGCCCCGCCGACCGACGGGTCGATGGGATAGTTCTCGAACACGAGCAGGCTGTGGAAGAGCGGCCTCCCCGGAGGCACGGCACTCCAGCGCTGGACGTCCGGCAGCGGGCTCCACTCCCAGCTCCGCATCTCGGCCTGCCGCGCCTGGAGGTCGCGGAGCCAGCCGGCCACCGAGGTCTCCGGCGTGACCTCCACCCGCACCGGGAGGGTGTTGATGAAGAGGCCCACCATCGACTCGACGCCGGGCAGGTCCGCCGGCCGGCCGGCCACGACCGCGCCGAAGACCACGTCCCGCTCGCCGCTCATGCGGGAGAGGAGGAGCGCCCAGGCGCCCTGGACCAGGGTGTTGAGCGTGAGCCCCTCGCCCTGGGCCACGGCCTGGAGGGAAGCGAGGAGCGGCGCGGGGAGCGTGACCGACCTCTCCGCGAAGTCTCGGGCCGCCCGCCCCTCCCCCGCCTCCGTCTCCAGGGGAAGCGGGGTCGCGGCGTCGAAGCCCGCGAGCCGCTCCCGCCACCACGCCTCGGCCGCCCCGAGGTCCCGCTGGGCCAGCCACTCGACGTAGGCGCGGTAGGGGTGGACCGGCGGGAGGTCCGGCGCGGTCCCGCGGCGGTGCGCCTCGTAGAGGGTGAAGATCTCGCGGAAGAGCGGCGAGAAGCACCAGCCGTCGAAGAGGATGTGGTGGAAGCTCCAGAGGAGGCGGTATTCCTCCTCCCCCGTGCGCAGGAGGGTCACGCGCTGGAGCGGCGGACGAGCGGGATCGAACCCCCGCGCCCGGTCAGCCGCGGCGTACGCGGCGAAGCGCTCCTCGACCTCCTCCGAGGGCACCCCGCGCCAGTCTTCGAGCCCCCACGGCATCGCCACCCCGCGGCGCACCACCTGGAGCGGCTCGGGGAGCCCCTCCCAGACGAACGCCGTGCGGAGCACGGGCTGGCGGTCCGTCACCTCCTGAAACGCCTGGCCGAAGGCGGCCACGTCGAGCGGTCCCGAAAGCGAGCAGGAGAGCTGCTCGAAGTAGATCTCCGAGCCCGGCGCGTAGAGGGTGTGGAAGAGCATGCCCCTCTGGAGCGGGGCGAGCGGGTAGACGTCCTCGACCGCCCGGTCGCGGCCGAGCACGGCGTCGATCGCCGCCTGATCGAGCCGGGCGAGCGGGAAGTCCGAGGGCGTGTACCCCCCGGCCTCGGGCGAGAGGCAGTGCGCGACGAGCGTTTCGACTTCCGCTAAAAACGCGCGGGCGAGTCGCTCGACCGTGGCCTCGCCGTGGCGGCTCCGGCTGTACGTAAAGGTCACCCGGAGGGCGCCGCCGTGGACGAGGGCGTCGATGTCCAGGAGGTGGCGCCGCAACGCCTCGGGGCTCTCGGCCGGCCCCGTGGTCTCCTCCGAAGGAACGAGCGCGCCCGGCACGGCGCCGTCCACCCGTCCCAGGTAGTTGAAGCCCACCTCGGGGTCGGGCTGCGAGGCGAGGCTCTCGCCCTCGGGAGAGAGATACCTCAGGAGACCGTAGCCGATCCCCCGGCGGGGGACCGCCCGCAGCGTCTCCTTGACCGCGCGGATCGCCTCGCCCGGCCCCGGGTGTCCATGGACGTCCAGGACCACGGGGAAGACCGTGGTGAACCACCCCACGGTGCGCGAGAGGTCGACCCCGGGGATCACGTCCTCACGGCCGTGCCCTTCGAGCTCGATCCGGTGCCGGCCCGCGCCCGTCCAGCCGGCGAGCGTGCGGGCGAGGGCCGCGAGCAGCAGGTCGTTGATCTCCGTCCGGTACGCCTCGGGCGCGCGCTTCAGGAGCGCGTCCGTCGTCTCCGCGTCCAGGGAGACGGAGACCGTGGAGGCGGACCCCACGGTGTTTGGACCCTCCTCCCGGTCCAAGGGAAGCGGCGGGATCTCCGAGACCGGCTGCCCCCGCCAGAAGGCGAGCTCGGCACGAACCTCCTCGGAGCGGGCGTAGTCCGCGAGCCGCTCGGCCCAGCGCTTCCAGGAGGTGGTCTTCGCCGGCAGGGGGTGCCCGCCGTAGGCCGTGGCCAGATCCTCCAGGAGGATGCGCCAGGAGACGCCGTCCACGACCAGGTGGTGGGCGGCGAGGAGCAGCCTCTGTGTCCCCGAACCCTCCAGAAGCACCGCCCGGAAGAGCGGGCCCGTCTCGAGGTCGAAGCCCGCCGGAAGCTCCCGGGTGAAGAACGGCACCTCTCCCACCGGAGCGTGGACCTGCCGCCAGCGGCCATCCTCCCGGAGGAAGCGCAGGCGCAGGGCGTCGTGGTGCTCCACGAGGGCCGCGACCGCCTTTTTGAGGCGGGCGGAATCGAGCGCCTCCCGGGCTTCGAAGAGGAGCGCCTGGTTGAACCAACCGGGCTCGGGCCGGTCCTCCGCGAAGAAGCGGAGCTGGATGGGCGTGAGCGGCGCCTCGCCTTCGACCGGCCCCTGCTCTTCCTCCATTTCTACAGAGGTCGCCACGGCCGCGAGCGCGGCGATCGTCTGGCTCTCGAACATCTGCCGGGGCGTGAGCAGCAGCCCCTCCTGCCGCGCCCGGGCCACCACCTGGATCGACAGGATCGAGTCGCCCCCCAGCCGGAAAAAGTTGTCGTGGACGCCGATCTCGTCCACCCGGAGCACCCCGCGCCAGACCCGCGCCAGAATCTCCTCGGCCGGCGTACGCGGCGCCGTGCGGTCCCCCGCGCCAACGGCCGGGGCGGCCTCGGGCTCCGCCGTCCCCAGCGCCAGGAGCGCCTTTTTGTCCACCTTGCCGTGCGCCGTCACCGGCAGCTCGGGGAGGGTGACGAAAAGAGAGGGCACCATGTACTCCGGCAGCGCCTCCCCCACCCAGGCGCGCAGCCGCTCCTCGCCCGGGGCCTCCCCTTCCGGAACCACGAAGGCCACGAGCCGCTTGTCCCCGCCCTCGACGCCCCGGGCGAGCACCACGGCCTCCCGCACGGCCTCGTGCGCGGCGAGGCGCGCCTCGATCTCCCCCGGCTCCACACGGAAGCCGCGGACCTTGACCTGCTGGTCCACCCGGCCGGCGAACTCCAGGCTCCCGTCCGGGAGGAGCCGGGCGAGGTCGCCCGTGCGGTACCAACGCCTCCCGTCCCGCGTCACGAACTTCTCGGCCGTGAGATCCGGGCGGTTCAAATACCCCCGGGTCACCCCCGGGCCGCCGATCCACAGCTCGCCCGGCGCACCCGGGAAGGCGAGGCCGCCCTGCCGGTCGTAGATCCGGAGGCCGGCGTTGGGTAGCGGCCGGCCGAGCATGGCCCTGCCCGGGGAGCCCCCCCCTTCGGGCACCGCCCAGCTCGAGCAGATGATCGTCCCCTCGGTCGGGCCGTAGAGCACGCGGATCTCCGCGCCGGGAAAGGCCTCCCGCATCTCGGCCAGGAGGTCCGGGGGGACCGCGTCCCCGCCCACGAAGAGGGTTTTCAGGCCCTCCGGCCGCGCCGCGCCCGAGCGCACCAGGGCGGAGACCTGCCGCATGAGGGCGGGCACGGCGTGGAGGCGGGTGGCCGTGCCGAGCGCGGCCATCAGGCGGTCGAGGTCCAGGGCCGGCGCGAGCGGCACGAGCTCGACCGCGCCCCCGGCCGTGAGCGGGCTCATCGCCTCGAAGAGAAAGATGTCGAACGAGAACGGCGCGAGCGCGGGGATGCGGTCCCCGCGGCCCCAACCGAACGCGAGCCGGCTCGCGAGGAGTGTCGCCGCAAGGTTGCCGTGCTCGACCATCACCCCCTTGGGTCGACCCGTCGTGCCCGAGGTATAGATCACGTAGGCCAGATCCCCGGGCTCCGCCCGCGGCTCCCCGGGCCGCTCCTCGGGCTCGCCCGCGAGCGACGCCACGCCGTCGAGCGCCACCGTCCGCACCCGCTCTCCGGGCAGGAGACTGGAAAGCTCCGGCTCGGTCACCACCACCTCGATCCCGGCGTCCTCCAGCAGGAAGGCGAGGCGCTCCGGGGGGTGGCCGGGGTCGAGCGGGACGTAGGCCCCGCCCGCCTTCCAGATCCCCAGGAGCCCCACGAGCAGCTCGGGGCCGCGGCCGGTCATGAGACCCACCCGGGACTCCCGCCCCACCCCCAGACGGCGCAGGCGGTGGGCCAGCCGGTTGGCCGCCCGGTCGAGCTCGCCGTAGGTCACCTCGAGGTCCGAAAACACCCGGTCGGCCACTACCAGGGCCACGGCCCGGGGCGACTCCTCCGCCCTCTCCTCGAAGAGGCGGTCCACCGGGCGGAGGTCCCCCGCCGCCGTGGTGTCGTTCCACTCGGAGAGGATCTGGTGGGCCGCGTTCTCGGGAAGGAGCGGGATCTCCGAGAGGGGGACCGCCGGATCCGCCGACACCCGCTCCACCAGGACCTCGAAGGCCCGGGCCAGGCGCTCCATCGTGGCCTCTTCCCAGAGGTCCAGGTTGTACTCGAACCAGCCGTGGATCCCCGAAGCGGCGCCGTCGAACAGCGAGAGGGTCATGTCGAAGAGCGACGCGCCGTCGTCCACGTCCACCCCGGAGAAGGTGAGGCTCGGCAGCTCGACCGTGGTCGACCCGCTGTCGAGCACCAGGAGGTTGACCTGGGCGAGCGGCGCGCGGCTCGGGTCCCGCTCGGGGCGCAGCGCCTCGACGAGCTTGCCGAAGGGGAGCTCCTGGTGGGCGTAGGCGGCGAGCGCGGTCTTCCGCGCCCGGCCGAGGATCTCCCGGAAGGAGGGATTCCCCGACACGTCGGTCGCGAACACGAGCTGGCTCACGAAGAAACCCAGCAGGCGCTCGATCTCGGGCCGGTTGCGGTTCGCGTTGGGCGACCCCACGACGATCTTCTCTTGTCCGCTCCACCGGCAGAGGAGGGCGTCGAAGCCAGCCAGGGCCGCCATGAACTGCGTGCCCCCCTCCCGCCGGCCGAGGGCGCGGAAGGCCTCGGCCCGCGCGGGCGGGAACGCGATCTTCGCCCGTCCGCCACGCGTGGTCTGCGCGGCCGGCCGCGGGCGGTCCGTGGGGAGCTCCAGCACGTGGGGGTAGTCTTCGAGCTCCTTGGTCCAGAAGCCGAGAGCGTTTTCGAGGGCCTCGCCGGTGAGCCAGCTCCGCTGCCAGAGCGCGAAGTCCGCGTACTGGACCGGCGGCTCGGGGAGCGGCGAAGGCTTCCCTTCGAGGAAGGCCGGGTAGAGGGCCGCGATCTCCATCCACGCGAGATTGAAGGAGTACCAGTCGCTCACGATGTGGTGGACGGTCATCAGGCAGATGTGCTCGTCCCCGGCCAGGCGCAGCAGCCGCACCCGCACGAGCGGCCCGCGCGAGAGATCCATGGGCGTCCGCGCCTCCTCGAGGGCCACCGCGAGGACCCTCGCCTCTCGCTCCGCCGCGGGAAGCTCCGAGAGGTCCACCACCGGAAGCTCGACCGGCCGGGGCGGGAGCGCCACCTGGACCGGCCGGCCGTCGACCGCCGGGAAGACCGTGCGCCACGCCTCGTGGCGCCGCACGATCTCTTCGAGCACCGCCCGGAGGACCGGGATGTCGAGCCGCCCCTTCATCCGGATCGCCGTGTCGCTGTTGTAGGCCGCGCTCTCCGGATCGAGCTGGCCCAGGAACCAGAGCCGTTCCTGGTCGAAGGAGAGGGGTGCAGGCCCCGCCTCGGCGCGCCGCGCGATGGGCGGCGCCGCACCCTGAGCGGGCTTCTTCGGGGCGCTCTTCTTCCTGAGCAGCTCGAAGACGGCCCTCTGCTCGGGCGTCAAGGCGGCAATGCGATCGGACAGTTCTTTCATGGAGTCTCCGGCCTGCGGTGTCCTGCCTTGTTCCTAGTGAGCGCGGAAGGGGAAAAGGGGACGCTCCGGAAGGGGGTCGAGCCAGGCCGGCCCGCGGGCGGCCCCGATGCTACCGCAGAGTCCCGGGAGAGGGCTACGCTCGCCCGGCAGTCCCGCCTCCGGCCCCGCGCGGCACCTTGGTCTCATGCCAGAGACCTCCGTCCCCCGACCCCCCGTCCTCTCCTACACGGAGTGGGACCCTCTGGAGGAGGTGGTCGTCGGCAGCGTCGACGGCGCCGTCGTTCCCCCCTGGGACTCAACTCTCCGGGTCACGATGTCCCCTCGCTCCTGGCCGTTCCTCCGCGAGCACGGCGGCCGCCCCTTCCCCAGGGAGTGGATCGACGCCGGCCGGCGCGACCTGGACGGGCTCGTGCACCTCCTCGAAGCCGAGGGGGTGACCGTCCGCCGGCCCGACCCGGTCGACTTCTCCCGCCCCTACGCCACCCCCGAGTGGGAGAGCGCAAGCGGCCTCTACGCCGCCATGCCGCGAGACCTCCTGATGGTCGTGGGAGACGAGATCCTCGAAGCCCCCATGTCCTGGCGGTCCCGCTATTTCGAGGTCCACGCCTTCCGGGAGCTCGTCAAGGGCTACTTCCTGCGCGGCGCCCGCTGGACCGCGGCCCCGCGCCCCCAGCTTTCGGACGCCCTCTTCCGGCCTCTGGAAGAGGGCGAGGAGGACCGCGAGGAGTTCCGCTCCCTCGTCACCGAATTCGAGCCGGTCTTCGACACGGCCGACTTCGTGCGCTGCGGCCGCGACCTCTTCGTGCAGCGGAGCCACGTCACCAACGCCTTCGGCATCGAGTGGCTGCGCCGCCACCTGGGCGACGCCTACCGCATCCACGAGATCGCGGTGCGGGACACCCACCCCATGCACATCGACGCGACCTTCATGCCCCTCGCCCCGGGCAAGCTCCTCGTCAACCCCGAGCGCATCGGCCCGCTGCCAGAGATGTTCCGCACCTGGGACGTCCTCCCCGCCCCGCCGCCTTCCGCGCCGGACGATCCGACCCTCTGCCTGTGCAGCGCCTGGGTGAGCATGAACGTCCTCATGCTCGACGAGGAGCGGGTGGTGGTCGAGCGGCGCGAGGAGGCGCTCATCCGGAAACTGAAGGACTGGGGCTTCCAGCCGATCCCCTGCCGCTTCGACGGCTTCTACCCCTTCGGCGGCTCGTTCCACTGCGCCACGCTCGACGTGCGGCGGCGGGGCGAGCTGCGGTCGTATTTCTAGAGGGGTCCGACCAACCGCCAGATCTTCACGGCGGTCCACAGGAGCCCGGCCGCGGTGACGATTCCGAGGTACAGCATCACCCAGCGCGGGTCCCCCAGAACGCAGTTGCTGCGGCGCAGGCCCGCCTTCCACGCCCGGGCATAGGCGCGGAGGCCCACGAGGCCGAAGGCGGCGGCCGCCACGGCGGGGGTCACGATCCAGGAGAGGACCGCGACCGTGGTCCAGACGCAGAACGGGAGCGGGTCGCGGATCGGCGGCGCAGCGATGGGCCGCGGCGCCTCGCCTTCCGCCGCGAGCGCGGCCTGCGCCTCCCGTGCCCGGCGGGCGGCGGCGCGCTCCGGGGTCTCGGGCCCGCTCACGGCGCGGCCCTCTCGGAGAGCTTCATCCGTCCGAGCACGGGCCACGCCTGGGCGGCGCAGAAGGGCACGCACTGGTGCCCGTGGCCGTTCGCCGTGCCCACGTGGACGCAGCACTGCGCGAGGCGCTCCTCGATCATCGTGTGGACGTCCATGAACGGCTTGATCGTGATCCGCTTGACCCGACGGCCCAGAAGCTCCCGCAGGCCATCCCGCCGCCCCCGCAGGGCATCGCCCGCGAGGCGCAGGAGGCTCGTGAGCCCCAGGTCGCACGCTTCGCAGACGTTCTTGAACAGCTCGCCGATCCCCGGCTGGGCGAGCGAGCTGCTCTCCGAAAAGAGTCCCAGGAGCGACTCCTTGACGAGCCGCCGCAGGTCCGCCGAGAGGTCCGGGTCCACGATCCGGTTGCTCACGAGCCCCAGGTGGGCCTGGAGCGTCTCGTGGCCCACGATCGCCGCGAGCGACTTCCACTCCCCCGCATCCGTCTTCAGGAGATACCCGAGGCTGCAGCAGTGGGGATGGCTGCACGGGAGCGCCGTCAGGTCCCGCCAGGTGACGAGCCCGCCCGTCTGCGCCTCGAGGCGCGCCAGTACCCCCGTGTGGGTCAGCCGGTCCAGCGGATCGATCGGCGTCGACCGGCCGCTCCCTAACTGCGGCTGGCTCGAGACGCCGCCTACGAACGGAGTCTCCAGGGCGTGGAGCATCACGGCGCCGATCTCGTCGTCGTTGACGCCCAGGGTCGCCGTCATCGTGAGCGTCG
>DATHUD010000761.1:0-5440 GCA_035462575.1 Thermoanaerobaculia bacterium | reverse complement strand
AGGTTCGAGAACATCAGCGGAGACACGCAGCCTTCGAGCTTTCCTTCCTGGAAGAGCAGGAACAGGCGGGTGGTGGCGGGGAAGAACGGCTCGCGCGCGAGCAGGAGATCGAGCACTACGTCGGTGTCGACGAAGACCCGGCGCATCATGAGTACTTCTGGGCCAGGTATTCGGCGTAATCGTCCTTGTCCTCTTTGATCCGCGCTCCCGAAAGGATGCCGGCGAGCTCGGCGACGAGCCCTGTGGGCCTGACCTCCTCCCTGCGGTTCTCGTCGGCCAGCCCGCTGAAATAACCCTCGACCATCCTGGAGAGGCTGAGCCCTCGCCGTTCGGCATAAACCTTTGCCTTGTCGATGGCCTTCTTATCCAGCTTGAGCGTCAGCTTGGCATTCATGACTGCCTCCATACGTACTGAATCTAGCAACCCTATACGGCCTAGTCAAGGCAACTGACCTGTAACCACCCCGTCACACCCCATGCTAGGATCGAAGCCCCTGTTTTATTCCAAAGGAGGAGGGCACACGATGCTCCGGATGTCTCATCGGTTCCTCGGATTCCTGGCTTTGCTTTTGATGATGGCGGGCGCGGTCTCCGCGCAGACCACGGGGTCCATCTCGGGCCTGGTCCGCGGGGGGGATGGCTCGCCGCTCCCCGGCGTGACCGTGACGGTCTCCGGCCCGCTCCTGCCCGCCGGCAAGTCCACGGTGACGGACGAGACGGGCGCGTGGAGCATCCTGCGCCTGCCGCCGGGCAATTACGTGGTGCTCGCCGACCTCTCGGGGCTGGGAAGCGCGAGGCGGGAGGCGGTGGTGGCCCTGGACCGGGACACCCAGGTGGAGCTGACGTTGAACCCCACGGTGTCGGACGAGATCACCGTCGAGGCGGCGATCCCCGTCATCGATGTCAAGTCGAGCGAGGTGCAGGTCAACTATACGAGCCAGACGATCGAGAGCCTGCCGATCGCCCGCACCTACAAGGGGATCTTCCAGCTCGCCCCGGGTGTGGCGGAAAACGGTGTCGATCAGAACAACCGGTTCTCGCCCAACGCGGGCGGCTCGCGGATGGACAACCTCTATCTGGTGGACGGGATCAACATCACGAACCCGCACTATGGCGACGTCCTGCCCGACATCACGGAGCTCGACATTGCCGAGGTGAGCATCAAGCGCGGCGGCATCACCGCCGAGTTCGGACGGACGGGCGGCATGGTGGTCAACGCCATCACCAAGTCGGGCACCAACGAATTCAACGGCGAGATCCGCGCCGAGTATCAGCCGGGGGATTTCGTCTCGGACAACAAGAACGCGGCGGTGCAGAACACGCGAGACCGGGAGCTCATCGCCGGCTCCCTGGGCGGGCCGATCCTGCGCGACCGCCTCTGGTTCTACGGCTCGGTGAACATGCCTTCGGTGACCACCACGGAGCGCCGGAACAACCTGGGCCTGGTGCCGGACGAGAAGCTCGAAACCGACGAGTACTTCGGCAAGATCACGGCCAACCCGCAGCCGGCCCACCTGCTCTCCGCCTCGCTCCGGTCGCGGGAGACCACGAACAACAACGCCAGCATCACGGCCAATGTCAGCCCGACCGCGGGGTCCAACGACTCGACCGACTCCCTGCTCGGCACCGCCGGGTGGGTCTGGAACGTGACCTCCGACAGCCTCCTGGACTTCAAGGTCACCCACGGCGAGGAGAAGAACTCGACCGATCCGCGCACCAACCTGGGCTACCGGCCGGCCTTCAACGCCGCCCGCCCGGACCTCGTGGGCCGGTTCACCACGTCCGCGGACCGGATCATCGGCGGGGCGAACGCCCTCGGCCAGATCGTGGGAGGATCGGAATTCGGGATCAACAACCAGGACTACGAGCGCGAGGAGGCGCGGCTCACCTATCAGAGGTTCGCGACGCTGGGGGACACGCGCCACGACATCCGGATCGGCGCCACCTACGAGCAGAACGAGGAGGTTCTGGAGCGGCGGGCGAACGGCTGGGGCAATATCTCCTGGAACGCCACCACCCAGCAGTTCACCGCGAGCTACGTATCGCAGCAGGCGCCTCACACCGCACGCGGTGAGGCGACCGGCGTCTTCCTCCAGGACCAGGTGACCTTCGGCGAACGGGTGACGCTGACCGCGGGCGTGCTGGTCAACCAGGACGTGTACTACGGCGAGGGCCTGGGCGCGACGCCGGGGACCAAGCGGAAGCAGAAGATCCTCACCTTCGACTGGGACCAGCAGATCCAGCCGCGGCTGGGCATCTCCTGGGTGACGAGCCCGGAGCGGGGCGACAAGCTCTACGCCAACTTCGGCCGCTACATGAACACCGAGAACAAGTCGCTCGGCCGGGCCGCCTCCCCGACCCGCATCTTCACCACCCGGGCGACCTTCGACGCCGCCGGCAACCTGATCTCCGACGTGCCGGCCGCCAACACCCAGACCAAGACGGTCGACGCCGATCTCGATCCGATGTACACGGACGAGCTCCTCGTGGGCTACGCCCGGCCGCTCGGCGGCCCCTGGTCGGCCGAGGTCTGGGGCATGTACCGCGAGGTGGGCGACATCTTCGAGGACGTGAGCCGCGACGGCCTGGGCAACGGCCCCTTCCGGGTCTCCCAGCTTCCGGACGCCTACCGCGAGTACACGGCCGCCACCCTTCAGGTGGACCGCCGTCCGATCGACGACCGCTTCCGGCGCCTGTGGATCTCCGCGAGCTACACCTGGAGCCGTCTCGAAGGCAACTGGGACATCGACTATGGCCCGAACTCGCTGTTCTACAACTCCTCGTTCATCCAGGACGGCCCGGGCGTGCTGATCACCGACAACCGCGACGGCCTCCTGCGCGGCGACCGCACCCACATCGCCAAGCTCTTCGCCACGATCGAGCCGATCGAGCGGCTGCGCGCCGGCGCCTACATCCGCTACCAGAGCGGCGGCGCCTGGGAGGCCCGGGCCCTCCCCGACCCGAACGTCTCCAGCACCTCCCACTTCCGGTACCTGGAGAGCGCGGGCTCGCGGCGGATGGAGGACTGGACGAACGTCGACCTCCTCGCCTCCTATGAATTCCGCTTCGCCGGATTCGGCGGCCTGGGGCTCGAGATCGAAGGCCGGGTCACCAACGCCTTCGACGACCAGGCCGTGCTCGAGGTCGACGACCGGCTGATCGTGGGCCGGGCGACCCTGCCGAACAACCCGAACTTCGGCAGGGGGACGGTGTTCGCCCCCCCGCGCGCGTTCGTGCTGTCGGCCATCGTGCGGTACTAGCGGCCCGCTTCTAAAGGGGCCTCCGCAGCCTGCGACCTCACCCTCCGGCTCCCTCTCCTAAAAGGAGAGGGAGAGAAAAAGCAAAACAGACAAACCTGAGCCCCTCTCCTTTAGGAGAGGGGTTGGGGTGAGGTCGCAGGCCCCCTACGCCTCCCGCCTTGCAACCTCCTCGGCAGATGCGAGATCATCAGCTCCCATCCAAAGGAGGTGCTCCGTGAGAAGAGCCGTACATACATTCGTCGGAATCGCGTTTTTCCTGGCTGCCACCGTGCCGTGCTCGGCCGGCATCCGCTACAAGGCGGTCACCAAGACCGAAGCCGAAAGCGGCAAGGGCAGCAACACGGTCGAGGTGGAGGGGTGGGTGTCGGGCGACAACGCCAAGGTGGTCTTCCTTCAGTCGGGCGGCAACCCGATCACCAAGAAGGGGGCCTACATGCTCACCAAGAACGGCGGCAAGACCCTCTACCTGGTCGATCCCGAAGAGAAGACCTACTCCGAATTCGACCTCTCCGCCATGCTGGGCATGGTGGGCGGCATCATGAACGGCATGGGGCCGATGCTCAAGATCCAGTTCACCGACCCCAAGGTGGAGAAGCTCTCCGAGGGAGACGGCGGAGCGGTGCTGGGCCTGCCGACGAAGCACTACAAGTCCAAGACCAGCTACGGCATGACCGTGAAGGTGTTCGGCATGGGCAGCACGACCGACGTGGTCCAGGAGCAGGACGTCTGGACGACGACGAGCCTCGCCGACGCAGGGCTCGGCGTGTGGCTGCGCGCCGAGCCGCCGAAGACCGGCAACACGGAGCTCGACAAGCTGATCTCCTCCGAGATGGAGCGCTACACCGGCTTTCCGCTGAAGATGGTCACCGTGAGCACCTCCACCCAGAAGAAGGGGAACAAGCAGCAGGTGACCCGGCAGACCATGGAGGTCACGCAGCTCGATACCCAGGCCTCCGTCCCCGATACCACCTTCGAGATCCCCGCGGGCTACGAAGAGACGCAGCTCGAGATGCCCACGGCCATCCCGCGGGACCAATAGGAGACTCCGATGCGCCGATCGATCCTGTTTCTCGCCCTCGCTCTCACCCTGGCCGCCGTCCCCGGCCTCGCGGCCAAGGAGTACGGCAAAGGGGTGACCGTCCCCGAAACCACCTCGATGGCCAGGATCCTCGCCGATCCGGACGCCTGGGTGGGCAAGCGGGTGCGGATCGAGGGGAAGGTGATGGACGTCTGCCCCATGGCGGGCTGCTGGATGGAGCTTCAGGAGGGGGACGGCGTCTCGAAGCTCCGCGTGAAGGTGGAGGACGGGGTGATCGTCTTCCCCGTGACCGCCAAGGGGAAGCTCGCCGTGGCCGAGGGCACGGTCGAGGCGATCCCCATGACGCGCGAGAAGTACGTAGCCTGGCTCGAGCACCTGGCCGAGGAGCGCGGGCAGAAATTCGACGCCTCGACCGTGGGCGAGGGCCCGTTCCGCATCCTCCAGCTCAAGGGTGAGGGCGCCCGGATCGAGGGCGAGTGAGCGGGAAGGGGGAGCGCCTCGACACCCGCGAGGTCTTCAAGGGGCGGACCGTCCGGCTGGACGTGGACAAGGTCCGCCTCCCCAACGACAAGGTGATGGACTTCGAGATCATCCATCACTCCGGCGCCGCCGCCGTGGTGCCGGTGACGGACGACGGCCACGTCCTCCTCATCCGCCAATACCGCTACGCGACCGGCGGCTACCTGCTGGAGATCCCCGCCGGCAAGCTCGACCCGGGCGAGGAGCCGGAAGCCTGCGCTCTCCGGGAAACCGAAGAGGAGATCGGCTACCGCCCCGGCAAGCTCCAGACCCTGGGCTGGATCTGGACCACCCCCGGTTTCGCTGACGAGAAGATCTGGCTCTATCTCGCGACCGACCTCAAGCCGGCCCGGCAGGAGCTGGGAGACGACGAGGTCCTCTCGATCGAGCGCGTGACCCTGGCGGACGCCGTCGAAAAAGCGGCGCGCGGGGAGATCCACGACAGCAAGTCCGTCTGCGCGCTGCTGCGGGCGGGCTGGACGCTGGGCGTGTAGCTCGGATCCTCTGACTTCTCGACGTCCTTGGCCTGCGACCTCACCCCTGCCCCTCTCCTAAAGGAGAGGGGTAAAAGCAAATCGAGACAAACCAGAACCCCTCTCCTTTAGGAGAGGGGCAGGGGTGA
>DATHUD010000760.1:0-10082 GCA_035462575.1 Thermoanaerobaculia bacterium | reverse complement strand
GGGAGAGGGAGCCTTTGCAACAGCAAAACCCAAACAAGGGCTCCCTCTCCCGGAAGGGCGGGAGGGGGCGGGGAGAGGGTTGGGGTGAGGGCCCGGGCGGCCGAAGCCGCCCGGGTTTTCACACCTTCAAGTTGTCGCTGTGCTGTTCTGTGCTGTGCTGTTCCGTTCTACGCCGGGCTCTGGAAGCCGGCGGCCGGCTGCGTCTCCGGCGGCTTGGGCGCGGCCGGAGCGGCCGGCTTGCGGGACGTCCGCGGCTTGCGATCGCGACCGCGGGCCCGGCGGGGCTTCAGGCCGAACTCGATCAGCTTCTCGCTCTGGAAGCCGTGGACCGTCTGGAGCGCTGCGCCGAGCCGCTTCCGGAGGTCGTCGCCGGTCGTGGCCAGCTCCTCGCGGATCCGGTTGAGCTCGCGCGTCTCCGCCTTGAGCGCCTCGTGCCGCGCGTCCAGCTCCTCGGACCGGGAGATGACGCCGCCGAGCTCCGTGTGCATCCCCGAGAGGTGCGGCATCTCGGGGAGCAGCGGTGAGACTCCGACGTGGATCACCCTCCAGCGCGCGATCTTCTCGGGAACAGAGTTACCTTTCGTTGCCATGATACTTTCTCCTTTCTTTCTGATTGGGGGGATATCCCGATCCCTTGATCCCAATCGGTTGTTTCGTTACCAACTCCGGCCTATCCGGAATCGGGTACGTCGGGTTTCAACACCCAATGCCTCCAATCTCGAAATCGAGACCTTGACCACTTCTTTCGGACTGACCTGCTGAACGACGGCGAGAATATAAACCCGTCCATACGGCCTCGTCAATACCCTTTCTGCGATTTTCCGAGACGAAGTTGACTTAAAAGTCTTTCTCCCTCACTAAAAGACTTTTCGGAGCCGCAAAAGGTCTTTTGCCTCGAGCAACAGACCTTTTGCAGGCAGAAGTACTCTGTCCCTCCGAGGAAAAGACTTGTCCTCGCCGCCAAAAGAGTATTACCATCGAATCCAGCAGCAGATTCACCGAGGAAAAGCCGCGAACCGTCGTCAAAAAGTCAATTGCCCGAGCCAAAAGACTTTTTACCGCGAGGAAAAAGTCTTTTGCCGCCGGGAAAAGTCTTTTGGCCGGATCGCCGGATCAATTCCGCGGGAGAAAGAGCAGTTCCCGCGGGAGAATAGACAATTCGTTGTCCCGAAACCGTATACGTTGGACCCGGCGGTCTCCGTCGGGGGGAGCTCATTGACAACTGAATCCGAAGACGTCGAACAGACGTCTTCCCTCGACCCTGTCAGGACGGACGCCGTGTCCAAGGCCGCCGCTGACCGGGTCGAGCTATCGGCGAGGGGACCGGACGGGCCTCCGAGAGGGCGGAGGCCCGTCCATTTTTCCGGGGAGGCAGACAGGTTGAAAAATTCATCCTTTCTACCTATCCTACCGCCATGGCACTGAGCATCAAGAGCCCGGAGGTAGAGAGACTGGTGGAGGAGCTCGCGGCGTTGACCGGCGAGAGCAAGACAGAAGCCGTCCTGCGGGCCGTGGCCGAACGGCGCGACCGCCTGAGGCTGCAGAGCGCGCATCGCGAGCGCGGCAGCGACTTCCTGCGCTACCTCGCCGAGGAGGTATGGCCCAAAGCTCCGCCCGGCGAGCTCGGCCGCCGTCTCAGCCGCGAGGAGGAGGACGCGATTCTTGGCTATGGGCCGGAGGGAGTGTGATTCTCGACACTTCGGTGATCATCGCCATCTCCCTCCGAGAGCCCGGCTATGAAGAGCTGGTGGCCAGGATGCGATCCGCCGATGTGCTGGGTGTCGGAACCCCGACTCTCACGGAAGCCGGAATGGTCCTCTCTGCGCGCCTGGGAGTCGAACCCCAGGCTCTGCTGGATCGCTTTCTCCGCGATTTCGGGGTGGTGCCTGTCGTCTTCGGGGAGCAGCACTGGCGGGAGGCACTGGATGCGTTCCGTCGCTTCGGCAAGGGGCGGCATCCGGCCGCCCTCAACTTTGGTGACTGCCTGAGCTACGCTGTCGCCAAGCTCTCCGATCGTTCTCTGCTCTTCGTCGGCGACGACTTTCCCCGAACAGACATCAAAGTGGCCTGAGAAGACAGGCTCCCTGGGGAGGAGGAGAACAGCAAGCGCTCCCTCTCCCGGCGGCCGGGAGGGGGCTGGGAGAGGGTTGGGGTGAGGGCCCGGGCGGCGAAGCCGCCCGGGTTGCCGTTGTCCGGATTGCCGCCCCCCCTCCGCTACCGGCTGCTGGACGTGAGCCAGCTCCCCCTGCACGAACCCGCACTCCGCAACAACCTGGTGGCCGCCCTGCTCCGCCTGGAGACCGCCGAGGCCCGGGATGCGGCCGCCCGGGTCCGGGAGCTCGACCTTCTCATCCCCGCCGAAGAGAAGGAGCTGAGGAGGATCATCGAAATCTGGCTCGTCCACCTGTTCCGCAGGTTCCCGTTTTCCGCTACAATTTCCAAGGCCAAGATCCGCCTGGGAGGTATTACGATGCTTGAGGAGACCTTGAGGGAGTGGGGCCAGAAGATGCGGCAGGAAGGACGCCAGGAGGGGCGCCAGGAAGGGGAGGTCGAGGGGATGCAAAAAATGGCCGTGGAGATGCTTCGCCAGCGCTTCGGCAGGGTGCCCCGGGCTGTGCGCGAACGCGTCCGGGAGATTTCCTCCACCTCCGAGCTTACAAAGCTGACCCGGCGCATCCTGTCCTCCAACACCCTCCGGGACACAGGGCTCCTCTGACGCCAGCGATCGACAGCCTCCCTCTCCTCCCCTGGCGGGCGGGAGGGACCAGTCTTCGGGGAGCGCCACGATGCTTGAGGAGACGTTCAGAGAGTGGGAGCTGAAACTGCGCCAAGAGGGATTCCGACAAGGATTCGCAGAGGGGTTTGTAGAGGGATTCCGACAGGGACTCCGGGAGGCCCGCAGAGAGACAGCCAAGGAACTGCGGACGTTGGTTCTGGATATCCTTCGTTACCGCTTCGGCCCGGTGCCCCAGGCTGTCCGTAAACGCGTTCGGGAGATTTCCTCCTTGTCCGATTTCCAAAAGCTGATTCGGCGCCTCATGAATGCCAGCTCCATCCAGGAGACAGGGCTCCTTGAACCCGACTCACCAAGTGAGTCCCGGGGTGAATCGCCGCGAGCCCGCCAAGGAGGCAATCGAAGCCAACTGCCGCGGTAGAATCATGCTCCGGACCTCTTCGAGGGGTCTGGACGCAACGGGGAGCTCAAGCCATGGTCGATCCACATCTGCTCGAACGGATCAGGACGAATCCCGAAATCTTCGGGGGGAAGCCGATCATCCGGGGCATGCGCATCTCGGTCGAGCTGATCCTGAGCCTCCTCGCCCAGGGAGAGACGATCGAGAACCTCCTCGCGGACTACCCCGAGTTGGAGCCGGACGACATCCGGGCCTGCCTCGCGTACGCTCACGCGGTCGTGGCGGAAGAGTCCCTAGATGCAGTTCGGGTCGCGGGCCGTTGAAGTTTCTGGTCGATCGGTGCGCTGGCCAGCGGCTTGCCGACTGGCTCCGCGAGCAGGGCCATGATGTCCTGGCCTCGCGGGAGGTGGGAGAAGATCCGGGAGACGAAGCCCTCCTGAAGCGAGCCGCCACAGAAGGCCGCGTCCTCATCACGATCGACAAGGACTTCGGCAAGTTCCTCTACCTCAAAGGAGAAGGTCACCGAGGACTGGTGCGCCTCCCCGACGTCTTGGTCGAGGTGCGCATCCGGCTGATGGAGCAGATCCTGGCAGATCACGGCACGGACCTCACCGAGGGAGCCATCGTCACCGTCCGCGGCGACCGGATCAGGATCTCGCGAAGGCTCAAGGCCCTCTGAGGCCCGAGCAGCAAACACTGCACAGAGGAAGACAGCAAGCGCTCCCTCTCCCGGCGGCCGGGAGGGGGCTGGGAGAGGGTTGGGGTGAGGGCCGGGCGGCGTAGCCGCCCGGGTTGCTGCTGTCCCGATTGTTGCCCCGATTGCCGCCCGGCTACCGGAACCGCATCTCCGGCCTCCCCCGAGCCGCCTCGAGATAAGCCGCCACCTCCCGCACCATCTCCGCCGTCACCTCCTCCCGCCGGGCCGCGTCCTGGAACAGGACGAGCGCGGCCGTGGCCTCCCGGTGGACGTCCTGCGCGGAGAAGATCGGCACCATCTCCTCCGCCACCCGGCGCACCTCCCCCGTCCGCCCTTCCTTCAGATAGAGGAGCGCGAGATCGAGCGACACCATCGCCGCGTCATACCCGATCCCCTGCCGCACGAACCCGTCCCGCGTCTCGGTGAACAGCCGCTCCGCCGCCGGAACGTCCCCCACCCCGGCCGCGATCTTCCCCTGGAGCCAGGACACGTGGAGCTGTAGCCAGGGGTCGGAGAAACGCTCATAGAGGTCCGCGTCCACGCTGAGCAGATCGGCCGCCTCTCCATACCGACCCGCCTCCGCCATGTAGACGGCCAGGTTGTGCCGGCCATAGAGGAAGAGCCGCGGCTCGATCTCCACGGGCAGATCCCGCAGAGCGGCGCCGACCGTCTCGATCGCGCGGCTCAGGAGCCCCTGGCTGAAGTAGGTGCTTCCCAGCGTGAGGAGGACCCGGGCCGCTTCGATCCTGGCGCCGCTCAGCCGGAAGAGCATCACGGCTCGGGCCAGGAGTTCCTCGGCCTCAGAGAAACGGCGCTGATCCTTCCGTAGCGAGCCTTCGAGATGGTCGATCTGGGCCACGACCAAGGGATCGGTCACCCCCTGATGGGTGACCACATAGCGGACATACTGGAAGTGCTCCTCCGCCTCCCGCAGCTCACCCCCGGCCCGGCGGGCGTTCGCCATGCAGGCGCTGGCTAGAGCGACGAGGCTGAAGGACTCGGGCGTTCCGGGAGAACGGTGAATGATGAAGCGGGCCAGTTCGGCCCGGTGAAAGGCCTCGCCCGGATCTCCAGGAAGGCACCGCCGGCTCTCCCGGATCAACAGCTCCGCCAGATAGGGACCCCGAAAACGGCTCCGGGCTCGCTCGATCCGGGCACGGCGCTCCTCCCGGGGGACCACCAGGAGAGCCCCGAGATCCTCCTCTGCCCGCCGCCACCGCGCCTCTATCTCCGGAGCATGCCGCGCGAGCACGGACGGCAACGCCTGGAAGACGTACTCGTACTCGGGCCGGGCGGTCTTCCTCGCTTCCCAGGCCTGGATCTCCTCCCGGCAGAAGGGACAAAGATTAGCCAGATGCTGCATCCCGGCCTGGGCCAGGAACCTCTCGGGCACCTCGCCGCGCGAGACCGCCTCCAGAAGCTCCCGGGTGATATGGATGTCGGTCATGAATTCCCCCTCTCCGTGCACACAGGTGTCTAACCATGTAAGTTACCGGAGAGGCCGATTTCGTGACAAGGAAACAAAAAGAGGTGCCGGCGGAACCGTGCGGCCTCACCGGCACCGGAATCCGCCCTAGCCGTTCGGGTCTATATCCGGTCCGAGATCACACCCACCCGGAGGGCAGGCGCCGGCCGTGAGGCCGTCCGGGTCGATGTCCGGCCCGAGCTTCTCCCCCCACCCTGAGGGGACGACCCGAGCCACGATCGCCTCCCAGAGTGCCGAGACGCTCCGGGACAGCGCCCCGGCGGGCTGGTCGGAAGGATGGCCGGCGGCCAGGGCGGGAGGGGGGACTACGGTGACGAGGAGAACCAGGACGAGGCAGGGCAAGACGCTTCGACGGACGCTTCGATGCACAAGGCACCTCCTTCGCGAGGCACAGCCGGTCCCGCCCGGTGGAGGACGGGTGGGGGGCCTCTGTATATAGAGGTGCGAGGGAGTCGGTGCTAAGCTGGTATTAGGAGGGTGCGGATGGTCCCGCCACCATTCTGCTGGTGGCGAGTCGCCGAAACGGAGGCGCCTTTATCTCTGTTCCGGTGATGCTCGATACGCTTCTTCGAATGGATATTGATTTCTACTCCCGGCTTGACGAAGCATATCTGGCCGGTGGACACAAAAAAGACGATATCTTTTGGCAGAATTCAGGCATTGCATGTGCTCTCGGCAATAGCTTTCAGGCCATGGCCCTGCTTTGGGTAAATAATGAACTCTAAGGAGAGTATGTGACAGACTCTGCGCCAAGGCACGTAGGGCTGATTCCCGATGGCGCGCGAAGGTGGTCGCGCCAAAATAATACAGACCTGCTTAATGCTTACAATGTCACCATGGAAGGATTAGTGAAATTCGTCGATCAAGCATTTTTGTTCGGCGTCGAAGCACTGAGCATCTTTTTGCTTAGCATGGATAACTTAGACCGGCATCAAGACGAGATTGATCCTGTCACAGTCACAGAGGAGCGCCTGCTCAAGGAGAGGCTAGTTCCAATTATTAAATCGCACAAGGCGCGGGTAGTCCACGCCGGAAGAAAGAATGCACTACCTCCTGGCTATGCTAGCGCAATGTCTTCCCTGTGCTCGGCCTCAGAGTCTCACTCGAACAAAAGGCTCTACCTTTTGGCTGCATATGACCCAGTAGATGAGCTAAGAGATATCATATTTTCACCACCCTCTGGAAGTGGAATATTGGAGAAACTTTGGGTTCCGGAGCAAGTAGACTTGGTTATCAGAACAGGAGGGGAATCTAGATTAAGTGGATTCCTGCCCATCCAGTCAATCTACGCGGAGTTGGTGTTTTTACCAGAGCTTTTCAATGACATCACCCCAGACAGGTTAATCGATCCCATTCGATCGTTTGACTTCAAAAGGCGGCGATTTGGTCGATAGGATAAAAGCCTTAAACTGAATCAGCGGACAAGCCAGGGAATGATGGTGATGGCCAGCCTACTTCTTCTGCCCACCCAGTGCAATCATGAAGGGCCTTTTCGACTGCGGGGGCTATAAAATCACGTTGATTCGGAGTTAGCCTATCTTGCAGATAGGAAGCGAGAACTAGGCAATTCGCCGGCGCTACTTCGCGAATCAAGGAAACCACCTCTGCCCAGTGCACCCACTGAGGCTCCTGCACGGACGAACTCGTCGCGAGCAGGGGAACTTGACCAGAGATCTTCCCGCTTAAGGGCAGGACTAACGTATGGCGCCGAGCCCCTTTGGCAGTATAAGAAGTTACCGGAGTAATTGTACTGAGAGGCTCCAACCCATTAAATAGCGAGGGCGACAACCCAGATTCCTCCTCAAGGCGCGCCTGAATAGAATACTCAAAGTCTCTCAGAAACTCGGGGCTATGCACTTCTTTGGAACGAATCATACCACCCGGAAGAGCTAATCTACCTGAATATTCGTAATTATGTTTATTGGCCTTCCGGATCAAAAGAATCTCTTTTGCGCGAGTCTCAATCAAGGCGACAAAACCTATCCCTAGATCACCACCTAGGGTCCATATCCCCAGTGAGTTGGGTTCTAGCTTGCTATCTCCAGAAAGTCGCCCCTCCTGAACGAATTTATGGTAACTTCTCATATGAAATCTCCCGTGAGGGCCTTAGAGCATGCAGTCCCGCCTCAAGCACGCCTATAGCATCGACTCAGCGTGTCGCTGAAGTATACTATGACAGAGTGCATCTGCAAGTGTTCGAAGTAAGGGAAGTAGGTCGACGACACCTATGGAGCGTATATGCTAATTGTTAACTACAAATTTAAATGGCCTCGCCTAGAAAGGCCACTCCGGATTTATTTAGCACAAATGTTGGGCGAACTAGACCCGCACACAAAAAAATTAAGGAATGTTGCAATCAAGGAAGAAAAAATAAATTCCGTATTAGATCTTGTCTCTAGCAAAGGAGAATCGTTCAGCATACTTGTCTTTCCGGAAATTGCATTACCGGGCGAAGCGGTCGAGCGGCTAGTAGGCAGGATAAGAAACTTGCCACCTTGGACCATACTAATCATTGGGATAGAACTTATTTCAGTCGCCCGCTGCCGCTCGCTAGCCTTGGCACTAGGAATAAAACGTAAAGAATTATTTGCGGCCATGAATGCCGCTCAAGATGACCAGCGGGTCAACGCGTGCTTGCTTGCCTTCAAAGGACAGGGTGATAAGCTGGAATTGCTCCTGCAACCCAAGATAACGCATTCGAAGTTTCAAGGTGATCTAGATGAGGTTGCAAACCTGGCACAATCGTTTTTCGTGTACCGGCTATACTGCCAAGACGTTTTTTCGTTTGCTGTTGTCATCTGTAGCGATTTCTTCAATCGCAAGGCTGGCGAGATGGCTCGAATTGTTGACACCATCGACTATGAAGTGCTAAAAAAAGGCAGCCCTCTCGACTTTATCTTTAATGTGCAGTATAACCCTGCGCCCAACTCGCCTCTTTTCTTGCACGGACTCCAAAGGCTTTACGACGATGGACTAGATGGCCATGGTCGACTGTGCACTATCTTTCTCAACTCTGTCCTTGAGGGCGAGCGACATGGCGGCCTCAGCAAAGTTATGTTCCACAGAAAGACTCGACTGTCTACCACTCAACCAATTAGACAATTGGATGCCCCTGTCGTAGGTTATGAGTTGCAGGGAGGGGAAACTCTGTTGCGCTGTACTTTCGACCATCTGCCTCGGTTTTGGGAGCCTGAGAGGGACCCGCAGTCGATACACTTCGATTCTTGGGCTTGGAGTGGGCAGTCTTGGGAGAAGCGCCAACGCTGCGATATTGGATACGTAATGCCGATTGAAAAAGAAGAGATAAGAAGCATCGGCGACTATGAAACCGTAGCAGGAGAATTTTCTCGATTGGGGAAATTTGAGCAGTCGATAACATGGGCGAAGAGAGCGGTAGAACACTGGAAGAAGGAAAAGAGACATGGGAGAGCTGCTCAAAATTTGAGAATGATCGCAAGTGATTTTCGTCACCAAGGACAGTTCAACTATGCTCTCCAAGCGTATGCGGAAGCCGAAAGTTTAGCGCGATCGGAGCAAACCACCCCTGACTCCCGCTTCCTTCTGTCAAGGATTCGTGCCGGGCGTGTTATGGTCGAGAAGTATCTCTTAAGTGGTCAGTGTGCTGAGGCGGACCAAGAATATGGGTCTATAATGGGGGAATTAGTTGGTTATATAAGCATGGTGGGCGCCGCCGATTATGGCGAGAAAGTAAATCTCTATAGTCTTCACGCGCTACGCCAACAGGCAGAGATGCGTCGCATTTTGGGCCGCTATCAGGAGGCACTTGAATTATTCAGTCAAACTTACGTCGCCTATGAATACAGGTTCCACGAAGAAAAGGCAAATTCTGCCTTAGGAATGGCTGAGTCCCTTCGTATGCTGGAGCTTTACGACAAGGCGAGAGAAAAGTTCACCGAGGTAATGGAATATGCCAAGACGCATGGAAATAGAAGACTTTTCGCTCGTGCTCTGCGTCCGTATACAGAAATCGGACGCATTCTTGGGCAAGAGGTGGACGAACAAATTGCTGAGCTCGGCAATATTTCTGACAGCATAAACTATCTATTCGGTAGGATTTGGCGCAACCTGCTCGCTGGCGGATCTCGTCTTACGTGCAATCCAGAAGAGAGTCAGGCGTTCTTCGTTAAGGCTCGAGAGTTGACTACCGTAGATGGCTCTCGATTAGCAATCGAATACGCGTATTCCCTAATTGGTTCTGCTGAAGCAGAGAGACTGACCGGCAGACGCGCTTCCGGCGAGGTTCTCTTCAGGGATGCATTGAAGATATATCGCTCTTGCGGGATTGTTTGGGGGGTCTTGCGTTCGCAGGTCGGCCTTAGTCTATGCGCTGATGAGATGATCGATTTGGGGAATCTCAGGATAGAGAGTCCGGGTGACTTGCGACTCTACGAAAGAGCACAGTCAAGGAAGCTTGACCCAAACGAGACGCTATTCTGGAACATGCCATGAAGCAACGCATAATTCTCGGAGAATTTGCTGGTGTCGAATTAGAAGGGAACCCCGAGAGATCATACCTGCGCTCTGCCGAAGAGCTGACTTCCTTAGAAAAAGAATACCTCCGGCAAGGTGACATTGAGAAAGCTGCGCAGGCCGCTCAGGCGCTCGCCGAATGTCTACGCCGGGTTGGCGACCTTCAGGGGGCAGAAGACCATAGCAAAAGAGCCCTTCTCTTCTACAAAGAAACGCACAACCTGGGCGGTGTGGCTTGGACAGAATGGCACACCGGCACTGCCCTTCGACAACG
>DATHUD010000759.1:0-2531 GCA_035462575.1 Thermoanaerobaculia bacterium | reverse complement strand
TGGGAGGGAGCCTCCTGCAACGCTCCTCGGACGGTCGATGATTGTACCCCAGTTGGCGCGAATTCTCAAGAGGGGAGAAGCCCCCCGGCGGAGGCTGTGCCGGACGTAATGTCCCGACAGTTCGCCGGATGTGTCCGACAGCCCGCCGACATATCGAGATCACCCGCCGAGCCCCCCGCACAGCCATTCTGGGGAGAGTTTCTCCCTGGCATCAGGCTTGCTCTTTTCATCGGTGACAGCCGCTGACAGCCAAATCCCGGAACGCAACTTCGGAGGTTTCAACACCTTCCTTCGGATCCTTATGTATACTCCCTCGCAAGTCTCAAATTTTTCAGGAGTTTCGAGGAACCAGCCGCGAATACTCCGGGCCGGCAGGCCTTCAGGCTTTGGCATTGGTCCCCTACGATTGAATTTATCTCAATGGAGGAGCCCCCTATGGCGCGCTTGTCATCGCCGATCGAGTCCTTGAAGAGTCACTACACCGTTGTCGTCGTCGGGTCGGGGTACGGAGGCGGGATCGCCGCGTCCCGGCTTGCCCGCGCCGGCCAGCAGGTCTGCCTGCTGGAGCGCGGGCGCGAGATCATCCCCGGGGAGTACCCGGCCACCGAGATCGAGGCCATGGAGGAGCTGCAGCTCAACACGCCCGACGGGCAGATCGGCTCGCGCCTGGGGATGTTCGACTTCCATGTCAACGACTCGATCAACGCCGTGGTGGGATGCGGCCTCGGCGGCACGTCGCTGATCAACGCGAACGTTGCCCTGCGCGCCGTCCCCGGCGTGTGGGACGACCCGCGGTGGCCGGCCGAGGTGATCGCCGACCTGCCGACGCGCGTCGAGGCGGGGTACCGGGCGGCCGAGGCCATGCTCCGCCCCAATCCGTATCCGGACGACTACCCCCCGATCGCCAAGCTCGAGGCCTTGAGCGCGAGCGCCGACTCGATCGGCGACGGCAAGTCGTTCTACCGCCCGCCGATCAACGTGACCTTCAAGGACGGCCCGAGCCCCGCGGGCGTGCCCCAGAAAGCCTGCATCAACTGCGGCGACTGCGTCTCCGGCTGCAACCACTGGGCGAAGAACACGACCCTCATGAACTACCTCCCGGACGCCTGGAACCACGGCGCCGAGATCTTCACCGAGACGTCGGTCCGCTACCTGGAGCGGCGCGACGGGCGCTGGGTCGTGCACTTCGAGCTGCTCGGAGAAGGGCGCCGGACGTTCAAGGCGCCGGACCTCTTCGTCACGGCCGACGTAGTGATCCTTTCCGCCGGCACGCTCGGATCGAGCGAGATCCTGCTGCGCTCCCAGCAGAACGGCCTGCCGCTGTCGGGCCAGGTCGGGGCGCACTTCTCCGGCAACGGCGACGTGCTCGCCTTCGCCTTCGACTGCGACCGCCCGATCCACGGCATCGGCTGGGGCACCCACAAGCCCGGCGAGCTGCCGCCGGTGGGCCCGTGCATCACCGGCATCATCGACCTGCGGGACACCAAGGACTTCCGCCAGGGGTTCGTGATCGAAGAGGGCTCGATCCCCGGCGCCCTGGCGCCGATGCTGCCCGCCTCCTTCGCGGCGCTCGGCCGCCTCGAAGGGGTCCAGATGGCGGACTCCGCGACCGCGCGGGTGGTCGAGCGGCTGAAGGCCGCCGAGAGCCTCCTCCTGGGCTCCTACAAAGGCGCCGTCGACAACACCCAGACCTATCTGGTGATGGCCCACGACGGCAGCGAAGGGCAGCTCGTGCTGAAGGACGACCGCCTGCGCATCGACTGGCCCGGGGTCGGCAAGGAAGCGATCTTCCAGACGATCAACGACAAGCTCGAGCAGATCAGCAAGGTCCTGGGCGGCGTCTTCGTGAAGGACCCGATCTGGACCAAGCCGCTCGACGACAGCCTCATCTCCGTCCACCCCCTGGGCGGCTGCTGCATGGCCGAGGACGCGGGCGCGGGCGTGGTCAACCACAAGGGGCAGGTGTTCAGCGGAACGAGCGGCAACGCGGTCTACGACAGCCTGTACGTGAGCGATGGATCGATCATTCCCTTGAGCCTGGGCGTGAACCCGCTCCTCACCATCTCGGCGATCTCGGAGCGGAACATGGGCCTGCTCTGCGCCGACCGCGGCTGGACGATCGATCAGACCCTCCCCTCCGAGCCCCGGCAGGCCGCGGCGGCGGTCACGACGCCGGGCGTCCGCTTCACGGAGACGATGAAGGGGTATTTCTCGACGGTGGTCAAGGACGACTACAAGCGGGCCGAAGAGCAGGGCAAAGAGGCCGGATCGGCCATGCAGTTCACCCTCACGATCCAGTCGAACGACCTGAACGCGCTGATCGAAAAACCCGAGCACTCCGCGACCATCGTCGGCACCGTCGCCTCGCGGGCGCTCTCGGCGGAGCCTTTGACGGTCGCGGAAGGGACGTTCAACCTGTTCGTCGACAACCCCAGCGGCGTCGACGTCCGCAACATGGTCTACCGCATGAGGCTCGTGTCGGTCGAAGGCAAGACCTTCTTCTTCCACGGCTTCAAGAAAGTGGACGACTC
>DATHUD010000758.1:0-12119 GCA_035462575.1 Thermoanaerobaculia bacterium | reverse complement strand
AGCTTGTCCGTGGTCTGGGCGGAGAGCACGACCGCGACGAGCAGGGAGAACGGGTCCTGATGGTCCAGGGGGATGTCGACGGACGGGTAGAGCCCGTCCAGGATCGTGGCGATGCGCTCTGCCTTGTCTCGTTTCGTCATGAGAGAAGATGGGACCGGGGCGGAAGGACCGCGGCGCCGGATCTTATCTCACAACGCGACGAGAAGAGGGGCTTCTACGGAGCCGCCGCAGCCGCCGGCTTCTCCGCCTTCGCCTGACCCGGCCCGGAGACCCACCCGATGTTCTCGAGCGACACGGAGCGCGGACGGCCCGGGCCTCCCGTGGGCTTCATGTGGAAGTTGGGGCGCAGGAGGATGCGGCAGAACTGCCCGGCGGGCGGCGGCTCCATGGGGAGCTCGATCTCGTGGTAGCCGGGGCCGGAGACGTTCGTCTCGACGCTCCCGCAGCTCCCCGAGACCAGGAGGGAGGGGGTCCTCGCCCCTTCGTCCAGCACCAGCTCCTCGCCGCCGCCGGAGGCGTCGGGGATGCGGACGACCATCCAGACGCTGCCGGGCTCTTTCACGTCGAGCACGCGGATTGCGCCGCGCTTGAACACCCAGCGCCTCGCGAGCACCTGGCGGTCTCCGCCCGGCTCCTTGGGGAGCCAGGCCTGCGAGAAGGCGAAGCGGGGACCCTGCTGCTGGGCGGGCACCCGCACCTCGCCAGCCAGGTATTCGTTGCGGCCGAGATCCTCGCCCAATCCCTCCAGGGCCCAGCGCTTGCGCTCCTTGCCGTAGAGGCCGACGGTCAACCGGTACTTGCCCGGGGCGAGCGGCTCGCCGAGGGCGGACTGGTAGAGCTTCACGTCGTAGGCGACCGGCGTGCCCTCGCGCCATGCCTGGGGGAAAGCGTGGTCGAAGGTGCGCACCACCGTGTCCCGGTCGTCCAGCAGGTGGACGAAGACCATGGGCTCGATGCCCTCGCCCAGAGGAGCCACGGGCGTCCAGCTCAGGCGGATGGGCGCGACCCCGGGGTAGGCGAGGCGCACGTCCCGCGGCTCGACCTTCACCTGGGCGACCGGCGTTTCGTTGCCGCCGCAGCCGGCGGCGTGGAGCGAGAGGGCGACGAGCGATAGCGTCGGAAGGATTCTTTTCATGAGTGATCGCAGAAACTAGCCAGTGTGAGGGCCTGCTGTCAAGCAACAGGCCCTTTTCAGGGCCGGTAGGTCGCCGAGCAGTCCGGTCCTTCCCACACCGTGACCTCCGTCAGAGGGGCCCGGGGGAGGCGCGCGGAGAGCTCCGCGAAGAACCAGGCGGCGATCCGCTCGGTCGTCGGACTCGTCCGGTCGAACGGGGGGACGGTGTTGACGTCCTTGTGGTCCAGGCGCCGGGCGAGATCGTCCAGCGCCGCCTTGACCTCCACGAAGTCGAAGGCCATCCCCTCCCCGTCCAGCTCGGAGGCCGCGAGCGCCGCCTCGACCTTCCAGGAGTGGCCGTGGCTCGGCTCGGGCTTCCCCTGGTAGGAGGTCAGGTGGTGGGCGGCTTCGAAGCGGGAGGTCACCCGCAGGAGGTAGGACGGCACGGCTTACTTCCCCCCGAGGAGCTGCTCGACGTGGGCCACGACCATCTCGAGAGCCACCCTGTTCTCTCCCCCCTCGGGGATGATGATGTCGGCGTAGCGCTTGGAGGGCTCGACGAATTCGAGGTGCATCGGGCGCACGGTTTCCAAGTACTGGCGCAGCACGTCCTGCACCGTGCGGCCCCGCTCGGTCATGTCCCTCCCGAGACGGCGGATCAGGCGGAGGTCGGCGTCCGTGTCCACGTAGATCTTGAAGTCCAGGAGGTCGCGCAGAGCCGGCTCGACGAAGATGAGGATGCCTTCCAGGAGCACCACCGGCTTGGGCTCCACCCGCCTGGTGCGCTTGGTGCGCCGGTGCCGCACGAAGTCGTAGACCGGCACCTCGATGGGCTGGCCGCCTTTCAACGCCATCAGGTGGGCCGCCAGGAGCTCGTTGTCGATCGCCGACGGGTGATCGAAGTTGTGGCGGAGCAGCTCGGCCTCGTTTCCCCACTCGATGTCCCGGTAATAGCTGTCCTGCTCCAGGAAGGCGATGCGGTCCGCCCCCACCTCTTCGAGAATGGCGCGGGCGACCGTGGTCTTGCCGGACCCGGTCCCCCCGGCCACCCCGAGCACGCACGATTTGAACTTCAGGACGGAGACGAGCGGGTCCAGGAGGGGCAACGTTTCGATCATGGTTTCAGTGGGCTCCGGTTCGGCCAAGGACGGAAGATGGGGCGGATTCTACCCGGCCCGGGTCATTTCTGGCAGCGGGGGCAGTAAAACGTGCTCCTCCCGGCCTGGACGATCCTCCGGACCGGGGCGCCGCAGGCCGGGCAGGGCTCCCCTTCCCGGCCGTAGACGGAGAGGGAGACCTGGAAATAGCCGCTGTTGCCCTCGCCGTCCGCGAAGTCGTTGAGCGTGGTCCCCCCTTGAGAGATCGCCTGGCGGAGCACCGCCATGGCCGCCTCGGCCAGCCGCTCCCAGCGGGCGGCGGAGATCCGTGCCACCGAGCGCCCGGGGTGGATGCCGGCCCGGAACAGGGACTCGGTCGCGTAGATGTTCCCGATCCCCACCGCCACCCCGGCGTCCATGAGGAACGGTTTGACCGGCCCCCTCCGGCCCACGGCCGCACCGGCGAGAGTCCCGCCGCCGAACCCGGGCTCCAGGGGCTCGACCCCCAGGTGAACGAAGTGGGGATCTCCGGCCAGCTCCGCCGTGGGCACGGCGAAGACCACCCCGAACCGCCGGGGGTCCCGCAGCCGCAGCCGCCGGCCGGAGCGCAGGTGGAAGGCCACGTGCTCGTGAAGCTCGGCCGGCTCGGCCGCGGGAACGAGGGTGAGGCGCCCGCTCATCCCGAGGTGGACGACGACGGTGCTCCCCCCCGAGAGATCGATCAGCAGGTACTTGGACCGCCGCCTGAGCCCCAAGACCTCCCGCCCCCGGGCGAGCCGGCGCAGGCGCGCCACGTCGACGGGCTCGCGAAGGGAGGGATTCCGCACCTCGACCTTCTCGATCCGGTCCCCCACGAGATGGGGCTCGAGGCTCCTGCGCAGAACTTCGACTTCGGGCAGCTCGGGCATGGTGGGGGATTGTATTTGGATTTGAAGCTCGGGGCTTGACAGGGGCGCAAGGATGGCGTAAAAAAGGCGCAACATGTTTCGCCAGGCAACCTTCCCGCTCCTTCTCGCGCTCACCCCGAGCCTAGTGCCTCAGCCCGGCGCCACGCTCGGCCGGCGGCTCCGCAAAGCGGCCCGCCGCGGGGCGCCCCTCGAGATCGGCACCGTGGCCGATCCCTACGATCCGGCGGGAGACCGCTATGAATCCGCCCGTTCTCTGCTCTCGGAGCTCGTCCGCAAGGAGGGGCTTGAAATCTCGATCATCACCCGGTCGCCCGGCGTCCTCTACGACCGCGACCTCCTGGTCGAGCTGGACAAGCGGCACGCCGTGACCCTGCGTTTCCTGGTCCCGTCCCCGGCGGAGCGGGGTCCGCTCCTCCACGCCGTGCGCACTCTCGCGGCGGAGGGGATCGCGACGAAGCTCGTGTGGGCGCCGGACGCCTCCGGCACCGGCGACGCCGAAAAGATCCTCCCGAAAATCTTCGCGGAGGCCCGGGAGGCGGAGGCTCTGGACGTGGAGGTCGAGCCCCCCGTGCTCCCGAGGCCCGCGCGAGAGCGGCTCCTCGCAACCTTAAGGCGGCTGCGGCTGGAGCACGGCTTCCCGCGCGAGCTGCCCGGGCGGGGTTAGGCGACCGCCCCTTCGAAGCGCGCGCCCGGGTCGAACTGGGCGCGCTTCACGAAGGCGGCCACCCGGGCGACCAGCTCGAAGCTCGCTTTCTCGGCCTCGGCGGCCTGCTTCAGGTACGCCAGAGCGGCCAGCGCCTCGCGGTGGATCTGCCGGGAGGCGAAGATCGGCACCATCTGCTCCGCCAACCGCCTGAGCTCGGCCGTGCGCCCCTGCCCGGCGTAGAGGGTCGCGAGCTCGAGTGAGACCAGGGCCGTGTCGTAGGGAATCCCTTCTTCGATGAAGCCTGTCTGGGCCGCGAGATAGAGCGCCTCGGCCTGGAAGGACTGCCCCAGGCCGTGGAGAATCTTCGCCTTGAGCCACTTGCGCCGGTTCTGGGTCCAGGCGTCCGAGAGCTCCCGGTAGAGGGGGCGCGCCTTCCGGTAGAGCGACTGCGCCTCCAGGAAACGGCCGAGGTCCGCGAGCACGAAGCTCAGGTTGTGCCACGCGGAGAGGAGCAGGCGCGGCTCCTGCTCGGGATCGATCAGCCCCAGCGCCTCGGAGAGGGCCGGGATCGCGTCCTCGGGCCGTCCGGAGTCGTCATAGACGGTCGACAGCTTCACGAGCGACCGGCCGGCCCGGTGCTCCTCCCCCTCCTGGAGGAAGATCGAGATCGCCCGCCGCAGGAGGCGGGTGGCTCCGTCGAACCGGCGCTGGTCCCTCAGGAGGGAGGCCTTGAGGTCAAGGAAGATCGCCCGCTCCAGGAGCTCCCGGGTCCCCTTCTGGAGATGGTAGTAGGCGACCTCGAACGACTGCTCCGCCCCCTGGAGGTCGGACCGCACGCGTTGCGCGTTGCCGATGTAGGCCCAGGCCCGGGCCCGCAGGTCTTCCACGAGCTCCATGTTGTAGGCGTCCGGGCGCAGGCATTCGGAGACCAGGATGGCGAGCCGCGCAAGCTCCTCCGAATACGCCGGGGAGCCGACCGCCATCTCCCAGCTCCGCTGGACGAGAAGCTCGAACAGCCCCCAGGTGTGGAAGCGCGGGACATTGCGGAGGAGGAACTCGCGCTGCCCGGACGGAAGCTCCGTCAGCTCGACATACAAGGCCGGAGCCTCGTTCCTTTCCTTCCGCAACGCGAGCTCCCGGCTTTTCAGGTCTTTGGTGCTGCGTTCAAGGGACTCCTCATAATCGGACGCCCTCAGCCATCCCAGGACCTTCGCGATCCGCTCCGCTCCCTTCCCGCGCTCAGGGCTGGGGAGGGAGTGGAGCCGGGCGCGGCAGTAGGAGCAGTCGAGCGCGTGCTCCAGGAGCGTGCGATGCTCGCTCCCCAACGCCAGCAACAGCTCTTCGAGCAGCGCGTCATTCGGATGGATCTTCAACGGCCGCCTCCTCTCTCGATCTCTGGCATTTCTCAATAATAGTTCTCAACAACCATCCCTCCGGGTCCTGGCGCATCGGCCTCTTGCCTATGAGGAGGAAGCAGGACTGCTCCACCATCTCCTGCGCTTCCTGCTCGGAGATCCCGTACGTAGCGAAGATCCTCTCCAGCACGGGCCGGAGGCGCACCAGGATCTCGGTACAGGCGTTCTCTGAGTCTTCCATGACCAGGGCTGATGTGCTCTCTCTACAAAGAGTGGTCACCGCAGAGGCCCAAAGCGGGACAACAAGGAGGGAAATCGAAGAAGAGCCATGGGCGCCAGCCTCCTCACAGGAGCCAGCCGACGCCCCATGGAGGGGGAGTTTTCCTTATCTCAGGCCGTCCGGGTCCATCATCCCGCCGGCATCGAGCCCAAACCCAATCGGCGCGGCTTCCGTGGTCAGGCCGTTGGGATCCATCATCCCTCCGGCCTTGTCGCCGTCGGGGTCCATCATCCCTCCCGCCTTGCCCACGTTGGCGGAGAGATGCTCATGGGGCAGGAACAGAGAGGCAAGCCATCCCCAGGCACTCTCCAGGAGGCTCTCCCCTCCCCGGACCTGGAATGACAGGGGCAGGGCCTGCGCGGCGGTCGCGGTGACGAGGGCGAGGACGAGAGCAACGGCGGTCGAGCGAAGCTTGGAAGACATGGGATTCCTCTCCTTCTCCGGGTTTCTCTACCGCGGCCTTTATGGCCGGCGAAGAAAACCACCTAGAAAGAAGAGTGACACCAGAGGAGGAAAAACGAGCCGCGGAAGGCCGCACTTCACACGCCTGGACGGGAAATGAGGCTTGAACAAAGGTTGAGCTACCGCCGGGCGGCGGCACTCAGACGGGCGACAAAACGCGCCAGGGCCACATCGGCCTCGGCGGTCTCGCCCTTCAACTGGAGCTCGGTCTCCAGAACGTCCGCGGGGAGCTTCGCCACGAGGGCGTCGGGGAGGCGGGAGGCCGCGAGATAGGCGCGGTGGAGCCGGAAGGGGTGGAGGCCGGCCAGCGGGTTCTTGCCGCCGGTCGGGATGTCCGCCTGGAGCGCGGGGGCGTGGCTGTTCTTGAACTTGTAGTAGTTGGATTCGCCTCCGGGCACGCGGGCCACCCGCATCATGCCCCGGACCGCGGTGAGCTGGCGGCAGAAGGAGGCGAGGAGCGAGAAGAAGGAGAGCCGCGACGCCAGGGGATCGTCCGCCGAGGCCATCATGCGGCGGAGGCGGTCCAGGGCCTCGCCGCCGCGCCCCTCGGCAATGGCGTCCAGGAGCTGCCAGACGTCCTCCTCCCCGCGGTCCTCCACCGCCTGCTCGACGAGCTTGCGGTCGATGCGCCCGCCGGCCAGGTTCGCGAGCTTCCGGTATTCGCCCGCGAACCGGGCGGTCGAGTCGGAATCGACGCCGCCGGTCCCCCGGCCCTTTCCGTCGCTCTCCTGGCGCAGCGTGCGGCGGGCGAGCTCGGACAGCGCGTCGGGCGCGATCCCCACGCCCGTCTGCCGCCCGAGCTCCTCGGCCAGGAGGTCGATCCCCTGCCAGCTCCCCTTTTCGGACTCGACCCGCCCCAGCTCCAGCACGACCCCGCGCTCCGCGAGCAGGCGGACGAGCGGATGGTCCACGGCCACGGCGCTCTCGGCGAGCACCAGGATGTGCCCGGGCGGCAGGCCGCCCCGGACCACCTCGGAGAGGTCCGACAGCTCGCCCTCTCCCAACCCCTGGATCTCCTCCCGCCGCGCCGCTTCGAGGAGAGCGGCGAGCCCGGCCCGCAGCTCCTCCACCTGCTTCTTGCTCCGCGCCCGGGACCCTGCGCCCCGCCGGGCCTTCCCCCCTTCGAGCACCCAGGCCGGCAGGTCCGCGAGCGCCCGCTCGGGCGTGCCGGCGTAGGGATCGATCTCGAAAAGGTGGAGGGCCTGGAGGAGACGCGACGCCGCCTGGCGCTCCCGCCCGGCGAGCGAGCCCTCGGACTTCAAGGGGAGCGCCTCCGCCGCGTCGTCGATCAGCTCCCCGGCGGCGTTCTTGTCCGCGAAGATCGCCGTGTCCACGGCCAGGACCACCTTGGCCGAGGCGAAGAGGGAAAAGGTGCGGAGATCCTGGAGCAGGCGGGAGAGCGACGGAGGCCGGCGGTGCGTCTCGATCGCGTCGGCGGAGACGCCCGAGGCCTTGCCCAGCACCTCGGCGGCCCGGCGCGCCGCCGGCTCGGCCAGCACCAGGTCCCCATGGACGAGGCAGACCTGGGGCGGCGTTCCCTGGCGGGTCAGGTTGGAAAGGAAGGTCTCGACGGACGCGGTCATGACAGGAGCTTACCGCCGAAAACGACAGCGAGGAGGCCCGGCCGGCCGGACCTCCTCGCGAAGCTCGAGATCTCTATGCGTCAAGGCTCGTTTTCGAGCAGTCCCTTCTCCGCGAGCTCCTGGCAGTCGATGCAGAAACGCGCGTAGGGCACAGCCTCCAGCCTTCTCATGTTGATCGTATTGCCGCAGTTCGTGCAGCGGCCGTACACCCCGTCGTCCATCCGGCGCAAAGCGGCCTCGATCTGGAGCACCATCTGCCGCTCGGTGTCCGAGAGCGAGAACATCAGCTCCCGATTGTAGGCGTTGTTCGCCCGGTCCACGATGTCCTCGGTCCCGTCGTCCGCCGACTCCTGCCCCGCCCGGATGTCCTGTTTGTACATGTCCAGGATTTCCTGGCGCTGCGTATCCAAGCGCTCGCGAAGAGCCTTGTACCCTTCCTGGGGCACTTCAGCGGCTGCCTCGGCCTTCTGTGATTTGGCCACGCTTGCTGTCTCCTTTCACGAGGGGCAATTCAAAAAAGTTCCCTATGATACAGCCTACAAGGGCTCGCGATGATAGCTCATTCCAGCCTCGATCGAGAGCGCACGGTAGAGCTGTTCGTATAGCACGACACGTGCCAGCTCGTGGGACAGGGTCATGGGGCCGAAGGAGAGGACGAAGCGGGCGGCGTCGAGCACCGCGGGATCGAGCCCCAGGTCCGAGCCGATGAGAAAGGCCAGCGGGTGCGGCCACTCGGCCTTGAGGCGCGCGAGCCGGGCGGCGAGCTGCTCGGAGGAGATCGCCTCGCCCCGGCTGTCCAGGGCGAACGTCCAGGCGGAGGGGGGGACCGCCGCGAGGAGCGCCTGGCCCTCGATCTTGCGGCGCTGCGGGTCTTCCGCCCCGGCCCGGGCGCGGACGGGCACGTCCCGCACCGTGGCCATGTGCCCGATGCGCTTCCTATAGGACGCGCAGATCTCTTCCCAGTGGGAGCGCTGGTGCCGTCCGGCCCAGAGGACCACGAGCTCGCGGGCCACTCAGCCGACCGCGGTCTCGTCGAGGTCCTCGTTCTCGCCCGCCATGAAGCTCTCCCACTCCGCCGTGTACGCCAGCGAGCGGAGGTCGCGCATCCGGTCGAGGAAGATGACCGCGTTCAGGTGGTCGTACTCGTGCTGGACGATGCGGGCCTCGAATCCGGTGACGATGTAGTCGACCGGCTTGCCCTCGCGGTCCAGCCCCTGGACGCGGACCTCCCCGTGCCTGGGCACGAGCCCCCGCAGGTCGGGGATCGAGAGGCACCCCTCCCAGTCGTAGACCAGCTCCCGCGAGTGCGGGCTGATCATGGGGTTGACGACCACCTGGAGCGGGATCGCGTCGATCCGGTCGGGCGGGCTCGCGGCCTCATAGACGAAGATCTGCGCCTCCGAGGCCACCTGCGGGGCCGCGAGGCCGACACCCCGGGCCTCGCGCATCGTGTCGATCATGTCGTCGATCAGCGTCTGGATCTCCGCGGACGCGATCTGACCCGGCGCCACCGGCCGCGCCGGGGTGCGCAACGAAGGATGGCCGAGCCGGACAATAGGACGAACGGGCATATGGGGTCTCCGGTCGAAAGTTGAATTATAGCGCGTGGTATCCTCACTCTCCATGAGAGGAACGGGACGCTCCCTGGAGACGAACGGCACCCGGCGGCTGGTCAAGGGCCTGCTGATCGCGGGAGTCGCGGTCGGAGTCCCCGTGGCGGCGGCCGCGCTCTTGAGGCGGCGGGCGGAGGCTCCGCAGGCTCACCGCTGGGGCCGGGCCCACCGCTACGCCGGCCGCTTCAGCGAGATCGTCTTCCAGGAGATGGGGGCGGGGAGCCCGGTGGTCCTCCTCCACGCCTTCGGCCCGGGCTACGACGCCAACCAGTGGCGGGGCGTCGCCGAGATCCTCGCGGACCACCACTGCGTCTACGTCCCCGACCTCCCCGGCTGGGGCCGCTCCGAGGGAGCCGGCAGCCAGTCCCCCGACGTCTACCTCAAGGCCATCGAGGACTTCCTGACCGCCGTGGTGCGCGAGCCCGCCGTGGTCGTCGCCGCCGGCCTGCCCGCCGCCTACGTGGCCCGGCTCGCCGCGGAAGACCCCGAGCTCGTCCGGGCGGTCGCCCTCGTCTCCCCGCCGGACCTGGACGGCAAGGATGCGGGCCAGGGCTTCGTCGCCCGGGTCCTCCGCCTCCCCTTCCTCGGCTCCGTGGTGCTCGACCTCCTGACCGGCCGCTCGGCGCTGGAGCATCACCTGAGGAAAGAGGTCTACGCCGCGCCCGAGCGGGTGGACGCCGCCCTCCTCGAGCACCACTACCGGACCGCCCACGTGAAAGGGACCCGCGCCGCCCTGGCCGCCCACGCCGGAGGGCGCCTCCATCACGACGTCATGGACATCCTGGGCCACCTGGACGTCCCCGTCTGGCTCGCCTGGGGCCGCCAGGGCAAATCCCCCTCGCCCGACGGCGCCGCCGGCTGGAGCCGCGAGCTGCCCGACGCCGAGATCGAAATCTTCGAGGGCAGCGGAAGCCTCCCCCACGCCGAAACCCCCGCGCTCTTCTGCCGCGCCCTAGAGCGCTTCATCGCGGGACTGCCTGAGTCCGACTGAGGCGTCGCCACCGCAGCTAAAAGGGTTCCCGAACCTCCAGAAATCCGAAGCGCTGAAAATCCCGATCCTTGGTGTACAGGGTTTTCACGCCGTGACAGAGGAGCAGTGCTGCGAGATGGGTGTCCGGAACGAGATTCCCGCGGGCCGTTGATTCCGAGGTCACGCTGCGATAGGTCCACCAGAATCGATGGTCTTCAGAGAGAAGACGCACTTGCGGAAGACCGAGGAGTGTTCCTATGTTTTCTTCCGCTTCGGCGGGGTGAAGCGGAGTGGAGAAAATGCTCGGATGCGTGGAGATCCTGAGGTAGGCCATGACCGTCGGCCAAGCCAGCCAGAGAATCTCATCGGCTTCCGTACATTTCTTGAGGAATTCAGTCGCCTCGCGATGCCATGGGCTCCTGAGATTCGAGGCATGGAGAAGGACGTTTGCATCCAGGCTATAACCCAACTCTCCCCTCATGATCCAGGATGGCATAGAGCGCTTCTTTGTCCTCAAGGTCGACCAAGGCTCCCATCGGCTTCGAGATCCAGCGCAATGGGAAAGCGGTCTTCTCGTCCTCGCGACGAGTGGACCCGGAGAGAGATCCCCCGCTCAGGGTCTCAAGGTCTTCATGCTTCCTGTCGCGGAGTGGCTTGGCTCCCATGGACGCTACTATAGCACGTGAACCGGGAACGGGATCAAGTGGTTCGATCCGGTCCAACTCGTATGGACGACCCTATGGAAACCTGCGCCTACCCCTCTGAGCACAAACGCTCGTTGCGAGGGGTCTTGGAGAAGTTCATCAAGACGCCGGGGCCGGTGTCCCCCGAAAATTTCCGGAAGGCCTGCGAAAGGGCTTGGGCGGATGAGGCGGCTCGGGAATTCCGGCGCGAGACCGAGGAGTCCTGAGCCAAACCCAAAATCCCGCTTGGGGGCTCACCCTCCGGCTTCCAGTACAATACCCCTTCTTTGCCGCACCCCGTCTCCGGGAGCCGCGGCGCTGTGAGGATTCCTGATGAGCGACCGACGATTTCCCGATGTCCCGGGCGGGTATCCCTTTCCCCGGCTCGAGCAGGAGGTTCTCCTGGAGTGGAGGGAGCGGGGCGTCTTTGAAAAGAGCCTGGCGAAGCCTTCCCCCCAGGGCAATTTCGTGTTCTTCGAGGGCCCTCCGACGGCGAACAACGTGCCTCACGTGGGGCACGTGGTCACCCGGGTGGTGAAGGACGTCTTCCCCCGGTACCGCACCATGCGCGGGTACCACGTGGCCCGAAAGGCCGGGTGGGACACCCATGGCCTCGCGGTCGAGATCGAGGTCGAGAAGCGGCTGGGCTTCTCGGGCAAGCAGCAGATCGAAGAGTACGGCATCGCCGAGTTCAACAAGGCGTGCCTCGACAGCGTCCACACCTACGAGAAGCAGTGGCGGGTGATGACCGAGCGGATCGGCTACTGGGTCGACTTGGACAACGCCTACTACACGTACAAGAACAAGTACATCGAGTCGGTCTGGTGGGCGCTCTCGGAGCTTTCGAAGCGCGGGCTCCTCTCCGAGGGCTACAAGATCCAGCCCTACTGCGCCCGGTGCGGCACGACCCTGTCGAGCCACGAGGTGGCCCAGAACTACAAGGAGGCGGACGACCCGTCCATCTGGACGCTCTTCCACGCCCGGCCCGGGCAGAGCCTCAAAACCGTCGAGGGGCAGGAGTGGGAGGTCCAGGGCGACGTGATGCTGGTCGCCTGGACGACGACCCCCTGGACCACCCTCGCGAACGTGGGCCTCGCGGCCCATCCCGACCTTCTCTATAAGGCCATCGAGAACCCGGCGCGGCCCGGGCAGATCCTGATCTTCGGAGACCGGCTGGAGACGCCCGTCCCCCTCGTGGTCGAGGAGGAGGGCAAGCGCCGGCAGATCGACCTGCGGGAGGCGGGGCCGGTCCTCGCCCGCTTCCAGGGGCGGGACCTCGAGGGGCTGATCTACGACCGGCTGTTCGACTTCTTCGCTCCCGAGGTGCCGGGGCGGGTGGTGCTCGGCGACTACGTGACGGAGACCGAGGGCACCGGGCTCGTCCACACGGCTCCCCCCTTCGGCGAGG
>DATHUD010000757.1:0-5222 GCA_035462575.1 Thermoanaerobaculia bacterium | reverse complement strand
CTGGGCGCGCCAGTGCGGGAGGACCGAGGTCGGGCAGGCCACGAGGAACGGTTCGGAGGCGGCGCCGCGCTCGAGGAGCGAGACCATCAACGCGATCGTCTGGAGCGTCTTGCCGAGGCCCATGTCATCGCAGAGGAGGCCGGAGAGGCGGTTTTCCCAGAGGAAGAGGAGCCAGTCCACGCCGGTCCGCTGATAGGACCGGAGCGCCGTCGCGACCCCCCGGAGGTCGCCACAGGGCGCGGCGGGCCGGAGCTCCAGGAGGCGGGAGAGGAGCGCCGCGTCGGCCCCGCCGGCCGCGATCTCTACGGGCTTGCCGGTCTCGGCCTGGAGGCGCAGCAGCTCGGAGACGGGCAGGCACAGCCGGTCCCCCTGGATGGCCTCGCCATCCAGCCGTTCGAGGAGGCCGTCGAGCGCCGTGAAGGCCGAGAGGTCGATCCACCCGCCCGCGGTTTCGAGGTACGGCACGCCGTCCCGCCGGGCTTCGAGGATGCGGGCGAGCGAGACCGCGTCGTTGCCGAAGCCGTACTCGACGGCGAGCCAGAGCCAGCTCCGCTCGATCGCCGCGTCGAAGTCCACGGCCGCGATCCGGAGGTGCTCCGCCTCTTTCCAGATCCGGCGGTCGCGCAGGGGCTCGTCGAGGACCAGGAGCCCCTCGCCCAGCGCCTCGCGGTGCTCGTCCAGGTACGCCGCGACCTGGCTCCGCTGGAGCTTCATGGAGACCGGGGCGCGGAACTTCCGCTCCTTGCCCTCGCGCTCCAGCTCGGCCAGCACGCCGAGCTCCGGGATGTAGACGAGGTGGCCATAGCGGAACTTCTCGAAGTCGCGCCGCTCGTAGAACTTCTCCTCGCCGTTCGCCTGGAGGGCGCGGATCACGGGGCGCACTTCGAGGTCGAGCTCGGTCTCCTGGGTCACCCGGAAGATGGACAGGAGAGGGATCGGCCGGACCGCGAGGTCCTCCTGCTCCGGGTACTCGGCGGCCAGGAGCTGGAGCGCGGCGCGGACGCGGTCGCGCGGCACGGAGAAGCGCACGACCGGCTCCCCGCCCGAGCGGTGGAAGGTGAAGGTGAAGCGGCCGTCGCCCTCGTCGATCGCCGGGTGGAAGGTGCCCCGGCCGCCCTCGCCCTCGAATTCGCGGACGCAGTGGTAGGCGAGGCGGTGCCAGAAGCTGTCTTCCCACGCCTGGCGCTGGGTCTTCATCCCGGCCTTGTGGAAGAGGCGTTCCTGTTCGGTCGACTGGAAGAGGGCGAGCCGCTCCAGGAGCCCGGCGCGGTCGAACACCCCGTCGCCTCCGGCGACCTTGCCGGTCCGTTCGAGGAACCGAACCCGCGCGGGGGAGGCGTCGAGGTATTCGGCGAGCTCGTCCCCGGCCGGGGAGGTGACGCGGACGACCGTCCCCTCCTCGCGGGGAACCCGGAGAACCCGGGCCTTGGCGGACGCCTGGGGGTTCCCTTCAAAGAGCAGGCGCGCCAGCCGGTGCCAGACGGACGCCTCGAAGGCCTCCTCCCAGCCGCGGGCGGAAAACAGGCGCTGGACGTCCGCCACCGCCTTCGAGAGCGCCTTCAGGTGGTCGCACGTGCGGTTCTTCGCCCCGCAGGTGCAGGACTTCAAGGGGGACGAGCCGCCCGGAACCCGGGCGACGTAGATGGCGGCGTGCGAGTCTCCCGGCGCTTCCGGCACGAGGCCGATTCCGGTCCGATGGAATTCGAGGTGCGTCAAGGCGGACATGATTCTCCCAAGAGGATACAGGGTTCCGGCACGGCCTTGCCAGCCGGGCCGGGGCGGGGGATTCTAGCCGAGGCCCCGGCGCGGCGGGAGTGGGGTAATCTTCCCTGTATGGTGCCGCCTGAATTTTCCGTGGTCATCCCGACCCACAACCGGCTGGAGGTCCTCTCCGAGGTGCTCCAGAATCTGGAGCTCCAGGAGGGTGGTCCTCCGTTCGAGATCGTGGTGGTGGACGACGGCTCGACCGACGGCACCTCCGACTGGCTGCGGGCGCGGACCTTCCGGGTGCCGGTGCGCATCCTCAGCCAGAAGAACCACGGTCCGGCGGCGGCGAGGAACACCGGCGTGGCCGCGGCGTCGGGGCGCTGGGTGGCCTTTCTGGGGGACGACACCGTCCCTTCCGCGGGATGGTTGGCAACCCACCGGGAGGCCCACCGGAGGCGCGGAGACGACCCGTATCTCGCCGTGATCGGCTACACCGGCTGGCACCGGCGGATGAATCTCACCCCGTTCCTGCGCTACATCAACGAGCACGGGCTCCAGTTCGGCTACGCCCTGATCCGCGATAAAGAAGACGTACCGTTCAATTTTCTATACACCTCGAACCTCTCCCTGCCGCGGGATCTGCTCCTCGCGGAGCCCTTCGACCTGCGCTTCCCCTACGCGGCGTGGGAGGACATCGAGCTCTCCTACCGCTTGAAAAAGCGAGGCTTACGGATCGTCTACGAGCCCGCGGCCACCGTGGCGCACGACCATCCGACAGACTTCGCCCGCTTCTGTGCGCGCCAGGAGAAGGCGGGCTACTGCGCGGTCGTCTTCCACCGTCTCCACCCGGAGATGGGCCCTTTCCTGGGACTCGGCCCGGACGGGCCGCCGCCGATTCCGGCGGAGGGTCCCCAGAAGTGGCGGGAATGGCTGGTGCGTGCTTTGCAAAATGGGCCGATCGCTACTCCGAAGTTGTGGGAGGAAGTGCTTCGGTACCACTACATCAGAGGTCTACACCGCGCCTGGTCCCAAGAGGGCGCGGAGAAGGAAAAGGAGAGCATCCATGATCACTCAGAGACGAGCAGCCGCCTGGCGCCTTGACCGGACCGTGCTCCCGGTCCTGGCGGCCTCCATGCTGCTCGCGTCCAGCCTGCCCTTGACGGCTCAACGGGAGCGGAGCCGGCCGACCGACAGCGGCGACGCCGGGAGGCACGCGGAACCGAGGTCCGTGCCGAGCGCGCCGAGCTACACCCCGCCGTCGCAACCGTCTGGCGACAGCGGCAGCCGGGGCAGCGACAGCAGCGACCGCGGGGACAACGGGCGCCGCGCCGTTCCGAGGTCGGGAGACGATTCCCCGGACCGCCAGCCTTCCCACCGCCGGGGAGGCCGCCGCGGCGGCGGCTATTACGGCGGGTACTATGGCGGCTACTACGGTGGCTATGGCGGCTACTACGGTCCCGGCCGCTACTGGGGCCCGAGCTGGTGGTGGTACTTCTGGGGTCCGTACGACTACTGGTACCCCGGGTACACCGCCCGCGACTACCGCGCCTCCGGCGACGCCGGCGCGCTCGACCTCGACGTGAGCCCGGCCAAGACCGAGGTGTTCGTCGACGGCCAGTACATCGGCCGCGTGGACTCCTACGACGGCTGGCCGCAGTACCTGTGGCTGCCCAAGGGCACCTACGACCTCGTCCTCTACCGGGAGGGCTACCGCACCATCGCCCGGCAGATCACGATCTACCCGGGCGTCGTGATGGCGGTCGACGACCGCATGGAGCCCGGCGAGTCCACGCGGCCCGAGGATCTGGTCACCAAGACCCACGACCGGCGTGACGAGCGCCTCCGCTACGAGCGGGAGAGGTCCGAGAGGATCGACCGCGGCGAGCGGGGCGACGAGGACGACGACTGGCGCGACTGGCGCGACCGGCGCCGCCGCGAGCGACCGGCCGACCAAGACGACGAAGACCGGGAGTCGATCCGGGGCGGCGGCGACGAGGCCTCGACCGGCCGCGTGCGGCTGGAGATCGAGCCGGAGGACGCCTCGGTCTATCTCGACGGCAAGTTCGTGGGCACCGGCTCGGATCTCGCCCGCCTGCGCGCCGGCCTCGTGCTCGAGCCCGGCAAGCACCGCCTGGCCGTGGTCCGCCCGGGCCACCAAAGCCAGGAGATGGACTTCGACGTCGAGGCCGGCGAGGATCTGGACCTGGAAGTCGAGCTCGAGGAGTCCGACTCGGGAAGGTAACGCCTTGGCAGAAAGGACGAGCACGGACTGACACGGACCTTCCACGGACATCAGAGCTCTCGTTCTGGCTGTCCGTGTTCGTCCGTGAAAATCCGTGTTCGCCCGTGTTCCTTCCGCTCAGAACTGCTCGGAAGCCGGCCGGGTGACGCCCGACGCTGTTCCGAGGAACTCCCTCTCGTTGCCGTGAACCGCGGCGTCCTCCGAAAGGGCAGAGGTCGACGTCGAAGCCGGGGAGGAGAAGGCGGAGGTCGTGTTGCTGGGGGAGAGATCCCGCGGGGCGAGCGCAGTCCCGTGGACCCGGTCGATCCCCATCTTCTCGTAGACGGCGCAGTGGCCCGTGGCGCCGCGCCAGAGGAGAGGGGCGCCGGCCAGAGCGAGGCCCATGCCGCCCCGGCCGCGCCGCTTCAAGGCGTAAGCCGCGAGGGCCGCGCCGCCCAGCACGGAGGCCCAGCGTTCCATTTTGCCCACGTTGAGGCTCTTGCCGCCCAGGCGGCTCCCCACGCGATTGAAGATTCGGTCTTTCATGGTCTCGGCCATTTGTCTGAAGCTCCTTTCCCTGTTTGAATTTCCCTGGAGGAGACCGGAGGAAATGGAGATTGGATCGGCAGCGTCCAGAGAGCACCCGGGTTGACCGAATCGCGCCGCCGACCCACCTCAACCCCTCTCATCGCAAGAGGTGTGCCACTTTAGAATGCTTTCTGTTCCCGAGGAGAAACGGCTTTGGAGGGGCGGGTGATCAGCGTGTCTGGCGATTCGAGTGAGCGGTTTTTTCAACGCAAAACCAAAACCTTTACGCCGACCGCCCCAGATATGCCTTGAGCTTCGGCGCCACGCTCCGGCGCACGAGGGCGTTCTGGGCCTGCCAGCGGGTGGCATTGTCCACGTCCACGAGGAAGCGGGTCTCCTTGCCTTCGAGGACGGCCAGGGGCGCGCCGTCCTTGTAGAGGAGACGGTTGCCAGTCAGCGCGGGGAGGCGGTCGCCGGGGGTGGCGATCCCCACGAGGTTCAGCGGGTCGGCGGCGCTCACCGAGACGAGGGTGCCCGCGCGCGGCTTCTTGCGCAGCGACCGCAGGCGGCCCACGGCGTCTGAAAGGGCGTACTGCTCGCCCGAGAAGCCGTCCACGAAACGGCCTCCCCGGATCTCGCCCCGGGCCTCCAGGCGCCGGAGCACCCGGAGGAGATCCCGCCAGGGGGGTAGCAGCGTCTCCCGCTCGAGGAGCTTCCGGAAGACCACCCCGTAGCGGCGCAGAAGCGCCCAGGCGGCGGTCTCGAC
>DATHUD010000756.1:0-11249 GCA_035462575.1 Thermoanaerobaculia bacterium | reverse complement strand
CGGGTCGAGGTGATCGGCGCGCTCGCCCGGAGCGCCGACGGAGCCCGGGTCGACGGCCTGGTCGAGGACGTCACCGTCCGCAAAGAGGCCGAGGAGGATCTGGCCCGGCGGTCGGCGGAGCTCAGGCGGGCGAACGAGGATCTCCAGCAGTTCGCCTCGGTCGCCTCGCACGAGTTGCAGGAGCCGGTGCGGATGATGGAGCGCTACGCGCAGATGCTCCGGGAGGACTTCGAGGGCCGGCTCGCCCCCGGAGAGGAGGAGTCGATCGACCTCGTCGTCTCCGCCGCGCGGAGGCTTCGGGTGCTGATCGACGACCTGCTGGCGTTCTCCCGCGTGGAGAGCCGGGAACGGCGGAGCGTGAAAATCAGCGCCGACGGGCTGCTCGACGAGGCGTTGGCGAACCTCCGGGCCGCCGTCGAGGAGAGCGGCGCCGCGATCACGCGCTCTCCGCTGCCGGTGATCGAGGCCGATCCCGTCCAGATCGTGCAGCTCTTCCAGAACCTGATCGGCAACGCCTTGAAGTTCCACGGCGGGGAGCCGCCCCGGATCCACGTCGCCGCGGAGAGGAGAGGCGGCGAGCAGGTCTTCTCCGTGCGGGACCACGGGATCGGCATCGCTCCCGCGGACGCGGAGTCCATCTTCCTCCTCTTCAGGCGCCTCCAGCCCGAGGTTCCGGGCAGCGGGATCGGCCTCGCCCTCTGCAAGAGGATCGTCGAGCATCACGGCGGCCGCATCTGGGTCGAGCCCGCGCCGGACCACGGATCGATCTTCTTCTTCGCGATCCCCGCGGCCGAAGATCCCTTGCCTTAGAAAAAAAGGGTGTCCGCGAACGATGTGTTATGATCTCGCGGATTTCGGCAGCATCTCGGTTTTTCTACAACGTCCTTCATCTTGCACGCCAGCGGGCGCTGTCTCACTGGCTGGCGTGCGTGGAGCCGCCGTATGTCGCCCGGCGAACCGATCACAATCCTGCTGGTGGAAGACAATCCGGGTGATGCTCGCCTGATCCGGAAGCTGCTGGACAGATCCGCTCTCAACCCCTTCAAGCTCACGGCGCGCGACCGCGTCTCGGCCGCCCTCGAATACCTGCGCGGGAACGGCAAGGTGGACGTCGTCCTCCTCGACGTGTCGCTCCCCGACACGCGGCCGGGCTCGCTCGATTCCCTGACTCGGATCAGCCGCGAGGCCCCGGACCTGCCGATCATCCTGATGACGGGGCACGACGACGAGGATCTGGCGGTGCGGGCCGTGCGGGAGGGGGCGCAGGACTACCTCGTCAAGAAGGCGGTGGACAGCGGGCTCCTGGGCCGCGCGATCCGTTACGCGCTGGAGCGCAAGCGGGCCGAGGTGGCCCTGCGGGAGAGCCAGGAGCGTTACGCGCTCGCGGTCTCCGGGGCCAAGGACGGCCTGTGGGATTGGGACTTCAAGAGCGGACGGATCTACTTTTCGTCCCGTTGGAAGTCCATGCTCGGCTACGGCGAGGCGGAGATCGGCGACATCCCGGCGGAGTGGTTCGACCGGGTGCATCCGGCCGACCGCGCCGCGGTCGAGCTCGCGCTCTCGGCGCATCTCGCCGGCTGCGCGCCGGACTTCGAGAGCGAGCACCGGATGCTCCACCGGGACGGCACCTGGCGCTGGGTCCTGACGCGGGGCCTCGCCGTGCGCAACGAGACGGGCGAGGTCTGCCGGATGGCGGGCTCGCAGGCGGACATCACCGTCCGCAAGGCCGCCGAGGAGCGCCTCCTCCACGATGCCTTCCACGATCCCCTGACGGGGCTGCCCAACCGCGCGCTGTTCATGGACCGTCTGGGCATGGCGATCGCCCATGCCAAGCGGCGGTTGAGCTACACCTTCGCCGTCCTGTTCATCGACTTGGACCGCTTCAAGAACGTCAACGACAGCCTGGGGCACAGCGCGGGCGACGAGCTGCTGATCGCGGTGGCCCGGCGCCTCGAATCCTGCCTGCGGCCCGGAGACACGGTGGCCCGCCTCGGGGGGGACGAGTTCACCATCCTGCTCGACGAGGTGGCCGACGTCGATCACGCCGTCCAGGTCGCCCAGCGGATGCACCGGGCGATGGCGCAGCCGTTCAAGGTCCAGGGCCACGAGGTGTTCGTCACCATGAGCCTGGGGATCACGCTGGGCGCGGACGGGGACTACGACCGTCCGGAGGACGTCCTGCGCGACGCGGACACGGCCATGTACGGTGCCAAGACCTCGGGCAAGGCGAAAGACGCCGTCTTCGACCGGTGCATGCACGACCGGGCGGTGGCCCTCCTGGAGCTCGAGAACGACCTCCGGCGGGCCCTCGACCGGTGCGAGTTCGAGATCCACTACCAGCCCATCGTCTCGCTCGCGAGCGGCCGGATCGATGCCTTCGAAGCCCTGCTGCGGTGGCGGCATCCGCGCCGGGGTCTCCTCCTTCCCGACAACTTCGTGCCGGTCGCCGAGGACACGGGGCTGATCGTCCCCATCGGCTGGTGGGTGCTTCTGGAAGCCTGCCGGCAACTGGCGGACTGGCAGGCGCTCCCCCGGGCCGGCGGCTGCCTCGCCGTCACCGTGAACCTCTCGGGCAAGCAGTTCATGCAGGCGGACCTGGTCCAGCGGATCGAGGAGATCCTGGCGAAGACCGGAGTCCGGCCGGGGAGCCTGCGCCTGGAGATCACCGAGAGCACCATCATGGAGCAGGCGGAGGGGGCGATCGCGAAGCTCCTCGACTTGCGCGCGCTCGGGGTCAAGCTCTACATCGACGACTTCGGCACCGGCTACTCCTCCCTGAGCTACCTGCACCGCCTGCCGGTGGACGCCTTGAAGATCGACCGCTCCTTCATCAGCGAGATGGATCTCGGGGACGAGCGCTCGGAGATCGTGGGCACGATCGTGACGCTCGCCCGCACTCTCCGGATGGACGTCGCCGCCGAGGGGATCGAGACCGCCGAGCAGGTCACCCGCCTGCGCGCCCTCTCCTGCCAGTTCGGCCAGGGCTACTTCTTTTCGCAGCCCTTAGGCCGGCTCGCCGCGTCCGGGCTCATTCGCACCGGCATGAGCTGGTAGCCGGTTAGCGGCCAGATCCTCCAGCCGGAGCGAAGCCAGCGTCAGGACCCGGGCCGTCCGGTCCCCGGGACCGTCCCACCGCTCGATATTTCCGGCCGCCGCTTCGAGGAGCGAGCGGAGCACCCGGAACGCGCCGTCCGACAGCGGCGGGTCCCCCCGGTAGAGGTCCAGGCGGGCGTAGAGGAAACGGAGGAGCCAGTCCTCCCGGAACCGGCCGGCTGCGGCGGTAATTCCCGCATAGTCGGCCAGGATCTCGTCCAGCACGTTGTTGCGCATCGAGCCGAAGAGGCGCCGGGTCAGGTAGTGCGTGCACTCGTGCTCCCGGCGGAGGACGAGCGACATCTCGCGCCACTCCTCCTCGGAAAGCCCCAGGTCGGCCGCGGGCACGGCGCTGTAGGGGCCGTTCGAGAGCAGGATGAAGCGGTCCTGGTACAGCTCCTTCTGCGCCTGGAGGCGCCGGAATTCCGCGCCGAGCGCGTGGATTCGCGTCCAGTTGTTGTAGCCGGAGATCATGAGCGCCCCCTGCGCGTCGGGCACCGGCGCCGGCTCGTTCTTCCGGGCGATCGCCCGGAGCAGGGCCACGAACTCCTCGCGTCCCCTCACGATGACGAGCGGGATGCGCCCGGCCGGGCTCTTATGGAGCACGATCTCGACGAGCTCGGGGCGGGGGAGCGCAAGGCCGGTCGCCTCGGGGATCTCTTCGGGAGGCACCCCCCGCAACGTCGCGGCCCGGTACGCCTCGGTCCCGCTGATCCCCTCCCGGATCGGGAACCGGAGCTGCGGCAGGTGCTCTCGGAGAACCGCGAACGCCCCCCGCTCCCGCGCCTGCCTCTCCCAATCTTCCCAGACGGCGACGAACGGCTCGTCCGGCAGGGGGAGCTCCGTTCCGGCGAGGGCTCCGAGGTCGAAGAGGTTGGTGTTATACGAGAGCAGCTCCTCGGTCTCCCCCGGGGAGGCGCCGAAGCTCGCGAGGGTATCCGCTTGAAAGCGCAAATTCATGCTGCTAGCCTAGGAGACCTTGAGGGGAATGAGAAGCTTGGCCGCCGCTCTCGTTCTGGCTGCAATCTGCCGGCCGGTCTGGGGAGCTGAGGCCGAGCCGGCTCCCGCGGACGGCCTCGGCCTCGTGGAGTCCGTCCGGATGATGCTCGCCAACGACCCGAACCTCGCGATCTCCGAGGCGCGGCTCCGGTCGTCCCGCGGCGTGCTCCTGGCGTCCCGGGGCACCTTCGACTCCCTCTTCAGCACCAGCCTCCGGCAGGAGGAGACCGACAACCCGCTCGCGGACGGCACGAGCCAGGACGTCCGCGTCCTCGGCAACACCGTGGGGATGGCCCGGCGGTTCCGTTCGGGCTTCTCCCTGGAGCCCCAGCTCCGGCTGCTGCGCACGGAGGAGACGGGCGGCGACCCCGCGGCCAACCTGGGCACCTTCTCCCTGACGCTGCGCCAGCCGCTCCTGCGGGGCCGGGGCCGGACGGCGACCACCGCCCCGGAGCGGTCGGCCGAGCGGCAGGTGGCGGCCTCCGCGCTCGACCTGCGGCAGACGACTTCGGAGCGGGCGCTCGCGGTCGTCTCGCAATACTGGCTGACCCGGGCGGCCGTGCTCGACCTCGAGATCCTCCGCGAGAGCGAGGAGCGGGCGAGGGAGCTCCTCGAAACCACGCGCAAGCTCATCGAGGCCGACGTCACCCCGGCGGCCGACCTCGTCCAGGTCGAGGCGAACGTCGTGGCCAAGGAGACGTCCCGGATCGGCGGCGAGCGCGAGCTCTTCGAGTCGCGCCAGGCCCTGGGCCGGGAGATCGGCCTCCCGCGCGAGGAGATCGCCGCGCTCCCCCTGCCCACCGACCCGTTCCCGGCCGTGCCGGCCGCCGCCGTGCCGGCCGTGTCGGAAGCCGGCCGGTTCATCGCGGCGGCCCTGGAGAGCCGGTCCGACCTCCAAGCCGCGCGCGAGCGGCTGGGCGCGGCCGAGATCCTCGTGCGTGCCGCGGACAACGGCCTGAAGCCCCAGTTGGACCTCGTCTTCACGCCCAGCTACTCGGGGCTCGTCTCCGGAACGGACACCGAGAGCTTTTTCTCTCCCCTCTACCGCAACGTGCCGGGCGCGAGCTCCGCGCTGAGCTTCTCTCTCTCGTGGCCGACCGCCAACCGCCAGGCGAGGGGGGAGCTCGCCCAGATCGAGGCGGCCCGGGCGCAGAACGAGTATTTTGAGGACCTCGTCTCCCGGCAGATCGAGGCCGACGTCCCCTCCGCGCTCGACGCGGTGGCCCGGAGCGCCCAGCAGCTCGAGCGGGCCGTGGTGGCGGTGCGCCTCTTCGAGCGGGCGGTCGAGAACGAAGAGAAGAAGCTCAAGGCCGGCACCTCGACCCTCCTGGACGCCATCTCGCAGCGCGACCGGCTGACGGCTGCCCGGCAAGCCCAGGTGTCGGCCCACCTGAACCTGGCGCTCGCCCTGGTCCGGCTGCGTTTCGAAACCGGGACCCTGCTGCCCGACGGCGCGGACCTGGGCGAGGTCGGGCTCGCGGACTTGACCTCCGTCCCCCTCGTCTCCGGAGGCGCGCCGTGATCTTCCGCAAGGTGGCTCTCGAACGGCTGTCCTCCCCCGAGCAGCTCGACCAGCTCCTGCAGGTGACCGATCCCCGGGGCTGGCTGGCCCTGGCCGCGCTCGGCGCGCTCCTCCTCGCCTCCCTGACCTGGGGGGTCTTCGGCTCGATTCCCACCGAGGCGACCGGGGAGGGGATCCTCCTGCGCCGCGGCGGCGTCTCCAGCCTCGTGGCCGCCGAGAGCGGACAGGTCGAGGAGCTGCTGGTCTCGGTGGGAGACGTGATCGAAAAGGGCCAGGTCGTGGCCCGCATCCGCCAGGACGAGCTGCTCCGCCAGATCCAGGACACCCGGGACCGGCTCGCGGACGTGCGGAGGGAGTACCAGGACCTGCTGCGCTACGCCGGAGAGCAGGGGCGGCTCCGGGGGAGGGACCTCGCCCAGGAGCGGGCCAATCTGCAGCAGAGCATCAGGGCCTACGAGCGGGAGGTGGAGCTGGCGCGCGAGCGGATCGCGGTCGAGAGGGATCTGCTCAAGGACGGCCTCATCACCAAGCAGACGCTCCTCGCCTCGGAGCAGCGCCTGAACACGGCCCAGGACCAGCTCGCGAACGCCCGGCTCGAGCTCAACGGCCTGGAGCTCAAGGGGCTCGACTCCGCGCAGCAGACCGATCAGCAGGTCGAGGCGCGGGAGGCCCAGATCCGCGATCTCGAGATCGAGCTGAGGGAGCGCCAGGCCCGGCTCACCGAGACCGCCCGGATCGTCTCCGGCCGCGCCGGCCGCGTGCTGGAGCTGCTGGCCGACCGCGGCGACGTGGTGAATCCGGGAACGCCCCTCTTGAACCTGGAGGTCGTCTCCGAGGAGCTTCAGGCCGTGCTCTTCGTCCCCGCCTCGGCGGGCAAGAGGGTGCAGCCGGGCATGCGGGTCCGGGTCTCGCCGTCCACGGTGAAGCGGGAGGAGTACGGCTCCATGATCGGCCGGGTGACCTGGGCCTCGGAGTACCCGTCCACCTCGCGAGGCATGACGCGCCTCCTGGGCAACGAGGCTCTCGTCCAGCGGCTGATGCAGGAGGGGCCGCCCATCCAGGTCAACGTCACCCTGGAAAAGGATCCGAAGACGCCCACCGGCTACCGCTGGTCGTCCTCGACCGGACCCAGCGTCCAGATCAGCAGCGGCACCCTGGCCACCGGCAGCGTCGTGGTCCGGGAGGAGCGCCCGATCAACCTCGTCGTCCCCAGGATCCGGGAGAAGCTGGGGGTCTGATGCTGAGCTGGCCCCGCAAGCGTTCCGGACCGGAAGCCGAAGCGGCTCCCGGGGCGGTGCGCTCGCCCACGGTCCTCCAGATGGAGGCGGTCGAGTGCGGGGCGGCGGCTCTGGGGATCGTCCTCGCCCATTACGGCCGGTGGGTGCCGCTCGAAGAGCTGCGGATCGCCTGCGGCGTCTCCCGGGACGGCAGCAAGGCGAGCAACATCGTCAAGGCCGCCCGCCAGTACGGCCTGGAGGCCAAGGGATTCAAGCGCGAGCCCCAGAGCCTGCGCACGACCCGGCCGCCCACGATCCTGCACTGGAACTTCAACCATTTCGTGGTCCTGGACGGGTTCGGCAGGAAGGGCCGGGTCCACCTGAACGATCCGGCCTCAGGGCCGCGGACGGTCACCGAGGAAGAGCTGGACCAGGCCTTCACCGGCGTGGTGCTGACCTTCCAGCCCGGGCCGGAGTTCGAGAAAGGGGGAGAGCCGCCGCGGCTGATTCCGGCGCTGCGCCAGCGCCTCGCGGGATCGCGCGCGGGCCTCCTTTTCGTGCTCCTCGCCGGGCTGGCCCTGGTCGTCCCGGGCCTCGTCATCCCCGTCTTCTCCAAGGTGTTCGTCGACGGCGTTCTCCTCGAAGGCCGCCGCGACTGGCTCCCGCCTCTTCTCCTCGCCATGGGGATCGCGGCCCTCCTGACCGGCGTCCTCACCTGGCTCCAGCAGACCTATCTGCTCCGCCTGGAGACCCGCATGGCGGTGGGGGCTTCGAGCCGCTTCCTCTGGCACGTCCTGCGTCTGCCGACCGAATTCTTCAGCCAGCGCTTCGCGGGCGACATCAGCTCGCGGGTGGCGATCAACGACCGGGTCGCGCAGCTCCTGTCCCGGGACCTGGCGACCAACGCCCTGGGCGCCTTGATGATCGTCTTTTTCGCGGCCGTCCTCTTCCAATATGACGCGGTGCTGACGCTCGTGGGAATCGCCGTGGTTTCGCTCAATGTCGTGGCCCTGCGCTACGTCTCGCGCAAGCGGGTGGACGGCAACCGCCGGCTCGTCCAGGACCAGGGCAAGCTCCTGGGCACGGCCATCGGCGGCCTGCAGACGATCGAGACCCTGAAAGCCACGGGCGGCGAGTCCGACCTCTTCACCCGCTGGGCGGGCTACCAGGCCAAGGTGGTCAACGGCCGGCAGGACCTGGAGCGCTACACGCAGATGCTCGACACGGTTCCGCCCATGCTCTCGGCGGTCAACACGGCGCTCATCCTGGGCATCGGGGGCCTGCGCGTGATGAACGGCGAGCTCACCCTGGGCGGCCTCGTGGCCTTCCAGCTCCTGATGGCGGCGTTCATCGCGCCGGTCAACCGGCTGGTGAGCCTGGGAGGGCGGCTGCAGATGGTCGAGGGGGACATGAACCGGCTGGACGACGTTCTTCGCTACCGGCTGGACCCCGGCGCCGGCACCGCCGCCGGGGAGCCGCCGCCCGAGGGAGAGCCGGTGAAGCTCGCCGGCCGCCTGGAGCTTCGCGGCGTCTCCTTCGGCTACAGCCGGCTCGACCCGCCTCTCATCGAAGGCTTCGAGCTCACCCTGAAGCCCGGCTCCCGGGTGGCCCTGGTCGGCGGATCGGGGAGCGGCAAGTCGACCCTCGCCCGGCTGGTCACCGGCCTCTACCGCCCCTGGAGCGGAGAGGTCCTCTTCGACGGCCGTCCCCGCTCCGGGATCCCCTCGGGGGTGCTGACCAACTCCCTCGCCACGGTCGACCAGAGCGTCTTCCTGTTCGAGGGGACCGTGCGGGAGAACCTCACCCTCTGGGACGACACCATCCCCCTGCCGGAGGTCGTGGCGGCGGCCAAGGACGCCCGCATCCACGAGGAGATCGCGGCGCGGCCGGGCGGCTACGACAGCCCGGTCGAGGAGGGGGGAGCCAACTGGAGCGGCGGGCAGCGGCAGCGGCTGGAGATCGCCCGCGCCCTGGTCGGGCGGCCGACCCTGCTGGTGCTGGACGAGGCGACGAGCGCTCTCGACTCGACGACCGAAAGCGAGATCGACCAGAGCCTCCGCCGGCGCGGCTGCACCTGCCTGATCATCGCCCACCGCCTGAGCACGATCCGCGACGCCGACGAGATCATCGTCCTGGAGAAGGGCAAGGTGGTCCAGCGCGGCACCCACGACGAGCTCAAGGGTCTCGACGGCCCCTACGCCCGGCTGATCAGCGCGGAATGAGCGGCCATGATCCGACCGGTCCAGAAACGGGAGATGGCCTGGCCGGCGGACGAGATCCCGCTCGCCGGCAACGCCCCCCTGCTCCTGGACGAGCCCCGGCAGCTCTGGCAGGTTGAACAGGGCACGGTCGAGGTGTTCGCCGTCCCCCGAGGCGCCGCCGGTCCGCGGATCTATCTCTGCACGGTCGCAACCGGGGAGCTTCTCTGCGGCCTTGGCTCGTCTCTCGACGATCACGGCCTGGACCTCCTCGCCGTGGGGCAGGCGGGCACGCGCCTGCGACAAATCCCTGAGCCCGCCTTCGCTGCCGCGGATCTGGCGGCCCGGCTCGACCGTTGGCTCGGCGGATTGTTCCGCGACCTCGCTCCCGCCGCGGGGCCGAAGAGCTTCGAAGAGCTGCGCCCCGGCATCGAGGTCCATCTCCCCGAAGCCGGAAGGGCGGCGCGTCCCCGGGAGGGCGTCGCCTGGGCTCGCCACCTCGCGGGCGGCTCCCGCCTGTTCGGCGAGGAGCGGCTCGCGATCGAAGAAGGAGACCTTCTCCCCCTGCCGGAAGAAGCCTGGCTGGTGAGCGACGGCGAAACCCGGATCGCCGCCCTGGGGACGGGTGCCCTCCTCGGAAGCGACGACCTCTGGCGGGGGCTCGACCGGATCCACGCCCTCTGCCTCGCCTACGTCGCCCTGCGGGCGGAGCGGACGGAGCAACACGAGCGCGAGCGCCTCGCCCGCAAGGTGGACCTCGACCGCACGACGCTCCAGGGCGCCTATGCCCGGCTCGCCTCCGTCCTCCTGCCTCCCTCTCACGAGGGTGCCGCTCTCGAAGAGACATCCGATCCCCTTCTCGCGGCCTGCCGGCTCGTGGGGCAGGCGCAGGGGATCGCGATCCGCGCCCGCCCGGAATGGCAGACCGGCGCCCGGCAGGGGGACCTGCTCGCCCACATCTGCGCGGCCTCCCGCGTCCGCTCCCGCCGGGTGATCCTGCGCGACGACTGGTGGCGCCGCGACAACGGGCCGCTCGTGGCCTTCCGCTTCCTCGACGCCGAGCAGAAGGTCCGGCGCCCCGTGGCCCTCCTGCCCACCTCGCCCCGGAGCTACGTCCTGGTCGACCCGGTCGAGCGGACGCGGACGCCGGTCGACGCCGCCATGGCCGAGAGCCTGGCCGGCGACGCCCACATGTTCTCTCCGCCGCTCCCCGAGCGGCCGTTGACCCGGCGCGACCTCCTCCGGAGCGCCCTGGCGGACCGCCGGGGCGACCTCCTCACGATCCTCTGGATGGGGGCCGCGGGCGGTTTCCTGAGCCTCCTCATCCCGATCCTCACCGGACAGGTCTTCGGCAACGTCATCCCCGCGGCGGACCGCGGGCAGCTCGTCCAGATCACCCTGGCGCTCGTCGTGAGCGCTCTCTCGGGAGCGGTCTTCCAGGTGACCCGGAGCCTCGCGGTCCTGCGCCTGGGAGGCAAGATCGACGGCACCCTCCAGGCGGCGGTCTGGGACCGTCTCCTCTCGCTCCCGGTCTCCTTCTTCCGGCGGTTCACCGTGGGCGACCTCGCGAACCGCTCGCTGGGGATCAACGCCATCCGGGAGATGCTCACGGGCAACGTCCTGACGCTCCTCCTGGCGGCGGTCTTCTCGGTCTTCAGCTTCGCGCTCCTCTTCTACTACAGTGCCCGGCTGGCCCTGGTGGCCACCGGGCTCGTCCTCCTCCTCGCGGGTGTGACCCTGGGCCTGACCTGGCTCCAGCTCCGCCACCAGCGCGAGATCCTCCACGTCCAGGGGAAGATCGCGAGCCTCCTCTTCGGCCTGATCCACGGCATCGCCAAGCTCCGGGTGGCCGGAGCCGAGGCCAGGGCCTTCGCGCGCTGGGCCGAGCGCTTCGCCGAGCAGCGGCACCGTACCCTCGCGGCCCAGCGCGCCGCCAACGTCCAGGGAGCCTTCAACGCCGTCTACGGCGTCCTCGCGTCCCTCGCCATTTTCGCCGTCGTGGGCTTCTCCTCACAGGAGGCTCTCTCGCTCGGCGAGTTCCTCGCTTTCAACGCCGCCTTCGGGCAGTTTCTGGCGGCGGCCCTGTCGCTCGTCTCCGTCGTCTCGAGCGTGCTCGCCATCGTTCCCGTCTACGAGCGCCTGGCGCCGATCCTCGAGACCGTCCCCGAGGTGGACGAATCCAAGGCCGATCCCGGAGAGCTCTCCGGAGAGATCGAATTC
>DATHUD010000755.1:0-2347 GCA_035462575.1 Thermoanaerobaculia bacterium | reverse complement strand
TCGCCGTCCCCCTGGTAGCTGATGACGATCGAGTCCGGATTCGCGGTCTTGTGGCCCACCGCCACCGCCGGGGCCCGGCCGTGGGCGGCCTGGGTGTTGCCGACGTCGAAGTAGTAGTAGAGGAAGACGCTGCACCCCACGGGCGAGACCGCGATCGTGCGGTCCTGGATGCCGAGCTCGTCGATGGCCTCGGCCAGGTACTTGTGGGCGAGGCCGTGGCCGCATCCCGGGCAGTAGTGGGTCGAGTGCCCTTTCAGGCCCTCGCCGTGGGCGTGCCGCTCGAAGCGGTCGTAGAAAGTCGTGGTGGTCATACCGGCATCTCCTCCATCGCGACGACGCGGTCGATGATCTCCTGCTGCTGCGGCAGGATTCCGCCCATGTGGCGGACCCCTTCGATGACCGGCAGGTGGAAGACGCCCGAGTGGGAGAGCGCGAGCCGCAGCTCGTCTTCGAGCTGCCCCTCGCTCGCCTCCACCACCACGAACCGCCTGATGTGCCCGAGGTGGGGCCGCAGCAGGTCGATCGGGAACGGCCAGAGGGTGATCGGCCGGAAGAGGCCGACCTTCGCCCCCTCGTCGCGCAGCGCCTGGACCGCCCCCTTGGCCATCCGGGCCGGCGTGTTGCAGGCCACGATCACGGTGTCGGCGTCCTCCATGTGGTAGAGGTCGGCCCGCTGCTCGGCCGCCGCCATCCGCTCGTATTTGGCGTTCAGGTAGGCGTTGTGGGATTCGAGGTCCGTCTCCAGGAGGAAGATCGAGCAGATGAGGTTCCGGCGATGGTCGCGGTCGCCCCAGACGGCCCAGGCCGGCAGGCCGGGCTTCACGAGATAGGGCGGGAGCTTCACCTTGCCCGTCATCTGCCCCAGGTAGCCGTCGCCCAGGATCACGACCGGGTTCCGGTACTTGAAGGTCAGGTCGAAGGCGAGCATCGTCAGGTCCAGCATCTCCTGCGGGGTCGACGGCGCGAGCACGATCGCGTGCGTGTTGCCGTGCCCCAGGCCCCGGCAGGCGAGCTTGATGTCCGTCTGCTCGGGGGCGATGTTGCCCAGGCCCGGGCCGCCCCGCATGACGTTCACGAACACGCCCGGCACTTGGGCGCCGATCATGTAGGAGAGCCCCTCGAGCATCAGGCTGAACCCCGGGGACGAGGTGAACGTCATCGAGCGGAGGCCCGCGCCGCCGCAGCCGTAGATGTGGTTGACGGTCGCCACCTCGGAGACCGCCTGGAGGAACACGCCGTCGAGCGCCGGCAGGAGCTTCGCCATCAGCTCGGCCCCTTCGGTCGAGGGCGTGATCGGGTAGCCGAAGAAGTGCCGGCACCCGGCGAGGAGCGCGCCGATCGACGACGCGTAATTCCCCTTGACCACGATCGGCTCGACCGCGGGCAGGGGCACGATTTCGTTCGGGATGTCCACGGGCTCCGGGGCCCGGGTGTGCCGCTCCCCGAAGAGCTTTTCCGGATCGAGGAGCTCGAACTCCATCCCCTCGGGCTCCGGCTGGAGGCCGTAGGGCTCCGGGCACGCCGTGATGCAGAGCCCGCACCCGTTGCACGCCTCGAGGTCGAGGATGATGGGCGTCAGGGCCGTCAACGGGTTGATCTCCGTGCCCATCGTGATGCAGTGCTTCGGACAGGCATCGATACATCGGCCGCAACCCTTGCAGTACTCCGGAAAGACAAAGGGCTTGGGCCGTTCGGTCAACTGTGCGACTTGGGTCATCTGGATTCCCCCTTCCGAGAACGGCGACCTGCGATGACAGAGCCATTCTGGAAGGGGGCTGCCGGGACCGCCACACGCCAAGCGGCGGGAGGCGACGCGCCGAGGGGTTGGGGGGGAGCCCGCCCGAAGGGGGAGGGAGCGGTGGCTGGTGTAAAGTAGGAGGAGCCATGATCCAGAGCCTCTCCATCCGGAACTTCAAGGCTCTACGGGTAGTCGACGTAGAGCTCAGGCCTCTGACCGTCATCGTCGGGCCCAACGCCTCTGGGAAGAGCTCGATCCTCCAGGCGATCGCCGTTCTCTCCAGGGCGGTAAGAGGTGGCTATCCAGAACTGTTGTCAGAGGATTACCCTCGGGAGTGGAGCCCACGCCTTCTTCAAAGCCGAAACTCGCCGGAGGGCTCGACAGTGGGTTGTCGGTTTGAAATCAACGGGAAAGAGTGGAATGCGGAGATCAGATTTCCCAAGTACCAACTGACCTGCAATTCGAATCTTCCTTGGGATTTTCAAATCTTGAATTTGGAGCCCAGGAAACTCTCGGCCCCGTCCTATCCAAAGGAAGTCTCTTTGAGCCTACCCGGTGATGGAGAAGGTCTGTCGTCCATCCTCGCCGGGCTCTACCTGGAGCGACCCG
>DATHUD010000754.1:0-1558 GCA_035462575.1 Thermoanaerobaculia bacterium | reverse complement strand
GTGGCGAACAAGACGGCGTACGCGCTGGACGCGCGGATGCGGCCGGTGCCGGCGGGCGTGGTGGGCGAGCTGTTCGTGGGCGGAGAGGGGACGGCCCGGGGCTATCTCGGCCGGCCGGACCTGACCGCGGAGCGGTTCGTGCCCGATCCGTTCTCAGGGGAGGCTGGAGCGCGCCTTTACCGCACGGGCGACCTCGTGCGCCAGGGTCTCGACGGCCGTCTGGAGTTCGTGGGGCGCAACGACCAGCAGGTGAAGATCCGGGGCTTCCGGATCGAGCTGGGGGAGATCGAGGCCGCGCTCGCCGGGCATCCCACGGTCCGGGAGGCCGTGGTGGTCGTGCGCGAGGAGCGGGGGGACCGGCGTCTCGCGGCGTTCGTCACCGGCGAGGAGGCCGGCGACCTCAAGGCCCATCTCGCCGAGCGGTTGCCCGCCTACATGGTGCCCGCCTCCATCACGGTTCTCCCCGCGCTCCCCTTGACGCCCAACGGCAAGGTGGACCGCCGGGCGCTCGCGGCGATGGAGACGGAGGCCGCCACCGCCGGCCGCGCCTGGGTGGCGCCCCGCACGCCGCTCGAAGAGCTGCTCGCCGGGGTGATGGCCGGGGTCCTGGGCGTCGAGCGCGTCGGCCTCCGGGACTCGTTCTTCGACCTGGGGGGCCACTCCCTCCTCGCCACACAGGTGCTCTCCCGGGTGCGCGAGGCGCTGGACGTGGAGATCCCGCTCGCCGCGTTCTTCGAGCATCCCACGGTGGAGGGGCTCGCGGAGCTGGCCGGCCGGGACGCTCCGTCCGGCGCGCCGCCGCTCGTTCCGGCGTCTCGGGACGAGCGTCCGCCCCTCTCCTTCGCGCAACAGCGGCTCTGGTTCATCCAGCGGCTCGATCCCGCGGGCACGGCCTACAACATCCCCGGGGCCGTGCGCCTCGTAGGGACGCTGGACGTCCCCGCCTTCGCGCGGAGCCTCGCGGAGATCGTCCGCCGCCACGAGGTGCTGCGCACCGCCTTCCCCGAGGCGGACGGCCGCCCGTTCCAGGCGGTCTCCCCGTGGACGCCGCCCGCGCTTCCTGTGCTCGATCTCACCGCTCTCCCGGTCTCTGCCAAGGATGGGGAGGTAGGGCGGCTGGCCCTGGAGATGGCGCGCCGGCCCTTCGACCTCGCGCGCGGGCCGCTCCTGCGCCTGGCCCTCGCACGTCTCGGCGAGGAGGAGCACGCCGCGCTCTTCACCTTCCACCACATCGTGTTCGACGGCTGGTCCATGGGCGTGCTCGTCGGCGAGCTTGCGGCGCTCTACCGGGCCTACGCGGGGGGAGAGCCTTCGCCGCTGCCCGAGCCGGCCGTGCAGTACGCGGACTTCTCCCGCTGGCAGCGGGACTGGCTCTCCGGCGACGTGCTCGCGGCCCAGGTCGCCTGGTGGAAGGAGCGGTGGGTCGGCGCGCCGACAACGCTCGACCTGCCGGCCGATCTTCCCCGTCCGGCCTCGCCCAGCGGCCGGGGACGGCGAACGCCGTTCGCGTTGGGCGCGGATCTCTCGCGGGATCTCCAGGCCCTCTCCCGCAGCCGGG
>DATHUD010000753.1:0-2867 GCA_035462575.1 Thermoanaerobaculia bacterium | reverse complement strand
GAGGTCGAAAGCCGCTTCTAGCGCGCTCTTCGAGCCCAGAAGCTCGATCGCGACGGCGGGGATGAAGCAGGCGAAGAGCCAGGCTGGATGAGTGAACTTCCTTCCGCCCACCGGGCGCGGCGTGCGGCGACGGATCGATTCCAGCTCGCTGCGTCGGCGCTGCAGCCGTTCCCGCTCCTTGGCAGCGCCGCCTTCTTCGACCTCCGCTCCCACCACCTCGCGGCGGCCGGTGAGGCGGCGCTCGACGCTGAGGGGCAGGTCGCGGAGGAGGCGATGTCGGAAGACCGCCACTAGCTCCCGCAGAAATGGAACATCGAGCGGTCCCGAGCTTTTTGCCGCCGCCGCGTCAGCGGCGTTGGCGACGATCCGGGCCTCGATCTCGTCCTGGGTGTAGGGGTGCGTTCCCTTTTCCCGGTGGAGGCTGTAGATGCCCGCGTCCTCCCGGTGGGGCCGCTCGCGGTGTTTGCTCGCGCGTGGCTCGGTTCCCGGAGTGGGCGGGACTTGGCGGGCGTCGGCCATATCTAATGCACGCCAGCGCCGGCTTGGTCGTGACAGCGGCCTACGCCGCGGGATCAGGCGGCGACGGCGACATCCGGCAGGCCGTGCCGCTCGCGCAGCTCCAGGCAAGCTGTCCAGGCGTGGGCGGGGTTTTCGGGAATGTCCAGCCTTATTGCGGCCAGCCGATCGGCGTCGCGCAGCACCGTTGAGAGCCGTCCCCGGTCGAGCGCCGTCAACTGGAGGATCGTCGCGGAGAAGAGCGTGAGGCAGGAGAGCGGTGCGAGGGAGTCGGGCAGCGAGGCAGCTATCTCCGTCAACCGGTCCGCGTCGATCGGCTGCTTGCTGGAATCCAGCTCCCGCAGCCCTTCGTCGGTGGCGGCTGCCTCATCTTCCGTGGCGAGCTTCATGCCCCGAGTCCGCTCCCGCAGGTCGTGGTGGAGCAGCTCTGTAACGGCCGCCTCGATGGTGATCGGGGACCGGCTGAGGACCGCTAGCTGTAGTTCCTAACCACGTTGTTCATCCGGGCCTCCTTGAAGGCTGGGGGTGCTGAAGCCACCCAGATCAAGGAGGACACCGGATGAAGATTCACGGTAACGCCCGCACCTGCCCGAACAGCCGCAGGCTCCTCGTGCAGCGCATCGAGGAGGAGGGCTGGTCGCTGATGGCGGCGGCCGAGGCCGCCGGCATCAGCGAGCGGAGCGCCCGCAAGTGGCGGGATCGCTGGCGGGAGGAGGGTGAGGCAGGTCTGCTCGACCGCTCCTCGGCGCCAGGCCGGATCCCCCATCGCACGCCCGAGGCGACGGTGAAGGCGATCGCGGCACTGCGACGAGTGCGGATGACGGCGGCCGAGATCGCCGAGGCGCTCGGCCTGGCGCTCTCGACCGTCTCTGCCTGGCTAAAGCGACTCGGGCTCGGCAAGCGCAGCAGCCTCGAGCCGCCGGAGCCGCCCAACCGCTACGAGCGCAAGCGCCCCGGCGAGCTGATCCACATCGACGTCAAGAAGCTGGGCAGGATCAGCGCCAGGGGTGCAGGCCACCGGGTCCTCGGGACGGCTCAGCGCCAGAGCCAGATCAAGGCTGGACCCAAGCGCATCGGCGCGACCGGCTGGGAGTGCGTCCACGTCTGCGTCGACGACGCCACCCGCCTCGCCTACGTGGAGGTCCTGCCCGACGAGCGGGGCGAGACCGCGGTCGGCTTCCTGCGCCGGGCGGTTGCCTGGCTCGCCGAACGAGGAGTGGAGGTCGAGCGGGTGATGACCGACAACGGCTCGCCCTATCGCTCGGTGGTCCACGCCGCGACCTGCCGGGAGCTCGGCATCCGCCACCTGCGCACCCGTCCCTACCGGCCCCGCACCAACGGCAAGGCAGAGCGTTTCATCCAGACGATGCTGCGCGAGTGGGCCTACGGGCGCATCTATGGCAGTTCAGCCGAACGGTCGAGCCAGCTCGCCGGCTGGATCGACCGCTACAACTACCAACGCAAGCATGGCTCCCTCGGCCACCGCCCGCCGGCGGATCGCCTCAATGAGCTGCTCGGGAACAACCTGCCTGGGAACTACAGCTAGCCGGCGGGCGTAGCGAATGACGTCGCGGGGGAGGCCGCCGGCGAGGATGTGGCAGACGGCGGCGAGCCCGTCGTCCATCTCCGTGCGTTTGTTCAGGAGGGCGATCGACTCCCCGGCCTGCAGGGGTTCGATCCGGATGACCTCGTCGAACGCGCTGTCGAAGGCGTCGCGTATGGGCAGGCCGCGGCGCTCGAATTGCCCGAGGGCGTCCTCGGAGATGCAGACGAGGAAGAAGCAGTTGGGGATCCCGAACAGGCCCTTGATGTCGTCGAGGAATCTGACCGCGGCGTCGACCTCCATCTTGTCGAGCTCGTCGATGCCGATGTAGAGCTTGTTCCGCTGCCGCGCTACCGCCTCGAGGAAGGCCCGGAACCTGGCAACCACGTCCGGGAAGCTTTCTTGGCGGGATGCCAGCGAGTAGGACGTTTCCGTCGCCAGCTCGCCAGGGCCGGTCGTCAGCTTGCCCGAGTAACCGGTGGCGAAGGTCAGCTGGAAGGAGATTTCGGTGAGCAACTGGGAGGCAATCTCCTCGGGGTTCTCCTTGTCCCGGATCACACTCCTGCTGAGCTTGTGGAACGCGATGCCCTCGCGTGCGCTTGGGAGCAAGCGGAGGAAGAGCAGGAAGAAGCCGAACGCAATCAGGCCGACCCCCGCCTGGTCCCTGTCTGAGCCTCCCAGGCTCATATCGGTTGCAAGCAGAGCGATGCCGGCAACGAGGGCGGCGGTGCCAAGAACAAAAGCAGTGATCGAGGCGAACGGGCGGGAGCGGGTGGGGAAGCCAGGCGACTCCTGCACGCCCAGCACC
>DATHUD010000752.1:0-1526 GCA_035462575.1 Thermoanaerobaculia bacterium | reverse complement strand
CGTTCCTGCAGCGGCCGGCGCGCTGGCTGGAAGCCATCTCGCGCTACCGCGCGACGACGAGCGGCGGCCCCAACTTCGCCTATGAGCTGTGCGTGCGCAAGGTGGGGGAGGCGGAGCGCGAGGGCCTCGACCTCTCTTCGTGGCGGGTGGCCTTCAACGGGGCCGAGCCGGTGCGGGCCGGCACGCTGCGGCGCTTTGCGGAGACCTTCGCGCCCTGCGGCTTCAGCGCTACGGCGTTCCGCCCGTGCTACGGCCTCGCCGAGGCGACGCTGCTCGTTTCGGGATGGCGCCCGGAGGGGGAGCCCAGGGTGCTCGCGGTCGATGCCGAGGCCCTGGAGCGGCACGACGTCGTGGACGGGGACGCTGTGCGGAGCCGGGAGCTCGTGGGCTGCGGCGCTGCGATGCAGACCGTGCTGGCCGTGGATCCGGAGTCGGGCGAGCGTTGTGCTCCCGGCCGCGTCGGCGAGGTCTGGGTGGCCGGCCCGAGCGTGGCTCAAGGGTACTGGGAGCGGCCGGAGGAGACGGCGGCGACGTTCGGCGCCCGTCTCGCCGACGGCACCGGCCCCTTCCTGCGCACGGGAGACCTCGGGTTCGTCTCCGAGGGCGAGGTGTTCCTCACCGGCCGTTTGAAGGATCTGATCATCCTGCGCGGCAGGAACCACTATCCGCAGGATCTGGAGCTGACCGCTGAGAAGAGCCACGCCGCTCTGCGCGCCGGAGGCGGCGCCGCCTTCGCGGTCGATGCCGCAGGGGAGGAGCGGCTGGTGATCGTCCACGAAGTGGACCGCCACGCCCGCGCCGGCCTGGATGCGGGGAAGGCCGAGGCGATCGCCGCGGCGGTGCGCCGGGCGGTGGCCGAAGAGCACGAGGTGAGCGTCGCGGAGGTGGTGCTGATCGGGCCGGAGACGCTGCCCCGGACGTCCAGCGGCAAGGTGCGGCGGCGCGCCTGCCGCGAGCTGTATCTCGAAGGGGGGCTGCGCGTGCTCGGCGCGAGCCGCCTCTCGCCAGTCGCCGCGGACATTGCCGCGGACGTGGACCCGCAGGAAGAGGTCTCGGTGGGATCGCCGGACTGGCTGCGCCGGACCTTCGCCGCCGCGGCGCGGATCGATCCCGATCGGGTCGATCCGGACCTTCCGCTCTCCGCGTCGGGGCTCGATTCGCTGGCGGCCGTGGAGCTGGCGCAGGCGGTGGAGGAGGCGGCCGGCGTCTCCCTCCCCCTGGCGGACCTGCTTTCCGGGATGACTCTTCGCGAGCTGGAGCGGCGGGTGGCGGCGGAGCTTTTCCCCTCCCAAGACCCTCACCCCCTGGCCCCCTCTCCCATCCGCACTCCCACCCGCCCGGGAGAGGGGGAACCCCCGTCCTTCGAGCACCCGCTCTCCTGGAACCAGCGCTCGCTCTGGTTCCTGAACCGCCTGGCGCCGGAGAGCTCCGCCTACAACATCGCGGGTGCGGCGCGGCTCATCGGCTCCTCTCCCGAAGCCTTGGGCCGCGCGCTGGAGGCGCTGGTGGACCGCCACCCCATGCTG
>DATHUD010000751.1:0-5540 GCA_035462575.1 Thermoanaerobaculia bacterium | reverse complement strand
CGCCCGCGGCGGCGGCGATCTGGGGGAAGACCGCGGCGCAGCCCTGGCCCATGTCGGTCATGGCCGTCAGCACCTCGATCCTGCCGTCTTCCAGCAGGCGGGCGGTGACCGGCGACTTCATCTTGCGTTCGCCGTTGCCGGTGAAGCCCGCGCCGTGGAAGTAGAGCGAGAGGCCGATCCCCCGCAGCGGCTCGCCGTCCCTGCGCCGGGCGCGGGCCTCCTCCAAGGCCTTCCACCGCTCTCGGAAGCCGGTTTTCTCCGCCGCCGTTTCGAGACAGAGGCGGGCGGCGGTGCTGCCGTCCAGGGTCTGGCCGGTCGGCAGGCGGTCTCCCGCTTCCACGACATTCCGGGCCCGGATCTCGAATGGGTCGAGGCCCAGCTCCCGCGCGATGCGGTCCATCTGGCGCTCCATGGCGAACTGTGTCTGCGGAGCTCCGAATCCCCGGAAGGCGCTGTTGGGAGCGGTGTGCATTCGCAGCACCCGCCCGCGGATGCGGGCGTTCGGGCAGCGGTAGGGTCCGAAGGAGTGGAGCAAGGCCCGCGAGAGCACCACGGGGGAGAGGGTGGAGTAGGCTCCGCCGTCCATCAGGAATTCAATTTCCAGGGCGAGGAGCCGGCCGTCGCGGCTCACCCCCGTCCGGTGGCGGACGACCGCGGGGTGGCGCTTGGTGGTGGCGACGATGTCCTCGTGCCGGTCGTAGATCATCTTGACCGGCCGGCCGGAGGCGCGGGCGAGCAGGGCCGCGTGGAGGGCGATGGCGCTCGGGAAATCCTCCTTGCCGCCGAACCCGCCGCCCACGGCCGAGGCGCGCACCCGCACCTTCTCCTCCCCCAGCCGGAAGGCGTGGACGAGAGCCTTGTGGACGTAATACGGGCACTGCATGGAGCCGAGAATGGTGAGCGTGCCGTCTCCCTCGAACCACGCGATCATCCCCTGGGTCTCGATGTAGATGTGCTCCTGGTGCCCGGTCCGGTACTCCCCAAGGACAATCCGGTCCGCTCCGGCGAGGGCGCTCTCGACATCCCCGTTCGAAAGCCGCACCTCGTGGAGCGGCGGGAGCGTCTCCGCCTCGGCCAGCGTGAGAACGGGGGCGAGCGGCTCGTACTCGACGGAGACGGCCGCGAGCGCCTGTTGAGCTGCAAGACGGGTCGGCGCCGCCACCAGCGCCACCGGCTCGGCCACGTGGAGGGTGAACCCGTCGGCGAGGATCGGCCAGCCGTCGTCCAGGAGCTGCACGCCGTTCGGTCCCGGCAGGTCCGCGGCGGTGACGCAAACCGCCCCCTCGGGAGCCCGGGACGGATCGAAGCGGATGGAGCGGATCCGGGCGTGGGGATGGGGGCTGCGGACCGTCGCGCCGTGCCACATCCCAGGCAGGGAGACGTCGTCCACGTAGCGCGCCGCTCCAGAGACCTTGGCGAAGCCATCCGGGCGCGGCGGGCTTTCTCCGATGCCGTTCATGTGCCCGGAGTCTGGAACAAAGCCGGGACCGGGCGCAAGGGAGTCCGGCTTGGTACTGCTTCGCGGGGAGCCTGTCACGTTTGGTAGCGTAGCGGCACTTGCAGTTTTTAGAAACTCTATTCGGTCAGGGCTCCGTCCCGTGGGCGGTGTCCGTCCGAGCCACCGGGATTCACATTCCAACCCGAAAGGGGGAATCCATGACCGGAAGGACCCAGCTTTTCGCCGTCGCCGCTCTTTTCTCGTTAGCGCTGCTGCCCGCCGTGCCGGCGCCGGCACAGACGGATCCGCCGATCTGCCTCTACGCGTTCAGCAAGAATCTTTGTTCGGCGAGCCTGTCCGGAGGGACCTGGGGCTTGCCGTTCTGTACCACCGGGGGCGGCCCGGGATGCAACAACCTGTTCGGGACCGCCGCCCGCTTCAGCGGTCCGCTCGCCAACAACAACGGGCTCTGCGGCGAAGATCCGCTCGCGCAGGTCCCGTGCGACGAGGCGCCGTCTTTTCTCGGCAATCTGGTGGCCGACGTGGACGTCCGCACCCAGCGCCACACGCCCTGCAAGGCGCGGGGCTCCTGGGAAGGCACTTTCCGGCTCCTCGACAACCTCGGCGCGCCCTTCGCGAACGGTAATCTCGTGGGCACCCTGGGGATGGGAACCCACCGCAAGACGGATTGCACCAGCGCCTCGTGCAACAAGGAGTGCGAAACCTGCCACGACGCGCGGGTGATCTCGCACAACTTCGATTGGCAGATCGGCACGGAGGGGACCTTGAGAGGCCGTGTCACGTCCGGCCCGTATGCCAACTGCACGTTCACGGCCTCTTTCCAGGGGGACTTCACGGCCAACGGCGACTCCCGGGGCCCGCAGACCCCGAATCCTCTCTGGGGGTATTGCGGCACGCTCGAGGGCGTGCTCGAGTGCCCCTGCCCGCAGTAGAGCTCAGGATGGTTCCTGTAGGGGCGGCCCGATGTGGCCGCCCTGCTTCCTGCGACGTTTTCCCTCCCCAGGGCAAATAAGAATCGGGTAGATCCTGAGCCGGGGCTCCAAGTGGTAGCATTGGGCAGGATAGCGCACCTGGAGGGCCGCATGAAGATTCTGGAGCTGTTGCCCTGACGCGGTGGTTCGCCGGGTCCACTCGGAATACCCTGCGGAAGCAGCCCTCGTCTTATCCGAGTTGGACTCCTATTCAGGTCGGGAGCCCGAGCGGGTCAAGATGGACATTCTCATTTTGAGCGCCGGGTCCTTCGAGGATCTGAAGCGTTGGACCCGGATGGCCTCGAATGACTATCGCGATGTCCTCAGCGCTGCGCCCCCGAACCCGATTCAGGTGCTTGACACGATCCGGTGGTTCCCTTGCCTTCCGCTGAGGCAGAGCCGGGCCGGAACCGGGTCGAACGTCCAGGAGGAGAGGAAGAATGAATCGAGAAATCCACGTTCGCCACGGACTGGCCTGTATCGTCTTGACCGTCCTGATCGCCGGTACCTCGAACTTGGCCGGCGCGGCCACGATCGAGGACCACCCGCTGATCAAGCCCTATCCGGGCTCGACGGCGACGAGCCGCAAGGACGAGGGCTTCAGCGAATACAAGGTGGTGGTGGGGCTGGATCAGAAAGGCAAGACCGATGACGAGATCATCAAGTCGATCGCCGTCACCGGCGAGCTGACGCGCCTCGCGTACGAGAACCCCAAGGAACGCTCGCCGCTCGAGATCTTCACCAATTACAAGGAGGCCCTGCAGGGGGCCGGCTTCAAGATCCTCTTCGAGTGCGCGGACTCGGGCTGTGGGCCGAGCTGGGCCTCCAGCCGCTGGGGGCGCGTCAACGGCATGCGATACGTCGGCAGCGAAATGCGGTATCTCGCGGCCCGTCGCCAGCGCCCGGGCGAGGAGAGCTACGTCGCGCTTTCGATCATCAAGCTCCGCCACCAGATCGACGTGCTGCAACGCACGGAGATGGAGCGCGGCCTGGTCGTGGTAACGGCCGAGGCGCTGAAGCAGGGCTTTGCGGCGGAAGGCAAGGCCGTGCTCGACGGCGTCGTCTTCGATCATGACAAGGCGACGATCAAGCCGGAGTCAAAGCCGGCGCTCGACACCATCGGCAAGTTCCTGAAGGAAAATCCGAATCTCAAGGCGTTCATCGTCGGGCATACCGACATGGTGGGCGCCTTCGATTACAACATGAAGCTTTCGCAGCAGCGCGCGCAGGCGGTGGTCGATGCCCTGGTCAAGGACTACGGAGTCGCCGCCGGCCGTCTCTCGCCGCACGGCGTCGGCTCTCTGTCGCCCGTCAGCACCAACCGCTCCGAGCAGGGGAAGAGCTCGAACCGCCGGGTAGAGATGGTCGAGCGGAATTGATGGCTTTGGTGTCCATGGTCAGCCTCCTGGCAGGGCGGATCCGGTTTCGGCCAGGGTCCGCAATGCCTCGGTGTAACCGTTTCGTTGAGCACTCCGATCCTGCCGTCCTCCAGCAGGCGAACGGTCACACACGGACGACCTCGACGAGGTCGCCGATCGCTTGGAAGTCGTCCGGGTTGCGCGTATAGAGCGGCAACCCGGCGGCGCACGCGGTCGCTGCGATGAGGAGGTCGACGGCGCGCGCGCCCCTCGCCTTGCGTCCCGCAGCCACCACGGCGGCATAGATCCGCCCGTAGGCCCGAGACGCCTCCGCGTCGAAGGGGAGGGGATCGAAGGCGGCTTCCGCTCGCTGGAGCCGGTCCTGGCGGCGCGCCCGCTCGTCGGGGTCTGTCGCGGCGTGCGGACCCGCCGCAAGCTCGGCCATCGTGATCGCGCTCACGGCCACTTCGACCGGAAGCTGGGAGGGCTCGATCCGTTCGAGATCGATGACGACCGAGGTGTCGAGAATCCCGCGAGCGTGGCGCGGTTCAGGCACGGGGGAGGGTGTCCTGGCCGGCCCATGCATCGAGATCGGCGCGGAAGCGATCGGCGTCGACAGCCGGTGCAGCCTTGAAGATCGCCACGGCGGCGGCCGCGCTCACGAACCGGTAGCGCCGTAGCGGCGTGAGCTCGCCCACCGGAACACCGTTGCGGGTGACGATGAAGGATTCCCCCTGATCCAGCCGGCGCATGATTTCACCGCTGTCGTTACGGAGCTCGCGCTGAGTGATGGATTCGGCCATGTCCCCAACTGTAGCACCGGGTGCGACAGTTGTCGACTCATTGTCTGGAGCCTTCTACAAGCCCGGGTTCACGCAAGAGCGTCCTTGCGGCCTTCGGGGTGGGCCCCTTGCACTGAGTCGCCGGTTGCTTTATGCTGCAAAGTACTTTGGACGACCCCACCGGGAGGATGAGAATGAACACCAGTCGCGATCCTGCGGTCCCCGAAATCCCGCTCGATCTCCTGAATCCGACCCTGCAACTCGACATCCGCGATATCTCCAAGACCTACCCGAACGGGGTGCAGGCGCTCCAGGACGTGACCCTCACGATTCCGGTGGGACTGTACGGCCTCCTCGGCCCCAACGGCGCCGGCAAGTCCACGCTGATGCGCATCCTGGCCACGCTGCAGGAGCCGGATCGAGGCAGCGTCCGCCTGGGCGACGTCGACGTGCTGAACCAGAAGGATGAAGTGCGCAATACGCTCGGCTACCTGCCGCAGGAGTTCGGCGTCTATCCGAAGGTGAGCGCGGAGAGCCTCCTCGACCACTTCGCGATTCTCAAGGGCCTTGCCGGGCGCCGGGCCCGCAGGGAGGTCGTCGAGGCGCTTCTCCGGCAGACGAACCTCTGGGACGTCCGCAAGCAGAAGCTGGGCGGCTACTCGGGCGGCATGAAGCAGCGCTTCGGCGTCGCCGTGGCGCTCCTGGGCAATCCGAAGCTGTTGATCGTGGACGAACCGACGGCCGGCCTGGACCCCGCCGAGCGCGTGCGCTTCCTCAACCTGCTCTCCGAGCTGGGGGAGAACAGCGTCGTCATCCTCTCCACGCACATCGTCGAGGACGTCTCCGAGCTGTGCACCCGGATGGCAATCATCGACCGCGGCGAGATCCTGCTCGAAGCCGAGCCGCTCTGCGCCGTCGAGGATCTCGAGGGCCGGATCTGGCGCCGCGTGATCTCGAAGCAGGAGCTCCC
>DATHUD010000750.1:0-2584 GCA_035462575.1 Thermoanaerobaculia bacterium | reverse complement strand
ATGGACGTCCGGTTCCCCTGCGGCTTCAAGAATCTCAGCAACCCGCTGACCTGCCTGCGAAGGGTTTCCCTTGATCCACTGAAGATGACGAAGGACCCAGGGGAAATCGGTCGTCGGTTCGACCTCGACGGGAATCAAGCGGTCCTGATACTTCTCGGATCCCAGAGCGAACTGGATCTCCCGTTGCACCGATGGCGAGCGGGCCGCAGCGGGAGAGATGAGAACGACCATGGCCTGTGAGGAGTCGAGCGCCTTTCCGATCTCGAGAGACCAGTTGTCTCCCGGGAGCAACCGGCCGACAGGATCGAGGACTCGGAATCCCGCAGCTTCCAGATGTCCGGAAAGCTCACGGGCCCAGTTCCCGTCGCTCTGGGCGTAGCTCAGAAAGACCTTGATGCCTCGGGCGCTCATACCGGTCAATGTACTCCCCCGCCTGCGAGGGTTCAAGGGAGCGGCCTTGTGGCCGGGTATCAGTGATCGCGAAGTCTTTCGGCCCAAGCCCAGCCTCCCTTCCAGAAAGCAGGGTCCGATTGTATCCGAAGGACGGCACTCAGGGAAGAGCCGGGCTCTTAAGAGAATAACAAGGGCGCGGGATTCGGCTCCACGAGGCTCAGCCCCCGCAGGCCCGCACCAGGAGAAACGCGATCAGCGCGAGCAGGGCGAGCCCGGCCCCGATCACCCAGGGCCTTCTCTCGACCGGCACCAGGTCGCGAGCGACGTCCCCGGCGACGCGGGCGGCGAATTCGGCCTGTGTGGGCGCCGCGGGGGGGACGACGGGCGCGGCCGAGGCCACGGCCTCCTTCATGGCTTGAAGCTCGCGGGCGAGCCCTTCGAGCCCCTGTTTGGTGATCGCCCGGGCCGAGCTTTCGAGGAGGCGCTGGCCGACTCCGGCGACTCGGCCTCCCACCTGGGCGTCGAGGTCGTAGCGCAGCGCGGTGCCGCCGGGGGCGTCCGCCAGACGGATCTCGCCCTCGCCGTTCATGAAGCCGTTCGGTCCGTTGCCGTCGAGCTTCATGTGGTAGCTCTCGGCGACGACGAGGTCGGTGAGCACGAGCGTCCCCTGGAACTGCCCTTTCACCGGCCCCACCTGGACGTTCATCGCGCCGCGGAACTCGTTGTCACTCACCTGCTCCAACCGCTCGGTCCCCGGCAGCACGCGCGCCAGGACCGACGGATCGAGCATCGCCCGCCAGACCAGCTCGCGCGGCGCGTCGAAGGTGTGCTCGCCCTGGATCTTCATCGGGCCCTCGCTTCTTCTGCCAGCTCCCACAGCCGGCTGGGTTTGAGCGGGATTTCCAGGATTTCGAAACCCGGAATGGCCAGGGCGTTCTCCAACGCCTGGGCGAAGAGAGCGCCGACCGGAATGGCGCCGGCCTCGCCCGCGCCTTTGGTGCCCAGCTCGTTGAGCGGCGAGACGGTCTCCTCGTGGCCGACGTCCACCCGCGGCACGTCGAGCGCCGTGGGAAGGAGGAAGTCCATGAAGGAGGCGTTCAGGAGCTGGCCGTTGTCGTCGTAGACGAGCTGCTCGTAATAGGCGTTGCCGATCCCCTGGGCCACGCCGCCGTGGACCTGGCCGTCCACGATCAGCGGGTTGAGCACCCGGCCGCAGTCGTGGACGACGACGTACTTCCGGACGTCGATCTGCATCGTTTCCGGGTCCAGCTCCACGATCATCGCGTGGCAGCCGCTCGCCGTGGCGCCGCGGTAGGGGCCGAAGTAGGCGGTCGCCTCGAGCCCGGGCTCGCTGCCCGGCTTGACCGCGCCGCGCATGGGGTTGGCGAGCTTCGCGAGCTCGCCCAGCGAGATCGCCCGCTCCGGAGAGCCGATGACCCGCGCCTGCCCCCCCGCGAGCTCGATCTCCTCCTCGGAGACCCGGAGATGCTCGGCGGCCAGCCGGACCGCCTTCTCGCGCACCCGCTTGGCCGCCTCGTTCGTGGCGTTGCCGGCCACGACCGCGCCGCGGCTGGCGAAGGTGCCGGTCCCCCAGTGAAACTGATCGCTGTCGCCGGTGACCACGTCGACGTCCTCGACGCTCACCCCGAGTTGCTGCGCGGCGACCTGGGCGAGGACCGTGAAGTGCCCCTGGCCCTGCGTGCCGATGCCGGTCACGACCGTCACCTTGCCGCCCGTCTGGACCTGCACGCGCGCGCCTTCGAAAGGCCCGATGCCGGTCCCCTCGACGTAGGCCACGATGCCGATTCCCACGTGCCGCCCTTCGGCGCGCAGGCGCGGCTGCTCTTCTTTCACGAACTGCTCGTAGCCGATCATGGCGATCGTCTTGTCGAGCACCGGCTCATAGTTGCCGCTGTCGTAGTAGAGAGGCGCGAAATCCTGATAGATGATCACGTGGTCGTGCGGGAACTCGTCGGGCTTCAAGAAGTTTTTCCGCCGCAGCTCGATCCTGTCGATCCCGAGCTCCTTGGCGGCCAGATCCATCAGCCGTTCGATCACGAAGACGCCGTGCTGGCGGCCCGCTCCGCGATAAGGGGTGACGATCGTCTTGTTGGTGAAGACCGCCCGGAACTCGCTCTGGTAGGCGGGCACCCGGTAGGGTCCCATCAGCGTGCACTGGCTGTTGAGCGGC
>DATHUD010000749.1:0-5741 GCA_035462575.1 Thermoanaerobaculia bacterium | reverse complement strand
GTGGAACGGAGCAAGTCCTGAGCGCCTCCAGGCCCTTCGCAGTGACTACGACATGATTCTGGTGCAACTCCCTGAAAACTACCGTTGCCCAGTCCAAATCATTGATATTGCGAACAAGCTCATCGCGCATAATCGCCAACGCACCGCGGATAAGAAGCCACTGGCTGCAGCCCGGCCGCCAAGCATGGATGAAGGAATTGTTCGATATCGTGCTTTTGGCTCGCCTGAAGACGAAGTGGCGTTTATCTCTCAGGATATCCTTGGTCGAAAACTAGATCCCACAGACTGCGTGGTTCTTGCCAGAACTGCGAAACTGCTAGAGGCTGCGGCGGAATCCTTACACGCAGCGGGATTTGAAGCGTACTTGACCAAGCGCAAGAATGAGTTCGATTCGGCGGTGGTGCGGGTTGTGTTCAATACCCTACGACTTGCAAACGCAAGGCACGACCGTGACGTGCTGCGCCGGCTTTGCGTAGCCTGGGACGAACTAGCCGGAGCGACGCTTGAGCTCGAAGATGTAGCGGCAGCCGCCGGGCTTTTGGGTGGCGACTTCCTCCGAGCCTGGAGCGATGCAGCCGGAGCCGACGAGGTAAGTGATACGGAGAGAGCCTTGTTGGCGCGTATCCGGGAATCTTTGGTGGACCGGCTGGATTTTACCGGCTTTGTTGAATGGTTCCTGGCGGAAGGATGGAAGTCTTGGTATCAACCTGAGTCTCGCGATGTCGCTGAAGAGATGGATACATGGAGAAGCTTGCACGAAGATATTATCCGGGAGTACGGATTCTATGATCTCACGTTGAACATCTACCTCCAGCAGATGGATTTGGCATCGAAAGCACCTCTGCCGTCACCGGCCGCCATCCGATGCATGACCATCCATGGCTCGAAAGGACTTGAGTTTAAACATGTGTACCTGATTGGGATGGCCCAGGAAGTATTCCCCTCGTTTCAGGCCGTGAAGAAGGGGTCAGAAAGTCGAGAAATGGAGGAGGAGCGACGAAATTGTTTTGTCGCGATTACCCGGGTTCAGGAAACTCTGACCTTAACGCGGGCAAGGCAGTACAACGGCTGGAGTAAGGAACCCTCGCAATTCCTAGCCGAGATGGGTGTAGAGGAGCGGTCCCTGATGCCGAACTAGCTGAGCCAAGTCGGAGCCATATGGTAGATCACCTAAAACCTTTCGACTTCCGGTTCATTCCAGGAGCTACTAATGAGGATCTACGAGTCTCCCCCTTGTGGCCTATGTACGAGGCCGCCAGGGAGGTAGATCACGATCCCGAGAGCTTTCCGGAGATCTGCTCCTGGTTGACCCGAAAAGGACTGGGTGGATTCTATCAGAACGCCTGGATACCGAATTCTGCGGCGGTTCTCCTGTTTGGTGAGAGCCCGCAGGCCTTCTTTCCAGGAGCCATTGTCGAGTTCGTCCGGTATGAAGGAAGTGATGCGTATGCTCCCGTGGCTGTCCGCGAGACAATCACCGGTACGCTGCCGGATCAATTGGAATCTTTATGGATGCATCTCAGTGCTCACCTTGAGAGCATTCCGGTATCCATCGAGGAGATCCGGACACTTTCTCGGCCGGAATATCCACTCAAAGCTCTCCAGGAACTCGCGCGCAATCTTGTCCAGCATCGTCTCTATGAGGGGACCAACGCTCCGGGACGCGTCGAATGGTTCGATGACCGGGTTGTCTTTTCCAGTCCGGGAGGACCGTTCGGGCATGCGAATGAAGGAGAGTTCGGCAGCCATACAGACTACCGGAATCCGACGATCAGCCGTTGGCTAGTGGAACTCGGCTATGTGGAGCAACTCGGCCGTGGCATCCGGCTTGTCAAGAAGATGCTGGCGAGCAACGGAAACCCGGCTCTCGAGGTGGAAGCCGATGGGTTCACCGTGGTGACGGTGAGGAAAGCAGGTACCAGGTAAAAGAGACCAAGCCGATTTTCGACCTCAAGGTCGCCGACGGGATCGGTGGAGGCCAGATCCAGAGCGTCGCCAAGAGCCGGAAGGAATTTCAGGATCTGGTACGTGCTCTGGCCCGGCGTCTCGGGCTGCAGGCGTCTGAAGCGGAGTTGCCGTTCTCCTGACCTAGAGACACACCGTTCCCCCCTTTCCGGTGGTAGGGCCCTCTCCCGGCCCCGCATCCTCCCCCCTTCCGGTCCTTGACATCCCCCCTTCCTCCCACTACAGTCCCTCACTGTAAACGTTTACAGGATTCGGCCGTTCCGGCCCGATCCTGTTCCGGAAGGGCTCTTTGCCCTGGCGATCGGGTCCTTTCGCGGGTGCGCGGACGGGCCTTTTTTTATGACCATCACCATCAAGGAGGTCGCGCGGGAAGCCGGGGTCTCCGTGGCCACGGTCTCGCGGGTGTTCAGCGGCAAGGGCCCCGTGCGGGAGGAGACCCGGCAGCGGGTGCTCGACGTGGCGGGGCGGCTCCAGTACGTGCCGCACGCCGGGGCCCGGGGGCTGATCACCAACACCACGGGCGCGCTGGGCGTGCTTCTGCCGGACCTCTACGGCGAGTTCTTCTCGGAAGTCATCCGCGGAATCGACCTGACGGCGCGCCGAAGCGGCTTCCATCTCCTCGTCTCCAGCTCCCATAGCGACCGCTCCGAGGTCGAGGCCGTGCTGCGCGCTCTCTGGGGGCGCGTGGACGGCCTGATCGTGATGTCGCCCGAGGCCGATGCCCAGGCGCTTCAGGCGAACCTCCCCGCCTCGCTGCCGGTCGTGCTGCTCAACTGCCGGGTCGAGGGGAGCGCGTTTTCGTCCATCAATATCGACAACTACGGGGGCGCTCTCGCGATGACCCGGCATCTGCTCAGCCTGGGGCACCGCCGGATCGCCTTCGTCCAAGGGGCGCTGGGCAACCAGGACGCCCTGGAGCGGCTCCGGGGCTACCGAGACGCGATGCGGACCTACGGCGGGGAGCGGTCGGAGGATCTGGAGATCGCCGGGGACTTCAGCGAGGAGTCGGGCCACCGGGCGGGCGGGGCCCTCCTCGCGCTTTCGCCGCGCCCGACGGCGGCCTTCGCGGCCAACGACGCCATGGCGGTGGGGCTGCTCTCCGCCCTCCAGGAAGCGGGGGTACGGGTCCCGGGCGACATCGCGGTCGTGGGGTTCGACGACATCCCGGTCGTCCGGTTCCTGACGCCGCCGTTGACGACCGTGCGGGTGGGAATCGCCGAGTTGGGGGCTCTCGCGCTGGAGCGGCTGCTCGCGGCCGTGGAGGAGGGGGACGGCTTCGAGCGGCAACACGAGGTGCAGCCGACGACGCTCATGATCCGGGGATCGTGCGGTGCCGGGGCCCCGGCCGGAGGAGAGGATTCTGATTCTGAAGGAACTGCCAGCAATGATCTTCACCCAAGGAGGTGGGTACGATGAACACGGTTAGAAATCATCGAGGGAGCGTTTGGGGGATTCTGCTCCTGCTCTTGGCCGCGGCCGTGGCGCCGGGCCTCGCTCAAACGACTGCGTCGTCGATCCGAGGGGTGGTGCGGGACGCCTCGGGACCGCTCACGGAGGCGACCGTCGAGGCGGTGGGCACCGGGAGCGGCTTCCGCTACACCGCGAAGACCGGCGCGGGGGGCCGCTTTGCGCTCGCCGGCCTGCAGCCGGGCGTGTACACGCTGACCGTCTCCTCCCCGGCCTACGCGCCCCAGACCCGCACCGTGCAGGTTCTGATCGGCCAGGACGTGGACGTGGACCTCGTGCTCTCGCCCTCCGAGGTCTTCACCGAGGACGTGACGGTGGTCGGCGAGTCCGTCCAGCTCCTTCTGGAAACCAAGAGCTCCGAGATCGCGACCAACGTCACGACGCAGCAGATCGAGGCGCTGCCGCAGAACAACCGCAACTTCCTGGGCCTGGCCGCGCTGGCTCCGGGCGTCCGCTTCACAGATAACACGGACGAGGCGGGGCAGAAGTACCGGAGCGGCGCCCAGGATGCGCGGCAGGTCAACGTCTTCGTGGACGGCCTGTCGTACAAGAACGACCTGCTCCAGGGCGGCGCCTTCATGCAGGACTCGTCCCGCGGCAACCCGTTCCCCCAGAACGCGGTGCAGGAGTTCCGGGTGCTCACCCAGAACTACAAGGCCGAATACGAGAAAGCCGCCTCGGCGGTGATCACCGCGGTGACCAAGTCGGGCGGCAATGATTACAACGGTGAGGTCTTCTACCTGTATCAGGACAAGGACTTCGTGTCGCAGGACGACTTCTCCAGAGAGCGCGGGGAGGAGAAGCCGGACTACGAGCGCACTCAGACGGGCCTGTCGGTCGGCGGCCCGATCGTGCGCGACAAGCTCCACTTCTTCCTCTCCTACGAGGGCAACGAGCAGGACCGGATCACGACCATCTTCCGCGGGTCCTCCTTCGACTCGGCGCCGGCCAACGTGCGGCAGGACTTGAGCCAATACCAGATCGGTGCCCTGACCTCTCCCTTCGAATCGGACCTCTACTTCGGCAAGCTCTCCTGGCAGCCGACCGCGGGCCAGACCCTCTACACCACGTTCTTCAAGCGGGACGAGCAGGAGATCCGGGGCTTCGGCGGCCAGCGGACGCTGGACGGCGCCGAGAGCTTCGAGGTGGGAACCGATGCCTTCGTCGCCAAGCACGCGTGGGTTCTGGGCAACGTTTTGAACGAGGCTTCCGGCACCTTCCAGAAGCTGCAGTGGAGCCCGTCGGCGCTCGCGGCCAACACGCCCCGCGAGAACTACATCGGCATCCTCGACGTGGGCGGCAAGGACGCCACCCAGGACTTCCAGCAGGACAAGATCGGCCTGCGCGACGACGTCTCCTGGGCGTTCGACTGGCGGGGAGGCCACACGTTGAAGACCGGCGTGTCCCTCAACTGGCTGGATTACAAGGTCTCGAAGAATACCTTCGAGAACGGCCTCTTCGAGTACCGGAGCGACGAGCAGTGGCAGTTCCCGTTCCAGGCACGCATCGGTTTCGGAGACCCGGCGCTCGAGTTCAGCAACACCCAGGCCGGCCTCTATCTCCAGGACGACTGGCAGATCGGCAGCCGGTTGACGCTGAACCTGGGCGTGCGTTGGGACTATGAATCGAACATGATCAACAACGACTACCGGACGCCGCCGGAGCTCGTCGCCGCCATGGAGAGCGCCTGCCGGACCTATGGCGCGCCCGTGGGCGGGCAGACCACCTGGTGCCTGCGCGACTTCCTGGACCTCGACCGCTTCACGACCGACGGCGGCGACCGCGACGCGTATTACGGCATGGTGCAGCCGCGCCTGGGTTTTGCCTGGGACGTGACGGGCAACTCGAAAACCGTGGTCTTCGGCGGCTGGGGCAAGTACTACGACCGCGTCATCTTGAACGACATTTTCGACGAGCAGTACCGGCAGCAGTACAAGATCTATTCCTTCTGCTTCTCGGCGGACGGCAGCCCGACGCCGAACTGCAGCGTGCCGGCGCTCGCCTGGCAGCCCGGGTTCCTCTCCGGCGAGGCCCTGCGGCAGCTCGTCGCGAGCGGCCAGGCGCCGGGCCCTGAGGTCTTCCTGGTGGACAACGAGATGCGTCCGCCGCGGTCCGACCAGTGGACGCTGGGCATCCGCCACCAGCTCGGCAACTGGCTGACCTCGCTCTCCTACGCCGGGGTGCGGGGCTACAACGGCCTCGCCTACTTCTTCGCCGACCTGCCGCCGGGCACCCAGTTCGGGGACCGCTTCGGCAACAACGTGCCGATCCCGGGCTATGCGCGCGCCTTCTACACGTCGACGACGCGG
>DATHUD010000748.1:0-6776 GCA_035462575.1 Thermoanaerobaculia bacterium | reverse complement strand
GACTCGGCATCCTCCAGGATGGCTCTCCGGATCTCCAGGGGCTCGGTCCCGGTGGTCCACGGCTTGATCAAGCCACGGAGCTTGTCGACGAATTCGTTGGCCATGAGCGCGATCTTATCGCGACTCGGGGCGGGGGGGCGGGGCCGGAGGCGAGGCAGAAAAGCCAAAGGACTGCAGGGACAATCAAGGACAAACAAGGACTGCAAGGACACCAAGGATAATCAAGCCAAGGGAACCCGTCCTTGTTGCTCGTCCTTGTTAGTCCTTGTTCGTCCTTGTTCGTCCCTGCAGTCCTTGAGGTCCTTTCTTCCTACCGGATCAGCCCCATCGCCGCCGCCTCCCGCACGATCTCCCCCGCGGCCGGGGCCGCCAAGCGGCCTCCGTAGCCGCCGTGCTCGATGACGACGGCGAAGGCGAGCTTCCGGCCGGGGGTGCCGTAGGGGGTGAAGCCGATGAACCAGGAGTGCGAGCGCTTGCCCTGGACTTCGGCGGTTCCGGTCTTGCCGGCGATGGCGGGGGTGACGCCCGAGAGGAAGCGGGCGGCGGTTCCGGCGGTGACCACCTGCCGCATGGAGCGGGCGATCAAGTCGACCGGGGGGCCGGAAAGGATGCGGACGGGCTCGCCCGTGCGGGTGTTGCTCTCGCCCTGCACCCAGCGGCCTTCGGGGACGGAGCCGCCGTTCGCGACCGTCGCCGCCACGCGGGCCATCTGGAACGGGGTGGCCACGACCTGGCCCTGGCCGTAGGAGGCCTGTGGGAGAGCGTCCTTCAACGCCTCCACGGTGTTCGGCTTCGCCACGGAGATGCCCAGGGCCTCGGCCGTTTCGAGGAGGTCTTCCGCGCCCACTCCGAAGGTGCCGAGCTGGGCGAAGTAGGCGTTGCAGGAGACGCGGATGCCCTTTTCCATATTCACGTCCCCGTGGGGGGCGGTGTCCGTGGGATCGTCCCTGATGGGCTTGCCCCAGCCGCGCACGCGGTTGCCCACCCGGCCGTCTGGAAGCGACTGGCAGACCCAGGTTTTTTCGGCGAGGTCCGGGTCTTTCTTCAAGGCCGCGAGCGCGGTCACGATCTTGAAGGTGGAGCCGGGCGGGTAGAGGCCGTAGCGCGCGCGGTCGATGACGGCGCTCTTTGCCTCGTCGTCGTCCTCCGCGATCCGGATGGGGAGCCGCGAGGGCCACGGGTAGCTCACGGAGGCGAGGAGGTCGCCGGTCGTGGCGTCCATCACCACGGCGGCGGCGCCGTGGCCTGCCTGCCGGGCGTAGCGCTCGAGGATCTCGGCGGTCTTCATCTGGAGCCGGGCGTCCAGGGTCATCTTGACCGTGCGGTCGCGCGTGAGGATGGCCTTGGCCGCGGGATCGTCCGGCTGCCAGCGGTGGCGCAGCACGGGGACCAGCTCGGAGTAGTCGTAGCGGATCTCGCGGGTGACCGTGCCGTCCGGCTGGCGGACCTCGACGGCCTCGGCATAGTCGTCATAGCCCTGAAGGCGGATGCGGTCGTCGCGCTCCGTGTAGGAGGTGTTCGACGCCGCCCAGTTGAAGTAGCTCCGGCGGTCCCCCAGAAGATGGAAGGTCACGCCGCCCAGAGGATAGACGCGGTCGTCCCTGGCGTCGGCGATCGCCTCGGGGGGAAGGGGCGCGCCCAGGCGCGAGAAGGCGGCGCGGTGCGTTCCCAGCTCCACGGGATCGGAGGAGGCGAGGGGGAGGCCGTTCCGGTCCACGACCGAGCCGCGGGGGATGGTCTCGGCGATCTCTTCGAGGCGCGGGTTGTAGTCGAACCGGCGGTAGCCGTCCCCCTGGAGGACGAGGGCGCCCCGGGTGAGGAAGTCGTTCGCCTGGAGGACCTGGACCTGCGCGGCGCGCAGCGCGATCACTCCGAGGATCGCGAGGAGTGTGAGGCCCAGCCACTTGACCGGGCCGCGGAAGGGCCGGAGCTCTGCAGGATCGCCCGGCCGCGCCGAGATGGCGAGCAGCATGCCGAAGATGAGGAGGTTCGCGAGCATGGCCGTGCGCCCGGAGCTCAAGAACGGCGAGACCACGCCCGAAAGGGGGATGAGGCCCACGACGCCCCCGGCGATGAGCACGATCTGGAGCGCGATCAGAAGCGTGAGCCCGAGCGCCAGGAAGAAGCTGTAGCGCCCCCCGGCCCGGAGGGCCGTCCGCAGGCCGCGCCAGACGAGGACGCCGTAGAGCGAGAGGACCGCGAGGATCCCCACGAAGCCCAGCTCTTCGCCCACGGCGGCCAGCACCATGTCGGTGTGGATCTCGGGAACGAGCTGCGGCTGCCCGAGCCCCAGGCCGGTGCCGGTGAGGGAGCCCGCGGAGAGGGCCCAGAGCGACTGCGCGAGGTGATCGCCGCCGCGGAAGGCGTTGTCCCACGGCGAGAGCCACATGGAGATGCGGCTCGTGACGGTCTGCGGGTAGCCGATCTTGTACCCCACCCGGAAGGCGAGGGCCACGAGCGACGCCCCGAGCCCGAGCATGCCCGCCCGGCCCCGGGCCACGGAGTAGAGGATGAGGAACAGGAACGACAGGATGAGCGCCGGCCCCAGGTCTTTCTGCAGGAAGAAGAAGAGGAGCACGACCCCGACCGCGAGGATCGGAGTGATCACATATTCGAGCTTCGGCACCTGCACCCACCGCTTCACGCCCGCGGGGATCCCCAGCCGTTTTTCCGACAGCTCGCGCAGGAACTCCCAGCGGTCGAAGAAGTAGCCGGCGAGGAAGAGGACGACGAAGATCTTGACGACCTCGACCGGCTGGAACCCGAACAGGTTCACCTTGACGTCGCTCCCCCCGGGGCCGCTCCCGAAGGCGATCAGGAGGACCGAGAGGCCGAGAGCGGCGAGCAGCGGCACGAACGTCATCCGCCGCAGCGGCGAGCGCTCGAAATCGATCAGGCTGGCGCCGAGGAGGAGCGCGCACCCCGCGATCGCGCCCTGGGCGAAGGTCTGGAAGAGCGGCAGGTCGCGCAGGGGATCGCGGACGGCGACCATGATCAGGAAGCCGATGCCCGAGAGGACCAGGAGGACCGGGAGCATCAGCTCGTCCCCGGGGAAGCGCTTGATCCGCCAGAACGCGTGGACGGCGGCGAACGCGGCGAGGAGCAGCACCGCCCAGAGCCAGAACCGCGCGCGGAACGTGCCGGGCTCGCGGACCACGACGCCGGGCTTCATCCGCCGCACCTGGGAGAGGGTGAGGAGCGAGATCGACTCGGGCGCCTCGCCTTCGGCGGCGCGGCTCCGCGCGGCCGTGAGCCGCTCCCTGAGCGACGTCAAGCGGCGGTTGTTGTCGATCTCGGATGCCGGGACCCGGATGCGCGAGAGGGAGCCCACGTTCCCCGCCGGGTTGTCGTGGAGGTACTTCCAGATCCTGTCCGCCGCGAACGACCGCTCCGCCGGCTCCTTGAAGAAGCCGAGGTGGGGGAGGAGCTGCTCGGCCTGCGTGAGGCCGTTCAGGCTCACGACCTCCCCCGAGGCGAGCTTCGGCCCCACGTCCGCCACCGAGCGGGTGATGGCGAGGTAGACGAGCCCGAGCCCGAGGAGAACGGCCGCCAGGCCCCCCGCGAGGAGAAGGGCTTCCCGGTTGCGCGGCGCGGGCGCCGGGCCGGGGAGGACAGAGGAGGTCGCCGGGCGCTGCCGGCGCTCGGCGGCGGTGCTACGGGTTACGGCCATCGAGGCTCCTTGGAAAGGGGATCAATACCCCAGCTCCCACAACCGGTACGACACGTCGTCGAGCGAGCTCTCCGCGGCCGTGCGGTTGGCGGCCACGTTGGCGAAGCCCGGGATCTCGCCGTAAAAGGCGACGGACTGGGAGAGGTGGTCGCGGGACATCTCGAGGAGGCGAAGCTCGTTTTCGGGGCCGTCGGCCTTCTGGGCCTGGGCGAAAAGCTCCTGGCCGCGCATGCGGTAGCCGTCGGCGAGCATGGCCTTTTCCCGGCGTCCGAGGCGGTAGCCCCGGCGGGCGAGCTCGCCCAGGGCCTTCTGGAGCTCGTCCAGGTCGAACTGGTCGTAGGCGTAGATCCGAGCGAGGCCGAGGTAGGGATCGGGCCAGTCCGGGGCGCGGCGGGCCGCGTCGCGGAACTCGGCGATGGCGTCCTTGTTCGCCTGGGCCTTCTCGTCCCGGTTCTTGACCGTCTGGGCCCGGATCCGGGTGAGGTGGGCGCGGGCGTAGGTCAGCTTGGCCCGGGTCTCCCGGTCATAGTCGATGTCGAGGGCCGTCTCGAAATACTCCTGGGCTTTGCGCCACCCGGTCTCGGTCGTCGTCGGGCTGTTCCCGTGGTAGCTCGCGAGGATGCGGTCGCCGGCCGCGAGGATCGCCTGCCGAAGCTCCGTCTTCGTTTCGGAGGCGAGCGGGCCCAGGAGGCTCAGGCGCGAGACGCGGCGGTAGCGCTCCGTGATCGCCGGGAGGTCGGGGCTCTGCTGCGCCACGAGGTCGTGCCGGATCTCTTCCATCTCCCGGTAGGCCCAGATCTGCGAGGCCGCGAGGAGACAGAGGACCACGAGGAGGTACACGAGCTTGCTGGACCGGGACTTCCGCCGCGGCGCCTCGGGCACAGCGGGCGTTGCCACGGCGGGCGCGGTCGCGGCCGGCGGGGGGGGCGGCGGAACGTACACGGGCGGCGGCGGGACGACGGGCGACGGCTCGATCTCCGCCGTGCGGCGCGTGGCCTCCACGGCGGGGCGGTCGGTCCGGCGGGTCTCGCCGGCTTTGAGGGTTTCTTCGAGCGGCACGCTGGTGCGCCGGGTCGCGCTCACGTCCTCGCGGGCGGGCTCGGCCGCTCCGGCCACGGGCAGGGGCTTTCCGGCGGCGAAGGCTTCGAGGTCCGCCTTCATCTCCCCGGCCGTGGCGTAGCGCTGGGCCACGTCCCAGGCGAGGCTCTTCCGGATGATCCGCGCGAGGTCGGGCGCAACCTCCGGAGGGAGCGGCGCCGGGCGCTCGCCTCTGCGGATGCGGTTTTCGAGGTCCTCGGGGTCGTCTCCGCTCCAGGGCGGGAAGCCGGCGACCATCCGGTAGAGGACGACGCCCACGGCCCAGAGGTCCGAGTGGAGGTCGACCGTCCCCTTCTCCAGCCGCTCGGGGGGCGTGTAGGGGAGGCTCCCGAAAAGGTTTTTGGTCGAGCGCCGGGTGTGCGAGAGGTGCTTCGCGATGCCGAAGTCGAGCACCCGCACGCGGTCCTCGTCCTGCAGGCGGATGTTGTCGGGCTTGATGTCGCCATGGACGATGCCGAAGATCCGCCGGTCGCCGATCTCGAGCGAGAAGCCGTGGCAGGCCTCCAGCATGTCGCAGAGCTGGCAGGCGATCTCCACCGCCCGCGGCTCCGGAAGCCGCCGGCCGCCGGAGAGGAGCCGGGAGAGGTCGGTGCCGTGGACGTACTCCATGGCCACCCAGAAAAAGTCGTCGGTCTCGCCCTCCTCGTAGACGGCCGCCACCTGAGGCGCCACGCTGGCGAGCTGGCCCTGGAGAGCGGTGCCGTTGCGCTCGGCCTCCAGCATGTCCGGGTCCGTGCGGGACATGCGGACGATCTTCAAGGCCACCTCGGTGCCGCGCTCCGGGTCCACGGCCAGGTACACGTCGCCGATCGCGCCGCGGCCCAGGAAGTCGCGAAGCTCGAAGCGGCCTACGGTCTGCTGGTGGATCAGCACGTCAGCGCCCCCCTCGGGAACGGCGCGGCGGGGTGGCGGGAGCCGTGGGAGCGGCCGGCGGCGGAGCCGCGGGCGCCGGCGTCCGGATCGCCTGCTCGCGGGTGAGCGAGCCGAAGGTGTTCCAGCGGAAGTACTCCTCCGCGTTCGCTTCGGACGCAAGCAGGATGCCGGGGCCGCCGTTCTCCTCGATCTGGTTCTGCTTCAGCTCGGGTTTCGCCTTGTCGCGGACCTCGATCCCCGGCCGCGGCGCCTTGGGGAGCGTGCCGTTCTTGGTGATCAGGTTCTGGAGGAGGACCGGCACGGCCTCGTCCGCTACGAACACGCCGCCGCCCGGATTGTCGTGGATCGAGCTGTATTGGATGGACGAGCGGTCGCGCCCGGCGATTTCGACTCCGGCGACCGTGGCCCCGGAGATGTCCAGGTTGCGGACGTCCACCTCCGAGTCGATGAGCCGCAGGCCCACGGCGAGCGGCGTGCGTCCGTCCCCTTCGATCCGGAACCCGGAGAGCCGGGCCCCGCGGACCCCCTGGGCGGTCACGGCCGGGCCGCTGCCCGTGGGCTCGCGCAGCACCGCGCCCAGCGGAGCACGGCTCAAAAGAGAGACGCCGCTCTTGAGGACCACGGCCTCGCGGTAGATCCCGGGCGTGACCTCGATCGTCTGCTTCGGCTGGGCCTGGGCGAGCGCCGCGGCAATCGTGGGGAGCTCCCCCGGGCCGGTCCCCACCACCAGGATCACGTCCTCCGGCCGGGGCGGGAACAGGCCCCGGTCGCGGGCGAGATCGAGCAGCGGCTCCCGGAAGAAGAAGCCCACGCCCGCGAGGATCAACAGGTAGAGGAGGATGGCCCACGGGCTCCGCAGCCGCTCCCCTAGCGTGGGTTTGACCGACGCTCCGCGCCCCCGGGAGCCCGGGGCCGGGCCGGTGGCCGAGGTGCGCCGCGTATCCGTGGCGGCCGGGCGGCGGCCGGCGCCCTGGGCGAAGCGCTCGCCCAGGACGAGCACCACCGAGATATTGTCCTTGCCGCCCTGGGCGTTGGCCTGGGCGATCAGCTCGTCCACCGCGTCCTGGGGATCTTTCGCGCGGGATTCGACGGTGTCCAGGATCGCCCCGGCCGTCACCAGGTCCGAGAGGCCGTC
>DATHUD010000747.1:0-16206 GCA_035462575.1 Thermoanaerobaculia bacterium | reverse complement strand
GATCGTCGCTTTCTACATCAGCAGCTCAGTTCTTTGCCCAGGAGCTCGCCGGGAAGCTGACGGAGGCCGAGTCGCAAAGTGGCGGGCTCACCGTCGACCCAGCCCGGGGAGGAGCAAACCAATGCGCCGGGCGGGTCTCTGCCTTCCGGGTCGGTCAGGCTGCTTCGCTCTCGTCGACAGCTTGCTCCTGGGACTTGCACCCCAGAATGTAGTCGGCGGCTTTCTGCGCTCGGGCTGCGGCAATCACCACGGCCCGGTGATCGGCCTTGAGAACGTCTGCCCAGTGCCGGAGGTAGGCAGCAGAGCTTTCGAGGAGCTCCTCCGTCCCGGACGGCGAGATGGCTTCCACCTTGATCGGAGCGATCCCCAAGACTCCGCAGAGCATCGCGGCCGTCATCTCGGCGACGAGCTCCTCGCGGGCGTAGGGGGGAGAGCCGAAACCACCGGCATCATCTTCCTCTGCGAAGCGGTCGAGGCGAGACGGGTGGCCGGTCGAGTGCGCGAGCTCGTGGAATAGCGTGCTGTAGTACGAATGCGGGCTGCTGAAGGCTTCCGGCTTCGGAAGCTGCACCCGGTCGTCACTACGGAGGTAGAAGGCTCGCTCGCCGCCGTGGCGCAGTTTGGGGGGATTCGGCATGTTCGTGTAGGCGGCCGCGCAGGCGGGAATCGGATCAAAGCCTCGCCGGGCGTCGAAGGTTGCGTCCCCCTGATCTTCGATGCCTTCGCACTGATCGACGTTGAAGACGGTGTAGTAGCGCAGCAGGATCCGCCGTCGCCGCGTGGGAGTGATCTCCTCCTCAGTGTCGTCGGCGGTCTCGTTGTCGATGCGCCAGAAGACGATCGGCGTGCCACGTTCCCCCTGGCGCACATGGCCTCCCAGGTCGAGGGCTTGCTTGTACGTGACCCAGTAGGGTGAGCCGAAGTGTTGCGCGATAAGTAGAAAGACATTGATACCCCGGTAGGGCCGGAGGCTCACGAGATTGCTCGGAGGAACCGTTTTGCCGGTTGTGCTCCAGGGCTTTTTCCAAGGGACGACTCCCTGCTCAAGCAGGTCGAGGATGCGATCGGTGACGAGTTGGTAGATCCGCTGACTCATGGTTGGGGCCTCCTCCTTCGAGCTTCGTTTTCGGATGAGCTGCTCATGACGGCAGGCAAGGACCCGAGGGAGAGAGGCCGGGAGGCAAGGTCGCGCGCAGCGCGCCCGCAAGGGGGAACCTTGCGGCCCGGCTGCCCTCGGGTATGAGAGCCGAGGCATGGGCGGCTCGCCGCAAACGGCGGGAGGTGGAAGGCCCGAGAAAGGAAGGCGACTCGCCCGGGCGAATGGAGACTTTTGACGAGTGCTCGGATGCGGGGCTAGAGGGGCCGGGCGGATACGTCGCACGCCTTGGTCTCGGCAGCTAGAACACGATCCAGGGAGGCAAGGTCCGTATTCCCGCCGGAGAGGACGATGACGATGGGGCCAGTGCGAAACCGAAGGGAGATCCGGCCGGAAAGAACGGCTGCCAGGGCGACGGCACCCCCACCTTCGAGAACCAAGCGATGCTCGAGGTAGGCAAACCGGATGGCGGCGGCGATCTCGGCCTCGGAGACCTCCACGATTGCCGAGGAGTGGGCTCGTAAGATCTTCAAGGTATAGCGGTTGTCAGGATTGATTCCGCCTGCGAGGGCCTGAGCGAGCGTAGGCCGATCTTTGAGCAGGACCGGCTGGCCCTGGCGAAGACTCTCCGCGAGAGCCGGTGCTTGGGATGGATAGACTCCTACCATCCGGGCCCAGGGAGCCCATCCAGCGAGAGCCAGGACCATGCCTGAGGCGAGGCCTCCCCCGGAGACAGGCACGAGAATGGTTCGGACGTCGGGGCAGTCGTCGACCACGTCCAGAGCGAGGGTCCCCTGACCGGCGATAACGTGAGGATCGTCGAAGGGATGAATGATGGCAAGGCCGCAGGCCTCCCGCAGTTGCTCGCAAACCCTTTCGGTTTCAGCCATGGACGAGCAGAGGTGCAGGGTGGCTCCTAGGTCACGGAGAGTCGAAAGTTTGGAGACCGCGAGGCCTGGAGGCAAGCAGACGGTGAGGGCGATGCCGAGCCTGCGGGCCACATAGGCGAGGGCGAGAGCGTGATTGCCCGTCGAGGAGGTGACGACGCCACGGGTGCGGCGCTCGGGCGAAAGCAGCTCCAAGGCGTTGGCTGCGCCCCGGATCTTGAAAGAGCCGGTCGTTTGCAGGTTTTCGGCTTTGAGGTGAACCGGTACGCGCAGCCGTTCGGAGAGGACCTGGGAGTGGAGAAGCGGCGTCCGTCGAGCGTAGGAGGCGATCCTGGATCGCGCCTGCTCGATCGCTTCGAGAGTGACGTCGTTGAGCGAGTCGTTCATGTCGTTGCGTCCTCAAAAGAGGTGGCCGACCTTACGCAAGTGGGGTCTCCTTTATCGGTTGAGCAGGATCCGGATCTCATAAAGCGCCTCGTACGTCCAAGCCACGCGTTGGCGTTCCGAGGCCAGGAGGAGGTCCTCGGGGGCCGGCTCAACGCCGGCTCTCCGGCACAGCAGCTCCCAACTTTCCTGCGGTAAGGAGCGAAGGGAGCACCATGGGACGGTCTCCTGGATTTCGCGAACTGGGAAGAAAGGGAGCTCGGGATTGTATCGGGCGAAGCGGAGATAGCGTGTGGCCTCCTCGAGGACCTCGGAGTACCCCGGCAAGCGCTGCGGCCCGTAGTGCAGGGCAAACGACAGGACGTCGGCGATCGGCGGGGCGAGCCGCTCTTCCACCCGGGCGAGCCGCGAACGGAGTGCGGCCATGAGCCTAGTCAGGTCCCTGGCCTGGCGCTGCGGTGTCTGCTCATCCCAGGTATCCTCGTCCTCCCGAGGCGAGCTCCGCTGCTCCAGGTACATTCCGGTGAGCTCCAGAGCGGCAAGGCTCGCTTCGATGGCAGCCCCATCCTCGACGTAGCTGGTAAAGACCTCCTCGAGCTGAGAGAGCGCGTGCGGATTGATTCCCAAGGACCATTCCACTCGGGCGATGGCCGCAGGCACGCGGAGCCGGTCTGGGAATGCCAGCGAAGGGGCGAGCGCCTGAAGCTGGGTGAGAACGGTTCCAAGCTCCACCTCTTCGACGAGCTCCATGGCGCAGAGCGCCCAGCTTTCAAGAAGCTCCAGGAGAAGCAGGGGCTCACTGTCGCCGACGAGGCGAGCGACCGCGCGGAAGCAGCGGCGAGCGCCTTCGTGATCCAGCTCACGAAGGCGGAGTTGGCCCTCGGCGACCAGGCTGCGAGCCTGGGAGCCGTGATCGCGCAGCTCCTCGAAGAGCTGAGAGGCTCGGACGAGGAGGGCCAGCGCCTCGTCGATGCGGCCTTGGTCCATGCGAAGAAGAGCCAGGGCGTAACAGAGCCGCGCACGCGCAGAGATGTCGATCGGCTCGGCATCGAGCGTGCCAATCGCCGAGCGGAAGACATCCTCGGCCTGGTCGAAAAACCCTTGCCGATGAAGGGCGGAAGCGATCAGGCTGAGGCCCTGGGCCTTTTGCCGGAGTGTTTCGGTTCGATCCGGTCTGGCCTCGAGAAGCGTCATCGCGAGCCCCGCGAGATGGCCGGAGAGGCGCGGATCGGAGGGTGAGGTCTTGTCGGCTTCGACGAGCAAGAGGCCCGGAAGCCCCTCGCTCTGGCGGAAAGTCAACTCGGAACGAAGGGCGGCCGAGCGCTGGCCTTCGGGCAGCCCGAGGACGGAGGCGAGGAGAGGGCGAGCTTCGGCGGCCGCGGCGGTCGCCTGCTCGGCAGCCGCAGACTGCCCGTGCAACGCCCGGTCGAAAACCCGGTCGGGGAACTGGCTCGTCGCACTGAAGGCGGGCTCGGGCTCGTCGAGGAGATCCAGAAGACGAGCGCGACAGCGCGGACATTCGAGCAGATGGCGGAGCTCGAGGCTCAAGTCCCCGCCGGCAAGGAGCCTCAGGAAGCTCGCAAACGCTTCGTTCTCAAGGTGCATCGTCGTCTCCGGTAGGCGGACCACCCCCACGGCAGGCGAGGGTGTCTTTAGTGCGGAAGAGCTCCAGGATGGGCCTCAAGAGGGCGACGAGCGCTTTTCGATCTGCAAGTGGGAGCAGGAAGACCTCGAGCAGGGCTTCTCGGAGGAGGCGATCGGTCTCGCTCTGAGGCCCATGGGGGTGCGGCACCAGGAGATCGAGCGGCACTCCGAGGGTCTGCGCGACCTTCAGGAGAATGGGAACGGGAGGAAGGTATTGCCCCTTCTCGTACTTGCTGATCCGGTAGTAGGGCACGCCGGACCGACGGGCCAGCTCGCGCTGGGTCCAGTGCCGCTGGCGCCGAGCTCGCCGGAGCTGGGCTCCCAAGCTCCTCGCGAACGCATCCTTGGAAAAAGCATCGTCGACCATCTTGAGGGCGCACTATGCCTCTAATCGTGCGCTCTTGTCAACGTCGTGGATTTCTGTGCATGCTCGAAGGCAGCGACGAATCCCGTAAATCGGGAGCGGAGTCGCGCGTAGCGCAACACCGGGCATGTCCTCCTGCGTCGATATGCCCGACACTTAGGCCATTGAGGGCCGGGATTGGCGACGGGGCTCAAGGAGGGCCTCGGACGACCATCCGGGTCAAACAGGAGAGAACCATGTCCAAGTCTCGGAAGCTTCGTTGCCTCGCCGCCTTCGTTCTGACCTTCGCTCTGGCCCAACCGATGGCCTGGGCGGCCTCGCCTCGAAGCGAGGAAGGATTTGGGAGCGCCTTGGGATGGCTGGCTTCGCTTTGGAGAGGGGTTCTCGGAAAGGCAGCCTGCACCTTCGAGCCTGACCACGGATGCGGGATCGACCCTTGGGGTCAGCCGCAAACGATTGATCATGGATGCGTCATCGATCCTTGGGGTCAGCTAACGTGTGGCAGTGAGCCAATGCTCAAGCACGGCTGCTCCATCGATCCTTGGGGTCGCCCCCTCTGCCCCTAAGGCTGCGAAAATGTCCCCGGAGGGGCTCCCCGCCCTTCCGGGGGTCGCGCAAAAGGCGAACATTGAGTTCCGGACAGGACACCATCCAGGGAAGACTCGTACCCTACTCCCGTAATGTGCGACAATGGTGGAGCACGCCTACAGGAGAGAACGGATGCGACGTAAGACTGGAGGCACGGAGGAGGATCGAGAACTTATGCGAGGCCTCTTTCGACTGAAGGAGGAGAGTAGTAGAGCCGCAAGGCTAATAGAAGATCTCCAGAGTGGCGCCCGGACTAGAGAGAGCTTGACGGCTCAGGAGCAAGAGGTCATGGAGGGGGCGCCGTCCATAGAATTCCTGATACTGCGAAGTTTCAGTCTTAGATACTCCGATCCGGAGGGTATGTTGCGATGTAGCATGCTCGCCGTGCGATTGGCGGACTCCTTAAGTCCGGAACGGTATGGCTTAAAGCTGCTTGCGGATCTGAAGGCGAAGGCGTGGGGTTATTTAGCAAACGCATACCGGATCACCGACCAACTAGGTGCGGCTGAGGAGGGGTTCGTTAAGGCTATAGCCTATCTCCAGATGGGCTCTGGAGCGCCACACATTAAGACGCTGATTGGCGAGATGTTCGCCGCTCTCGTCCGTGATCAGCGGCGCTTCTCTTTAGCCGCTGAGCTTCTTGAGGCGCTCCTGAGCTATTACAGGGAGACCGGAGACGAAGAGGCATTCACTCGAACGCTCCTAAGTAGAGCCATTGTGGCAGGACAGGACAACAATCCTGAGGACGCTATCCGGTGGCTAGCCGGGGTGCTTAGGTACCTGCCCCACGAGAGTGACCTGAAGCTCTCTACCATCCATGAACTCACCATCAATCTCATTGACGCAGGATACCCGGCTGAGGCGGAAGCCGTCCTGAAGAAGCACGTCCGGCTCTACAGACGTAGCGGAAAGCTTAATGTGCTCCGTCGCTTCTGGTTGCAGGGGCGAATTGCGGCGGCTCTTGGCAACTCCCGCCGTGCAGAGGGGGATCTGCATGTCGCGCGGTTAGGCTTCAGGAAGGCGGGCCAGCACTACGACGCTGCCCTCGTGTCCCTCGACCTCGCGCTCATCTACGCCCGGGCAGGCCAGCGAACCTCGACGATCCGTCTCGTCGACGAGATGGTCCGGACATTCCGGGAACTGGGGATTGCACGAGAGGCGATCGCCAGTCTTTTGCTTCTGAGGAAGTACTGCGACCGGCATTGGAACCCGGAGACGATCTGCGCCCAAATCGAGACGATTGCGCTGATGGTTACGGAGCTGGGCCGGCGCCAAGAGCGACGCCGGTCCCCCAGCGCCTGACTCTCGGCTCCTTATTCCCCGTCGAGATCGTCAGGCCTTTCTGCCCCACTCTCGCCCGCCGCTGAGTGGCCCTTCGAAGGCGCGGAAACGCCGAGTTCCTCGAGGAGCTCCAGGACCAGGTCGCGCATCTCGGCGCGCGGGAGCTGGACGGGAGGGATCTCGCGGGCGCCGGCAAGCCGCTGGAGTTGGGCGAGCTCGGCCGACGAGTCCTTCACAGCTTCGGGGGCGTAGGCGACGACGAAGAAGCTGGCAAACGGGACGTCGAGGACCGTCAGGATGTCGAGTAGGTGGACGAGCTTGAGCTGGATCTTGCCGGTGAGAATCCGGTTCAGCGTCCCCTGCGAGATCCCGAGCTCGCGCTCGATTTGGCGGACCGGCTTTTTCTTGAGGAGGATCAGATCCTCCACGAGCTTCGCGATCCGGAGGGCCTCGTCTTGGGAGGACGTCTTGGCGCGGGGGGGCATTGCGCAAGAAGTCTACACCAGGGGAGGGGCGCCCGGACTTCTTGGTGTTGCTCCCGAGGCAATCAAAGCCTCCTTAGAAGCAACGAAACTCAAGGCCCCGAACTTGGCGAGCCAGTTTGTCACGCCCGTTTGATCTTTCGGCGCCGGGAAGCTCGGCTCCACGGGAGATTCCCGGCTCGCCTCGACATCTCTGAGGAGCTCGAAACGTTGCTGGTTCTCCGCCCGGCGCCAGAGCCGGGCGGCTTTCGACGGTGGAAGATCCGCCTCAGGGACTCGCCTGCCTAGGGCAAGAGCCGTCGCGCCTTTCACCTCCCGCCCGAGATCATTACGCAACCCTCCTCTTTCCCGACGCTCTCTAAGTAGCGTAGAATGCCGCCAGCAAGGCATAATCAACAACGCTGACGGAGGGCTGCAGGGGCGTTCCCGCAGAGGGTCGACGATGGTGCTACGAGGGAGATGGCGAGCGGCGGCTCTCGAGTGGGGGCGCTGGAGTCTGACTTTCTTGAGCCTCCAGGCGGGTACGGCGAGCTTGCGCGAGCTGGTGCGGGCGACCAAGGTCGAGGGCGCCCGGCTTCGGCGGGTGCTCCGGGAGCTCGCTGCCAGGGGCTACATCCTCCGGACGGGCCGGACGGCGGCGTCGCGGTACCACCTCCTTCCGTTCACCCATCCATACCGGATGGGAGTCCAGGAGGAGCCGGCAGAGGTCCATCGCGAGCCGCGATGCGAGCTCGAAGAGCTCATCGAGCGTCTCGGGACTTGGGCGTTCGCCGCAATGCGGTGGCAACGGATCCCGGTTGGCGACTGCGCGGACTTGTGGCAGGAGGCGCAGCTTCTGGCTTGCCACCGCTGGAAGGAGCTGGAAAACCCGGAGAAATGGCTGCGAGGCACGGTGCGGAATCTCTGCATCGTGTACTGGCGCGAGCGGCGGCGGTCAGCGGAGGTGGCGGTAGGCAGCTTGTTGGAGTTCGGCGAGATCGGGCCTACCGAATCGTCACCAGAGGAGGCCGTCCTGGGGCGGATGCATCTGACGCAAGTTCTTCGACGGGTGAAGCCGCGCAAGGCCGAGCTTGTCTGGCGCCGCTTCGGCCTGGAGGAGAGCCAGGAGGAGATCGCGGCTGCGATGGGATTGAAGAAGATCTCGGTGCGAAAAGTGACCACCCGGGCGCTCAAGGAGGTCCGGCAGATGAGCCGCCAGGATGACGGAAAGGGACTACCAAGAACTCGGAGGAAGAGAGATGACGCAGATTAGAGTCGACATTCCAGTTCTGGTCGGCACGGCTGAAGAGATCGCCCTGGGCGAACGCGAACGGTGGCGCTGTTGGGGCCTGATCTTCTGCCGGGGGATCGAGCGAACCCACAGCGACGAGTGGATGAAGTACGTGGAGCTCGTGCGGAGGCGGGCGCGAGCGGTCCTCGCCACTGAGGCCCAGGCGAGCTACTGGATTGAGAGAAGCTGGCGTTGGAGGGTGTTTGGCTTCGTGACCCGAGATCAGTATCAACGGTGCTCTTGGTCAGCGGGACCAGAGGGATCCGTCGACGTCCGACTGACAATTCCGGAGAATCTGGCCGGCTTGTGGGCGGCGGCGGCCTGGGCGGAGGGCCATCAAGACCTGGCGGAGTGGATCCACGGCAACTGCAATGGGTGGATCAGCTCTCTCGCACTGGTGACGGAAGGGCCAACCGCTGGAGGCGAAGGCATCCGGAAGGAGGTTGTCGAGGCGCTCCGGGCCCTTGGGGAGCGGGCCGAGAAGCTGGGACTACAATCGCTGGGACAATTGGCCAACGCCACGGCCCTGGCAGTCGCGAGTGGCGTCGAAACGGAGGTGTCTGCCCAGACCCTGAGGATCGGGAGCGAGAAAGCGCTGGGATTCATGGAGGCCCATGTCCGGGAAGGAGAGACGCCCGGCGAGTGGGTGATTCGCGGCACATAGAGTCAGAGAGGTGCGTGGGGCTGGCGTGGGTGCCGGCCTCCCGCTGCTCCCCGCGTTGATGGCTCCCGGTGGGGTCGGCGCAAGGTACACCGTCCCACCGGCTCCCATTCCGCCCCCCCCAAATCAACTCACCTGGAGCGCGCCGAGGAGCACCTGCCATTCGTCAGCGAGGAAGGGGGCCGCCTCGGCTCACAGGTTGCCGGGGTCGCGGGCCGGCGTTGCGGCGCTCTCCCAGCCGGCTTCTTCCGCCGATTCTTTGGGATCAGCACTCACCTATGGACGCCGATGTCGACTTCCTCCGATTGGCGGCGGCGTAGTCTTCAAGCGCTGACCGTTCATATAGAACACGGCTCCCGAGTTTAAGGAAAACCGGTCCCCGTCCCTGAACTCGCCAAACTTCGAGAGTGTTCTTCTTGAGGCGCAAGAGGTCGGCAGCCTCTTGGGTGGTGAGATAGTTAGCCATTGCTATGTTTCGACCTTGAAACTCCATGGCAAGGGTGGAGAACGACCATGAAACGAGCCTTCCTCAGAGTCGGGGGGAGACGAAGCAGCTTCTCCCTATCTCGCCGCTAAGGAACTCTAATAGTTACTCTATCGGATTCCGGGGAACTCTGCAACTTTCCCGTGAAGGACCAGTGTGAGACTCGGGGCAGCCTCGGCGGATGCGTGTCCGCAGCATCCTCCTCCCGCCTGGGGCGGTTTGGTTGGTCCGCTCCCTGGCGGGAAACGGCAGGTTGACCCCGGCGCCCGTGGGGCGCCGTTCGTGCTTCAGGCGCCTCGCTGGGAGGTCCGGATTTCGCTTCTCCGGGTTACGTGGGGGTTACGCGGCGTCTCGGGCGACTCCCGAGAAATTAGGAGAGGAGAAGGGGTAAGTAACTGATTCTGAGTGGTTTAGGTGTGGAGCCGACGGCCGGGATTGAACCGGCGACCTGCTGATTACGAATCAGCTGCTCTACCGCTGAGCTACGTCGGCTGGTGCTTCCTGCGGAGACAGGCTCCGTTTGGCGGAGGCGTATTGTAGGGCATCGCGCCAGAGGGCGCAACGCCCCTCCGCCGCCGGGGCGGGGGAGGGGCGGGCGGTCTCCTCTTTTGGCGGACTTACTGGCGGAGGCTCCGGGCGGCGATCACCTGCCGGCCGCGGGAGGTGGAGTCGCGGGAGATGGTCTCCCAGGGGACCAGGAAGCCGCCGTTGCCGTTGGTGGCGATGGACGTCCGGTAGTTCTTCTGGACCCGGTCGTCGGTGACCCAGAATTCGTCATCCGCGCGGGAGCCGGTGGCGCTGAGCTCGACTCCCCGGATGCCCAGGCCCTTGTCGGACCACTGGAGCCAGGTGGCCACGAAGCCGGTCTTGGTCGGGGCGAGCGCGGGGGCGAGCTGGCCGGTGCCGGCGTCGGTGCTGAGCAGGAGCTGGGAGCCGAGGAAGCCGCCGGCCGGGCTCACGCCCTGACCGTAGATGCGAACCAGAACCCGGTCCGTCACATAGCTCTGCCAGGCCACGAGGAAGTTGCCGTCCGGACCGGTCGCGACGGCCGGCCAGCGCTGCCGGCCCGCGGCCGCGGAGTTCACCCGGAACGCAGGGCCGTCCACGCGGCCGGTGTTGTCGATCAAGCGGGCGAAGATGTCCTCCTGGCCACCGACGAGCGAGTCCCAGGTGACGAGGACGCGGTTGTTGCGGCTCGCGGCCACGGCCGCGTGGTCCGCGGTCGCCTCTTCGGTCAGCTTGACGTCGCCGCCCACCGGCTCACCCGTGGGCCTGACGAAGCGGCCGGTGATCCCCTTGACGGCGCCGGTCGCTCTCCAGACCACGAAGGCGCTCCCGTTCGGCAGCACGGCGATCTTCGGAACGGCCTGGAAGCCCGTGGCGTCGGCGTTGACCCGGTAGCGGCGGCCGGCCGGAGAGCCGTCGGCGTCGAAGCGCTGGACGAAGATGTCCCGGTCGTGCACCTCGCGGTACTCGTAGAACGGGGCACTGCGCATCAAGGACCGCTCTTCGGTCCAGGCGAGGAGAAAGCCTCCACCGGAGAGGGCGGCGACCGCGGGATCCATGCGGAGCCGCACGTTCGCCTCGTACCGGCCGTTCAGGGTGTCGTTCGCCACCAGGACCATCTCGGCGCTGGCGGCGGTGCCGTCCAGGCGCTGGAAGCGGCCGCGGATCCCGTTCTGGTCGTTCTCCCACACCACCAGGGCGGGACCGGAGGACCCGAAGGCGGCAACGGGGTTCCTCTGCTTGAAATCGTTGTTGCGGTTGACGCGGACCTCGCTGCCGACGGGCTGGATCTCGGCGGCGGCCGGAACGGCCAGGACTGCGGCGAGCAGGGGGACGGTGGCCAGCAAACGGAACGAACGCGAGCGCATATTCTCCTCCGATGAGACACTGAGGGTCTCTGACGCAACTTTCTCTATTGTAGCTCCAATCCAGCAGAGAGGACGAGCTTCTCCGGTGCCGGGCGTCAGAACGTGAGCTCCCACTTGAGCATCGCGCCTTGTCCCGCCGGCTTGGAGAGCTTGTCCGGCACGGCCGGGGCATGCGGGTCGAACTCGGGAGCGTCCTTCTTGTTGAGGATCTGGACCTTGAACTTCCCGGGCACGCCGGGGAGGGGGAGCGGGATCTCCAGGCCGTCCGCCTTCTCGAGCAGCTCCTTGGCGACGTCGGGATGGGTGGCGAGCCCCGCGGCCGCTCCGGCGGCGATGGCAACCGCTCCGGTGATCAGACCGATCTTGCCTTCGAGCGGGAGCGCCTTGAAATCCTTCAGAGCTTTCTCCTTGGCCTTGTCGAGAGCCTCCTTGACCGGGGGAAGGGCGAGCACCGCCTTCGCCACGTCCCCGGTCTCTCCCTTGCGCGGCTTGACCTCTTTGGGGAGGCCTGCGGGAGGCGTGGACATCGAAGGCGGGGCGCTCGGAAGGCGCGGCGAAGCTCTCGGGATCGGCGGCGGGGCCGTCGGAATCCTCGGGGACGGAACGGGCTGCTTGGGTCCGGGAGCGACCTGAGGCAGTTGAAATCCCATGGGATGGAAGGCGATCCGCACCAGGCCGGCAGGCGAGCCGCTGGGGTCGCTCAGCAGGTTGCGGTCCATCGCCCCGGTCACGATGTTCTTCGGCGGGATGCCGAGGGCGGACAGGGCGGTCTTGGCGAGCTTGGCGCGCTGCTCGGCGTCGCCGCGCTGGAAGCCTCCCTCCGTGGTGGCGGTGCTCGCATCCCAGAATCCAGTGACGTAGACGGTCGAGGTGGGCGTGAGCGCCCCCTGGACGGTCTTGGCGAATTCGGCGAGCCTTGGGTCCTGACTCGAAATCAGATCCGTGGCACCGATCTCGACGAGGGCCGGTCGTTGCGCTCCAGCCGTGGGCTCCGCCGCCTGCGCCGCGGGCTGGGGTGGATTCACGTCCCAGGGCGACCTCTGAACGGCGGGCGGGCTCGCCGATCCGGACTGCTGGACCACGTGCGCCAGCTCGTGGGCGAGCAGGCGCCGGCCGCCGGGCGTGCCCGGAGCGTATTGCCCGGGGGAGAAGACCACGTCCCGCCCCATCGTGAACGCCCGCGCCTCGGCCGCCTGCGCCGCCTCGGCTGCTTCGAGCCCGTCGTGGACGCGCACCGCGCCCAGATCGCGCCCGAAGCGCGGCTCGAGCATCGCCCGCGCCTCCGGATCGAGCGGCCGGCCCGGCCCCAGGCCGGGGAGGGTCGAGGAGGCGGGGATCGAGGGAAGGTCGGCCCTCTCCTCCTCCGGGACCGGGGCCGGGGAGGCTGTGGAGGTGACCGCGTCGGCGATCCGGTCGGCTTCCCTCTCCTGGGGCTCTCCCGGCTGGCTGACGCGGACTCCGGAGGCGAGGAGGCGCGCCAGGGTCTGGTTGCCGAGGGCAGATGGAGGGCGGGCGGTTCCGGGCTCCGCGGCCGAACGTTTCGACGCACTGCGTCCCGGGGATCGCGTCGAGATCTTTTTTTCGGACATCAGCGTTCCTCCCATTTACGAACAGGTCTCGGGCCGATCTCCCTCACGGCTCCTCCAGCAGCTCTCTTCCCATCTCGTCGAGCCTGCGCTTCTCGCTGTCCCGCTGGCGCTTGAGGTCTTCCACTCTCTTTTTCGCCTCCTCGTACCGGCGCAGAGCGTCGTCCACTTCCGGGCTGATGGGACCGAGCTTCGGGAGCGGAGCCCGCGCGGGGGCGGACGTGAATTGAGCGCGCTGCTCGATCCTCTTCAAGGCCGCACCATAGATCTTGCGGAGGTCGGGGACGGTGGGATCGACGGCCCGCCAGCCGTCCAGTGCACCCAGACGGTCGTTCAGGCCGCTCCACTCCGCCATCGAGATCCGTCCGGTCGTCGAATCGAGCCGGGTGATCGTGTCGACCGCCTCGTTCACCGTGATCCGCGGGTTCTGCTTCAGGATGCGCTTCTGCTCGGAGGCGCCGCCGGACCTGGCGTGCGCGGGCTTGGGGGTTTCAGCGCCGCGTTGCAGATGAACGTCGACGCGCCGGTTCGCCGGCACGTCCTTGCCCGGCGGATTGGGCACGCGGGCTTCGACGCCGTGACCCTCGACGCGGAGGAGCGAGGCCGGCACGCCTCGGGTCTTGACCAGGTAGTCGTGGGCTGCCTGCGCCCGCTGGAGCGACAGACCGGCGTTGGCCTCCGGGCCTCCCGAGTTGTCGTTGGCGCCGGCCAGGATCACGCGCGTCAGGTCCTTCACGTCAATCTGGTCTAGCGCCGCCTTGTGCGCGGGCGTGAGCGCCGCCGAACCGGTGGCGAAACCATCCAGGGACAGTTGGAAGAAGCCGGTGTAGAAGGCTTGGCGGGTGGTTTCGAAGTCGGCCGACGCATCCGAAGCTCGCACATCTTTCTGGGTCGCGCCCTGCAGGGTCACGACGCCGGCGCCCGTTTTCGTATAACCCCAGACGATCGAGCCGAAGGTCTCGGCCGTCTCTACGCAGATGACGGCGGTCTCGAACTTCCGCACCGCCGTTGCGTTCTTGGGCACCTCCATCTGGTAGGGGGCATCCCCATGGGTGGCCTTGGGCGAGGCGCCGGGCCTGCTTCCCGCGGCGGTGAAGCTCTGGTCCGGCCTCAAGCCGGGGCCCGCTGCCGTGGGTCCTACACCGTAGAACGGATCGGTTTCGGGCTGGGTCTGGAAATGTTTCACGTCCATTGACGCGCCGCTGGCTGGCGAGCGCGTATAGAGCAGCGGCCCGGTGTCCCACAGGCCTGCGATGGTGGGCTGCACGGTCTGCGAGAAGGTGATCGTCGGGCACTGGGTGCCGGGCGCCGGGGTGAAGCTCGCCTCGAAGAGGACGTCCTTGCCCAGGACCATGTTGAACTGAATACCCTGGCCCGGCGGAGCGGGCGTCACTTGAGTGTCCTGTCCGATAAACTTGAGACTCCACTCCAGGCTGCCTTTGGTGATCGCCACACCGCCGGCCGGGCTCTTGCGCTCGGTGTCACCCGAGACCGTCATCTTCGGCGGATCTTCCTTGTCGCCCTCTTTGCGCTGCAAGGAGGTGGCCGCCCCTTGTTGCTGCACCACGTGGGTCAGCTCGTGCGACAGCAGTTGTCTCCCCTCGGTCGTCCCCGGCGCGTACTGCCCGTCACCGAAGACCACGTCCCACCCCACAGTGAAGGCGAGGGCGCCGACCGAGTTGGCCGCCTCCGCGGCCCGTTCGCCGGTGTGCACCCGCACGTCCTCGAAGTTGCGGCCGAAACGGGGCTCGAGGAAGGCGCGGGTGGCGGGATCGAGAGGCTGACCCGAAGAGCCCAGCGCCTCGTTCACCGCGGGCGGCGCGGTCGCCGGCCCGGATTCGCCTGTTGCCTTGCGCTGCACGGCCGGCGGTGCCGACGCTGAGACGACCTCCTGCGCCACGCGGTCCGCTTCCTGCTCGCAGGCGTCTCCAGGTTGATTGATGGCAAGCTTGGCCTGGAGTCGGCCTGACGCGAGGAGGCCGAGGAGACCCTGGTTGCCGAGGCTCTCCTGAAGATGGAGCAGGGAGAAAGGCGACGCCGTGGGCGCGGGACCGGCGGCGGCCCGGGACGTGCTCCCCTGTTGCGGGGCTCGGCTTCTCTGGCGGCTGTGTTCCATGGCTTCAGAATTTGACCCTACAGCTCGGGAGCCAGGCCGGCGTCACTCGACGAACACCGCTCGCAGCTTGCCGTCGCGTAGCTCGACCCGCCAGGTCCGGACTTTGATGCCGAGCAGCTTCGCTGCGCGTTCCATCAGCACCGCCATCTCGATGGGCCCGGTTCCGCCCGGCACGGCCGTGATGTAGCGCGGGATGCTTCTCGCCGACTCTTCCACGTCCCCCACCGGCTTGCCTCCTTTTTCCGGGATGAACCCGGTATCCACGACCAGCTCGTGCTCGGATTTGAGATGTTCCTTTTTGACGACCCGAGGCGTGCCGACGGCCGAGACGACCAGGTCGTACTTCTTCACCTCTCGGAGGTCGTCGCCTTTCTCGAATACTTTGACGGTGATTCCGCGTTCGCGCAGCAGATCCACCACGGCGCCACCAACGAAACCGAGCGCGCCAAAGCCGGTGTCGCGTCCGCCGCCGATCACCGCCACGGTCTGTCCCGGCTTCCAAATGGCGAGCACGACTCGCACGACCCCTTCGGCAGTCGCGGGAGCCTTGAAGGTGCGGCCCTTGCCCGCACTGAGCGCATCGAGATCTTTCCCCGGAGCGATTTTGCCGACGTCCGCCCGAAGCTGTGGCGGCGTTGGCAGTTGCACGATGATGCCGAAGACCGTGTTATCGGCATTCTGCGCAGCGATGTAGGCGCTGAAGTCCTTGCTCGGCACGCTGCGTGGAAAGACCTTCTCCTCGGGTCTCAAGCCGAGAGTCGTGAACGTTTTCTTCTTCTGGTCCGCCGAAATCTCCGAAGCCTTGTACTTGGACCAATCGGGATCGCTTTCCTCCGGGACTTCGAAGCGGATGATCCGGACGCGATTGTTGGGCTTCGCTCTGAACTCCTCTTCGTGCTGCGCATATTCGGCGGCGACGTCCGCCTTGAGTTGCCCTCCCGTGAGCTCGTTCGACGCCGGGGCGGCCGGAGCAACGGGCGACACCGTGCCGGGGCCCGAGCGCGCGATCCAATCGTATAGGGTCTGCAGCTCCGTTTGGCTGAGCGGCACCGCTTTCCGCTCCAAAGGGACGGCCGGCAACGGCTCCAGGCCGCTGCCAAACGCGCGCCGGTAGTGCTCCACGTGCACATGACAGGAGCCGGGGCAAGGCGGAGCGACGCCCCTCTTCTCTTCCTCCTCCGTTGGTTGCCGCATGACCCGGGCGACGCCCGCCTGCCGTTGTTGCACGACATGCGCGAGCTCGTGGGCCAGCAAATGCGAGCCGGGTGCGACCCGCGAGCGCTCCTCGCCTGCGAACGCAACGTGATTGCCCACCGTGAACGCACGGGCGCGAAGCTGCCGGTTCAGGGCCGCGGACTCGGAGTCGGCGTGAATCCTCACCTCGGAGTAATCATGGCCGAAGCGCGGCTCGAAGTAGCTCCGCGCAGGGGAGGGGAGGGGCTCTCCGCGCCCGCGCAGAGCGTTCACCCGCGACTCGAACGCGGCCGTG
>DATHUD010000746.1:0-6328 GCA_035462575.1 Thermoanaerobaculia bacterium | reverse complement strand
TACCAGCCGCCGGAGAAGGACGGCTCGTCGTGGAACACGTTCTGGCCATCGAAGAGGTAGAGAGCAAAGTGGGGCGTCTCCCGCTCGTAGAGGTTGGGGAGGTAGACCCGCAAGAGGCGCGGCGGCAGGCCGGGCACCTCGAAGGGACCGAGGACGTTCACCTCGCCGTTCTTCATCCGGGCGAGCGAGCCCGGAACGCCTTTCTCGACCGGGACCGGACCCTGGACCCCTTCCGGCCACTCTCTCAGGTAGCGGAGGTCCTCGATGCGGAAGCCGTGGAGCATGTCGTGCACGGCCATCTGCCGGGCGAGGACGAACACGGTGTAGCCGTCGCGCTCGGGGTGGCGCCCGGTGCGCTCCCAGCCTTCGAGCGGGAGAGCGCGCAGGCGGGCCACCAGCTCCGCCCGCTCCCGGGCGAAGCGCTCGATCGCCTCGTCCAGGTCGACCGCGAGCAGCGCTCCGGTCTCGTCCTCGGGCGAGGGGCCGTAGCTCACGAGCTGCGGATCGTCCTCCACGAGCATCCGCTCCAGGCGCTCGCGCATCGGGGGCTCCTGGGAGGCCAGGTGGCAGAAGTGCTCGTGGGCGGACCACTTGCCGGGCGCGGGCCGGCGCCTGCGCAGGCGCTCCGGGATCTCCCGGACCAGCGGGATCAGCACGGCCGGAGCGTTCTCCAGGACTGCCAGGACGGCTTCTCTGTCGTTCAATCGATGTCCTCTCTCGATGTCCTCGTTGCGACGGCGGGGCCGGAGTCTACCAGCCCGGCCGGAGCGGTGGCGGGCAGGAGCACGGTGAAGCGGGCGCCCTGGTTTCCGCCCGCGCTTTCGGCCGTGACCGTGCCGCCGTGCAGCTCGACGATGTGCCGCACGATGGCAAGGCCCAGCCCGAGCCCTCCGTGGACCCGGGTGATCGAGCTGTCGGCCTGCCGGAAGCGCTCGAAGACGTGGGGGAGGAACTCGCGGTCGATGCCCTGGCCGTTGTCGGTCACGGTCAGGCAGGCGTGGTCCTCCCGCCGATCGAGCCGGACCTCCACCCGCCCTCCCGGCGGGGTGAACTTGATCGCGTTCGAAAGGAGGTTCCAGGCGACCTGCTGGAGGCGGTCGGGATCGCCGGGGACGCAAGCCGCGGCGGTCGCGGCAATCCGGACGTCGATCCCTTTGCCCTGGATCGCCGGCCGCAGCGACTCGACGGTCTGATCGAGGAGCGCGGCCAGGTCCACGAGGCGGACGTGGAGGGTGAGGCTCCCGCGGACGATCCGGGAGACATCCAGGATGTCGTCGATGATCTGCGCCTGCGCCCGGATGTTCCTTTCGATGGTCGTCAAGGCCCGTTCGGTGGTGGCCTCGTCGAGGCTGCCCTTGCGCAGCAGGTGGACCCAGCCGACCATGGCGTTGAGCGGCGTGCGCAGCTCGTGGGAGACGGTCGCCAGGAACTCGTCCTTGGTGCGATTGGCGGCCTCGGCCTCGGCCCGGGCGGCCTTCTCCCGGGCCAGCATTTCGGCCCGTTCGGCCTCGGCCTGCTTGAGCTCCGTCACATCGGTGACCATGGCGAAGGCTCCGACGGGGCGGCCGGCCTCGTCGAAGAGAGGGGTGGCGGAGCAGGCAACCCACAGGGGGGAGCCGTCCTTGCGCACGAGGAGGAACTCCAGCCGGTCGGAGAAGCCCTGCATGCGTCGCTCCCACTGCTCGGCCGCGCGCTCCAGATCCTCGGGGTGGACCAGATCGAAGGCGTTCTTGCCCAGGAGCTCTTCGACCGTGTAGCCCAGCATCTCCGCCATCCGCGGATTGGCGTAGGTCGTGACGCCGGCGGCGTCGATCCCCCAGATGCCCTCGAGAGCGGTCTCGACGATCCGCCGGTAGCGCTCCTCGCTCTCGCGCAGCGCCGCCTCGGTCCTCTTTCTCTCGCTCTCTTCGAGGGCGAGCGAGACCGCGTCCGCGATCGAGCCGGCGAAGCTCTGTTCGTCCGCGGTCCACAGGCGGGGGGAGCCCACGTGCTCGTGGCAGACGACGCCGATCATCCGGCCGCCTCCGCGGACGGGGGCGTCCAGCATGGCCGTAATCCCCAGGGGGACGAGATAGTCGTCCCGGAACTCCCGGGTCCGGGGGTCGGCACGGGCGTCGTGCGCGGCGATCGTCCGCTCGCTCTCCAGGGCGCGGAAGTAGGACGGATGGCTCGCCGCAGCGAGCTCCTGCCCCTGGGAGTAGCCGCGGGAGCTCTGTTCGTACAGGGCGGCGCAACGGATCGCCGAGCGCTCCTCGTTGTAGAGCCAGAGGCTCGCGCGCTCGCAGCCGAGCGTTTCGGCGGCCACCCGGGTGATCTCGCGCAGCGCTTCGTCGGCGTCCCCGCTCCGGACCGTCCTCCGGGCCAGCTCGACCAGGGCCCGGCTCTGCCCGAGGAGACGGGATTCCGCTGTCTTGTCCGTGTCGACGGTCATCCCCCTGAACCGTATGCAAGAAGCCCCGCAGCTCGGGGATCGGCTCGATTCACCTTTCGCGAGAGGGGCATCTTGACCCGGACGAGGAAAGGAGTACGATCCTGTCCTAGTTTCCGTTGATTTTATCGGTCGTTTTGCGTCTCTGAGGGAGGTCTCCATGTCCTTTCACCTGCGCGGAAGGTTGCGCCGGCTCGCGGTGCCGGCCGTCTTGTTGGCGTTGATCCTTGCTGGTGCCGGGGCCGTTCCGGCCTGGCAGAACCCCGAAGTGATTGAAATCGAAGCGCTTCCGGTGGAGGAGACCGGCACCGTCACGGTGATGGTGGAGCTCCAGGATCCGCCGGCGGCGGTGGTGTACGGCAACGTGCTCCGGAGCTCAGGGCTGCCCCCCGAGGGGGCTTCCCGCGAGGCGGTGGCCGCGGCGCAGCTCCAGCTCCGGAAGATCGATCTCGCCCAGCTCCAGCTCGACAGCGCGCTCGCGGCCCTTCCGGTTCCCTTCGAGGAGATCTACCGCGTCAAGAGGGCCTACAACGGCATCGCCCTCCAGGTTGACGCCTCGGGGATCGAGGCGCTGCGCCGGCTGCCGGGGGTCAAGGCGGTCCACCCGCTCGCCCTCGAGTATCCGTCGAACTCCACGAGCGTGCCCTTCCTCGGTACGCCCCAGCTCTGGGCCGACACCCTGGGGCTCGGCTTGAACGCGGACGGCACGGGGGTGACGATCGGCATCATCGACACCGGCATCGACTACCAGCACGCCCACTTCGGCGGCACCGGGCTGCTCGCGGACTACCAGGCGAACGACCGGACGATGGCGCCCGACTCCTTCTTCCCGACCGCCAAGGTGGTGGGGGGGTGGGACTTCGCGGGCGACGCCTACAACGGCGGGGTCGCGTTCCCCGATCCGGACCCGATGGACTGCAACGGCCACGGCACCCACGTGGCGGGAACGGCGGGCGGGCTCGGCGTCAACGCCGACGGCACGACCTACGCGGGCCCCTACACCCCGGCCGCCAACTACGGGGCGTTGCGGGTAGGCCCCGGCACCGCGCCCAAGGCCCTGCTCTACGCTCTGCGGGTCTTCGGCTGCGGCGGCGGCACCAACCTGACCGTTCAGGCGATCGACTGGGCGATCGACCCCAACAACGACGACGACTTCTCCGATCACCTGGACGTCATCAACATGTCGCTCGGCTCGGCCTTCGGGAGCGGGTTTTCCGCGTCGGCCATCGCGGCGGACAACGCGGCTCTGGCCGGCGTCATCGTGGTCACCTCGGCGGGCAACAACGGAGACACCTACTTCATCAGCGGCAGCCCCGGCTCCGGCAACCGGGTGCTCGCCACGGCGGCCTCGGCCGACGACGGGCTCCCCGGGCCGGGCATCCGGGTCAATGCCCCCGGTGGCATCGCGGGGTTCTACGTGGCGGGCACGGCGGCCTTCGGCTCCGCGCCACCTCCCGGAGGCGTCACCGGCAACGTGGTGATCGGGCTCGATCCGTCGGACGGCGCCGGGGTGCTGACCACGGACGGCTGCTCGCCGCTCACCAACGCCGGGGCGGTGGCCGGCAACATCGCCCTGATCGACCGCGGCACCTGCGGCTTCATCGTGAAGGTGAAGAACGCCCAGGATGCGGGCGCCATCGCCGTCATCATCGCGAATACCGCGGCCGGCGTGTTCGGCGGCATGGCCTGCGTCGATCCCAAGATCGTCATCCCTTCGGTGATGTCGACCTTCGCGGACGGCAATACCTTCAAGGCCGACATCGCGACCCTGAACGTGACCTTGTTCCCGGCGGGGGACACCCTGGGCGGGTTCTCGTCCCGCGGGTCGCGGCGGACCTTCCTGTCGGCGCCCCGCCTGAAGCCGGACATCTCGGCGCCGGGTGTCAGCATCACCTCGGCCCAGACGGGCGTGACCTGCACGGGCACCGCCCCCTTCGTGGGCTGCTCCGGCGTGGCCAACGCCAGCGGCTTCCTCGCAGACAGCCAGCCTCTCGTCCTCCAGGGCACCTCGATGGCCGCTCCCCACATGGCGGGCATCGTGGCCCTGCTGCGGCAGCTCCATCCCACCTGGACGGTGGAGGAGATCAAGGCCCTGGCGATGAACGGAGCGATCCACGACGTCACGGTGTTCCCGGGCGGCGGCGGCGCGCGGTTCGGCCTCGGCCGCGTCGGCGCCGGCCGCACCGACCCCGCGGCTTCGGCCGTCTCCTCCGTCGTCGCGATGAACGCCGACGACGCGGGCGTCGTGAGCGTGACGTTCGAAGATTCCGAGATCGTGGGCAACGTGACGCGCACGAAGCGTGTCCGCCTCGTCAACCACGGCTCGACGGACGCGACGTTCGACCTCGCCCTCGACACCCTGGTCGACGCGCCGGGCGTCTCCTTCTCGCTCCCCGGCGGCGGCAGCGTCATGATCCCGGCGGGGGACGCGGTCGAGATCGACGTCCAGATGGCCGCCGACTCCGCCCAGATGGACCACGCCCGGGACGCCACGGTCGCGGCGACCCAGGCGGCCCTCGGGCCGCTCGCCGGGCTGGGCAACCTCAACCGGCAGTGGATCACGGAGGAGGGCGCCTACATCACCCTCTCCCAGAGCGGGAACCTGAAGCTGCGGGTCCCGGTCTACGCCGTGATCCGGCCGGCTTCGACGATGACCGCTCCCGCCACGATCACGACGGGCGGGGCCGGCACCGGCTCGACCACCATTCCCCTCTCCGGCTCGGACGTCTGCTCCGGGACCCTCGGCGCGGGCCCGACCTGCACCGGCTCGTTCCCCACGGACGAGGTCTCCCTGGTGACGCCGTTCGAGCTCCAGGTCTCCTCGCCCCTGGACCCGGTCAATTCCACGGGCTATGCCGACCTCCAGTACGCGGGCACGGCCTTTGACGGAGCGAGCGGCCTGGTGCTCTTCGGCCTCTCCACCTGGAGCCCCTGGTCCACGCTGACCGACGTGGCGTTCAACGTCTGCGTGGACTTCGACGAGAACGGCGTCTACGACCGTATCGTCTTCAACAGCAACACGGGCACCATGGCGGGCGCCCTCTTCGGGGTCGCAGGAGCCTCGGCGCAGGACCCCTTCGTCACCGCCATCTTCAACACGGCCACGAACGGCGTCTCGATCGGCGGCGCCGGCCTTTACGTCAACCGGGTGAGCTCGGCCGGGGCCGACACGGTCCAGTTCATGAACGACGTCCTCTTCCTGGGGGTGACCCCGGCGCAGCTCGGCCTGCCCGGAGGAGACACCACGTTCCGCTACAAGATCATCACCTGCCCCGGCGGCGCGCCCCTGTGCGGGCGCTCGGCGGCCGGCGACCGCTGCTCGCCCGCGGCCGGCACCTTCTTCGACCAGGCGGCCGGCCCGTTCTTCTGGAACTACGGCGCGCAGGGCCTCGACTTCGGCGGCGGCAACCTCTTCTTCGATCTGAACGGCGCCGCGCTGCCGGTGACCTGGAACACGGCGAACATGACGACCAACGGGTCGCTGGGCGCCCTGCTGCTCCACCATCACAACACGGCCGGCACCCGGGCCGAGGTGGTGCTCCTCGAAGGCGCGCCGTCGGCCGACCTGTCGATCACCAAGTCGATGGCTCCGGCGAGCCCGACGCTCGGCCAGAACGTCACGTTCACCGTGACGGTGACCAACAACGGACCGGACGCCGCGGCCGGCGTGCTGGTGGAGGACATCCTCCTCCCCGGCCTCACCTACGTGTCGGATGACGGCGGCGGCGCCTACGACGACGGCCTCGGCCTGTGGACCGTGGGGGCGCTCGCCGCTTCCGGGAGCGCCACCTTGAACATCGTGGCGACGGTGGACACGAGCGACCCGGTTCAGAACACCGCCCGCATCGCCGGCCAGTCGCCGCTCGATCCCGATCCTTCGGACAACAGCGCGACGGTCAC
>DATHUD010000745.1:0-5484 GCA_035462575.1 Thermoanaerobaculia bacterium | reverse complement strand
GAGAGTTGTTCATGCCGCCAGCCGCCAGACGGCACCGCAAGAGGGATGAAAATCCGGAACGGCGGTGGCCTTCGACCTCACCCCAACCCCTCTCCTACCGGAGAGGGGCTCTGGTTTGTTGGGTGTGCTTTTCTCTCCCTCTCCTTTAGGAGAGGGAGCCGGAGGGTGAGGTCGCAGGCCACGGCGGCCCCATTTTCATAGCAGCAGGAGGGAGCCTCTGACATCATCCTGCAAGTGCTCCCTCTCCCGGCGGATGGGAGGGGGCTGGGAGAGGGTTGGGGTGAGGGCCCTGGCGCTCCGGCCCCCTTCCCACGTATACAGGAGACCATGAGAGCTCTCGTCCTCCTCGCCCTCCTGCTCGCCGGAAACGCCGCCCCCTCCCCCGCTCCCGTGCGCGTCCTCTTCGACGACGCGCATCACAACGTCCACTTGAGCGACGGCCGGTACAAGCCGTTCGTGGAGCTCGCCCGCTCGGCCGGGTTCGAGGTCCGGCCCAACCCGGAGCGCTTCACGCCCCCGGCGCTCGCGGGGTCGGACATCCTGGTGATCGCGGGCGCCCGCGGAGCGGCCCCGCCGGCCCCTCTCCCGGAGCGGGGCCGGCCGGCGTTCACTCCGGAGGAGGCCGACGCGGTCCGGGATTGGGTGAAGACCGGAGGCGGGCTCCTGCTGATCACCGACCACTACCCTCTCGGGAGCGCCAACGAGATCCTCGCCTCCCGCTTCGGGGTGACGATGAGCAACGCCTGGACGGACGATCCGCCGAAAACCGATCAGTCCGTGGGCGGCCTGGTCTTCTCGCGCGAGAACGGCGGGCTGGCCGACCACCCCGTCACCGAAGGCGCCCACCGCGTGGCGACCTTCACCGGCCAGTCCCTCGCGGGACCGCCGGGCAGCGTGCCCCTCCTCCGCTTCGGAAAAACCGCCGTGGACCGGCTCCCCCCTGATCAGACCCAGACCACCTCTGCCGCCGGCCGGGCGCAGGGGATCGCCCTGGAATTCGGAAAGGGACGCGTGATCGTCCTGGGCGAAGCCGCGATGCTCACGGCGGGCGACGGGGCGGACCAGGCCGGAGGAATCGACAAGACGGGAGTCGACAACCGCCGGCTGGCTTTAAACGGGCTCCGGTGGCTGGCGGGGGTGCCTCCGCCGAGGCCCTCACCCCAACCCTCTCCCAGCCCCCTCCCCGGCCGCCGGGAGAGGGAGCCTTTATAAAAGCGGCTTTTTCAAGGGCTCCCTCTCCCGGTCGGGGGGCGGAAGGCTGGGAGAGGGTTGGGGTGAGGGTCCGGGCGGCGGAGCTGCCCGGCACCTCCGCGGACTGTCACGGAGTCAGCTTGTGGTCATAGCTCAACACCCGCGACATCCTCCACGCGTCCCCCTCTTTCTTCCAGAGGTTGGTGAACTTGGCGATCTCTACGAGCTTCTCCCCGTTGCCTTCGAGCTTCTGATAGAAGCGGTGGACTCCGACCTGGACCGCGCCGTAGTTGTTCAGGGGATAGACCTCCTGGCTCACCAGCTCTCTTCTCGCCCGATAGTCCACACCCGTCTTCTGTCTTTCGCACATCTCCCGGATGGAGTCCACGAACTGGGCTCTGGAGCTCGCGGTCATGCCCCCCTTGTCGTGATAGAACTCGAAGTCTTCCGTCACCATGGCCCCGACCGTCTCGACGTCGCACTTGTTGAAGAGGGCGTCGAAGAAGACCCGGTCCTTCTCGGTGATCTCGTCGATCAGCTCCTGCGTCACGGCCGGCCCGGAGCGCGGCTGAGCCGTCGCGCCGGTGGCCAGGAACACGGCAGCGGCCAAGGCCAGGCAGGTGTTTCGAAGCGCTTTGGATTTCATGTCTCCTCTCCTCCGGCCCCACTACGCGGAGCTCGGGGAGAAGGTTTCTGGCGGCACCCGTGGAGGTTCTCCCCAATGTAGAGACGCCCCGTGGGGCGTCTCCCGGCTCGGGAACGACGGCCCGGACTGGCGAGAGGCCCCGCGGAACGTCCTCCTTTGCGGGAGGAGATCGCCGCCTCGGAGACGCCTCACGAGGCGTCTCTACATTGGGGGGTGCTCCGATGGGGCCGGAATCAGGGGCCCTACCAGGGCCCCTTGAGCTCACGGACGCGCACAACGAATCGGGGGGGTACCCGTTTCTCCGGGGACTAGCAGGAGAAACTCGTCTGAGGCAGAGGCGGGCAATCCGACCGGCAAGTGGTCCGGGCGGCGGCGCACTGGGACAAGCAGGTCCGGGTGGTGCAAAAGCTGACACAGGTATTGTACCGATCGTTGCAATCGAGCAGGCAGGCGTTGCGCGTGGCGACGGCCGCGTCGATCGTCGAGCACGAGTACGTCTGTCCGCAACAGGTCACCGTACCGCTCGAGCTGGTACAAGTGCCGCTGGCGGTCGTGCACTGCAGCGTCTGTCCCGACGAGCAGGCCGTGCTGCAAGTCTGGGCCGCCTCAGCGATACGGGTCGGCTCGACACTGAAGAACACGGTGAGCGCCATCAAGACACCGGCCAGGGAGAGAGCTCTCTTCATTCCTTCCTCCTCTCGTTGGTTACGGACCGGAGCACGACAACGGCGCCGGCCATGGACTCATGGCAGAGCGGCGGACTGACGACCCGGCTGCGGCAGCGCCTTCCTCCTGAGCCCTCTTCTCTGGCACGAGGCTACCATATGCAAGATCGTCAATCTAGAGGCAACCAACAGTTCCTCTTGTTTAGATTATCCGTCACGTTGCCAGAGTTTCTTGTAACACCCGGTCATTCCGGAGCTGCGGTCGTAGGCCTTGGACAGGCCCGAAGGGCCGGCAGCATGGAGCCTGGGGCGTGAGCCCCAGGATCCGGGTCCAGACCTGGCGTTCAAGCCCCGAAAGGGCGGCAGCAGACCGCTGGCGATGATCTGCTGCCGCCCTTTCAGGGCTTCTGCTCTTCGGGGGCTTCTTTCCCTGGGGCTCACGCCCCAGGCTCCATGCTGCCGGCCCTTCGGGCCTCGCCGGGAGGCGCGAGATTGTCGTACCACCGATACGACAATTGACTGTGCCCCCTCCGCTTCATCGTCCTCGACTCCCCTCCAGCCCCGTCGGCTCACGCTTGGATACGGTATATACTCGCGTAAGGAAACATCCCTCGAGGAAAGCCGTGTCCGATATCCATATCACCCGAGAGCTGTTGCGCGCAGTTGAATCCGGAGAGTTGCCGGCCCGCATGCTCACCCAGATCGGCTGGCAACACCTCATGAACCTGTGTCCGTCCTGCCGGGAGGAGCTGGAAGCGTGGAAGCGGGAGAAGGCAGCTTCCCGCTCATACGACAGCGCTTTCAAGGTTCTGCCGCTCGTTCTGGAACGCCACGTTGGCGAGGCGGAGGAGCGGCATGAGGCGGCCCGGCGGGATCTCCGGTCTCTTCTCGAGCTCCCGCACGAAGAGCGCCTCGCCAAGATCCGCCGCGCTTCCAGGCGCTTTCGGGGGACCGCGCTCGCGGCGCTGCTTCTCGACGAAGCCAGGAAGGCCGTGCCGGCGCGGCCTGGGGACCTCTACGACCTCGCCGAGGCGGCCGTCGACGTTCTCTTGCGGACACCGGAAGTGCCCGGCCTCCATGACCTCCTCGTCCGCGCTCGCGCCTACCAAGGCAACGCGCTGCGGGCCCTCGGCAAGCTCGCGGAAGCCGCGGAGAGGCTGCGGGTCGCCCGGACCATCATGCGCACTCAGAACGCGACCGATCCGCTCGTCTTCGCCGAGTTGGACTGGATCGAGGGAGCGCTGCGGAAGGACCGCCGGCAGTTCCCCGAAGCGGAGGAGCTCCTCGTGCGGGCGGCAAGCCTCTACTCACTGGCCGCGGAAAAACGGCAATCCGCCGGCCCCCTCCTCACCCTCGGCCTCCTCTACTACGACACGGGTGAGACGCGGAAGGCGATCGCGGTCACGGAGACTGCGGCAACTCTCATCTCTCCGGAGCAGAGCCCCCGGTCCTACTTGTACGTCCGGCACAACCTCACGCTCTTTCTCACCGAGGCGGGGGAGTATGCCGCCGCGGACCAAGCCCTTTCCGACGATGAGGATCTTTACCGCCAGTTCGCCGACGACTGGACTCGGCTCCGCCAGGTCTGGCTCAAGGGGAAAGTATCCTTCGGCCTGGGCCGCCTCGACGAAGCGGAGCGGGCCTTTCTGGGAACCCGCCAGGGATTCCTGGATCAGGGCGTCGGCTACGATGCCGCACTCGCGTCAATCGATCTCGGCCTTGTCTACGCGAAGCAGGGGAGAACGAGCGAGTTGGAGCAGCTTGCCGGAGAGCTTTCGACGATCTCCGGGGTCCAAGATCTCCACCGCGAGGAGATGGCCGCGCTCGTCTCTTCCGGAAGGCTGTCGAGGAGGAGCGGGTTACCATTGCGGTGATCGAGGAGGTGGTAGGGTATCTGAAGAGGGCGCGGAATGAACCGTCTCTGCAGTTCAGGGAACGGCAGTTGGGGTGAGCGTCGCACTTCATCCCGCCCTGAAGCCACACCTCTTGGATTCGGACACTTTTGAGACACACGCGACAGTCGCCCGGGCCGACGCTATTCTGGATCATTCTCCTCTCCCAGCAGAGCTGTTGTACGACAGAAGTGTGTACAAAGATTCTTTTGTGAACTCAGCTTGCAAGGGTGCCACCCGTGTCACCTTGGCAGAGCAACCGAGGAGCTTCCCTAAACGAGCGGGTGACCCGGACAGGTGCGGATGGCGTTGACTTTGTATAAAGAGCGCCCTGACCTAACGGGTGGCACCCAGTTCGAGAGCCACCCAGTTCGAGAGTTAGGGATACCCCCAAACCTTGACGACGACACGGCGGTCGAGAGGGTTGGGACCTTCACCTCGTGCTTGACCCTCGCCATATGAGACGAGGCTCATAGTCTCGACAGGTATTTCTATCGGCAGGCGAGAGCGGAGGTACTGCCAAACTGCCCTAGCCCGGTTGAGGGCCAAGTCGGCATTGTAGGGCAGCTCGCCCACCCTATCGGCGTAACCCTCGATCTCGATTCGGAAAGGACGGGTCGAGGCGATGGAGTCGAGTTTCTGCGTTTCCTCTTTTGAATCGAGCCCGTAACTGTCAAACTCGAAAAAGATCTCGTAAATCGCCGAAGGGGCAGCCTCCAGCACCTCTTTTCTGGAAACCTCCCACGGTCGAGGCTCGGGTGGTACGTGTGGCAATGGAGGTACAGTCTCTTGGTCTCCTGTGGGCAGTGAGGCTTGGCAGATACCGGGGCACTCCACCTGCTCGCACTGGGTAGTGATCCAGGACTGCTGAGTTAGCGTGAGGAACGTCGAAGATCGCAATGCCTCGGCCAAAGCCCTGCAAGCCTCCTCTTTCTCACTCCGAACGAGGTATCCATAGGCGGCCAGTAATGAGTGATGATTGGCCGCAGTCTGGTCGCCGATGACACGTAACGCCGCAGCTAGGCCCGACTGAAGATCGGGGACGTGCTCTTCGCCTGGATTCCGAAGCGTGAGCTGATCATGGGCGGCG
>DATHUD010000744.1:0-2736 GCA_035462575.1 Thermoanaerobaculia bacterium | reverse complement strand
GGTCATCCGTCCCTCCCCTTCCAGGAGAAACCGTTGATAGCAGAGCGCCTGGACGCGCGAGACCTTGGCCTCCTCGATCCGGATCGTCCACCCCCGTCCCCCGGCCTTCTTCCGCGGCGGTCCCTTCCTGGGAGGGGGCGGCACGCGGAGGGTGACGGATCGCCCCCCCTCCGCCACGAGCCCGGAGATCCGGAATTGCCTCCCGAGAAGCGCCGTCAGGTCGATCCACCCCCGCGCCCGGTCGAGGTCGACCGACCACCGGACCGTCGGCGTGGCGCCCCGGAGCTTCAGGCCGCGGACCGTGACATCCCCGGGATAGAGGCTCCAGGCGCGGTTCCAGGTGACCTTGAGCATCTGCGGCCGGCGGTTCAGGGCCGACGAGCCCAGGGGGGAGTTGAGGAAGAGGTTCGCGGCAATCAGATAAAACGCCACGAGCGCCGCTCCTCCCAGGAGGAGCCGCTTGAGCCAGGTTCGTGTCGAGGCTTTCGTCACCGTGGTTGGCCCCCGCTTGCAAGACCGGGGCCGGCCTGGAACCGAAGTTGCAACCCCGCGAGACCGGCGAGGGAGGACAGAGCACGATGGAACAGGACGCGATCGTCGTCGGGGCGGGGCCGAACGGGCTGGCGGCGGCGATCACGCTCGCGCGGGCAGGATGGTCGGTCCGCCTCGTGGAGGGCGGGGAGACGGTGGGCGGGGCCGCCCGGTCGGCGGCGCTCACGCTCCCCGGGTTCACGCACGACGTCTGCTCGGCGATCTACCCCCTGTCCGTGGTCTCCCCCTTCTTTCTCGATCTCCCCCTGGAGCGCCACGGGGTGCGGTGGATCGATCCGCCGGTCCCCCTGGCTCATCCGTTCGACGACGGGACGGCGGCGGTGCTCTCCCAGAGCTTCGAGGAGACCGGAGAGAGCTTCGGGGAGGCGGCGGATGCCCGTTCGTGGGAGCGGCTGTTCCGCCCGCTCGTGGACGTCTGGGACCGGCTGGTCCCGGACCTCTTGTCTCCTCTCGGCCTCCCCCGGCATCCGTTCCTCATGGCCCGCTTCGGCCTTCTGGGGATGCGGCCGGCGGCCTCCCTCGCGCGGGGGCGCTTCCGGGGCTTCCGCGCGCAGGCGCTCTTCGGCGGCATCGCCGGCCACTCCTTCCTCCCCCTGGAGCACATCCCCACGGCCGCCTATGGGCTGCTCCTCGCCGCCTGCGGCCACGCGGCCGGCTGGCCCCAGCCTGAAGGGGGCGCCCAGTGCATTCCGGACGCGCTCGCGAGCCTGCTCCGGGAGGCCGGCGGGGAGATCGTGACGGGGCACCTCGTCCATTCGCTCGACGAGCTGCCGGCCGCGCGGGCCTACCTCTTCGATCTGACGCCGGCCCAGATGGTGAAGATAGGTGGGATCTCCTGGCCCGCGGGGTACAGGAAGCGCCTCGCCCGCTACCGCTACGGGCCCGGGGTGTTCAAGGTGGACTGGGCGCTCCGGGAGCCTATCCCCTGGAAGGCCGAAGCGTGCCGCCGGGCCGGCACCCTCCACCTCGGGGGGACGCTCGAACAGATCGCCGCCGGGGAGCGCGGCTCCTGGTACGGGCGCACGCCGGAGCAGCCGCTCACCCTGCTCGGCCAGCCGAGCCTCTTCGACCCGGCCCGGGCTCCGGCAGGCTCGCACACGGCTTGGGCCTACTGCCACGTCCCCCACGGCTCGACCGTGGACATGACGGCGGCGATCGAGGCCCAGGTGGAGCGCTTCGCCCCGGGGTTCCGGGAGACGATCCTGGCGCGCCACACGATGAACACCGTCCAGCTCGAAGCCCACAATCCGAATTGCGTGGGGGGCGACATCAACGGGGGCGCCGCCACCCTCTCTCAGCTCTTCACCCGCCCCATGGTCCGCCTCGTCCCCTACTCCACTCCCGATCCGCGGGTCTATCTCTGCTCCGCGAGCACGCCCCCTTCGGGAGGGGTCCATGGGATGTGCGGCCATCACGCGGCGCGCGCGGCGCTCCGCGCTCACCCAGGAGGACGTCCATGAAAGTTCTTGTCACGGGAGGGACCGGGGTCGTCGGGACCGCGGCCGTCCGCTCGCTTTTGGCCGCCGGATGTTCCGTGCGGCTCTTCTCGCGGCACGCCACCCAGGACGCCGCCCGCTTCGGCTCCGAAGTCGAGACCCGGGAAGGGAGCGTCACCTCCCCGGAGGAGATCCGCGGCGCGGCCGAGGGGTGCCACGCCGTGCTCCACATCGCGAGCATCGCGGAGGAGAAGCCGCCGGAGGCCACCTTCGACCGGGTCAACGTGGGCGGCACGCGGAACCTGATCGCGGAGGCGGAGCGCTCCGGGGCGTTCCGGTTCGTCTATGTCTCGTCGCGGTCGAGACCTGCGACCGCCCGGCCAATCCGCCCGACGCGCTCGCGATGTACCCCCTGGGCATCCTCATGAAGCGCTGGAACTGGGCCAAGATCGTCAAGAGGGCGGCCGAATGGAGCGGCGCCCGCCCGCCCATCGAGGTGAAGACCTCCGAGCAGACGCTTTCGGACGAGGCGGCCCGGGAGGCCGAGGAGGAGATCCGCCAGCGCGTCGACGCCTTCGCCCGGAACGAGGAGAAGACCCTCGAAATGGAGGCGAAGATGCGCCTGGAGACCGCCGTGACACGGACTTGAAGGACCCAAAGGACTCAAAGGACATCAAGGACGCGAAGATCCTTCTTGTCCTTTGCGTCCCTGGTGTCCTTTATGTCCCTTATGTCCCTCCCCACTGTC
>DATHUD010000743.1:0-3644 GCA_035462575.1 Thermoanaerobaculia bacterium | reverse complement strand
CTCCTGCTGCGTCCGTTCTTCTTCTTGAGCGCGGAGCAGGGCGGAGCCACGATCGTGCAACTGGCGGCCGAGCCGGAGCTGGAGGGTGTCACTGGAATGTATTTCGAGCGCGGCAAGGCCATGGCGCCCGCGCCTCTCGCTCGGGATGAGGCCCTGGCCCGGCGGCTGTGGGACGTGAGCGCGGTGTTGACAACGTAACCCTGACCCGGCGGCTGTGGGACGTAAGCGCGCCGCCCGGCCGGGAGGGCGGCGCGCCGGGGTTCCTTCAGGGGAGCTGGACCCGTTTTCCCTTCGAGTCGAAGACTCCCTTTTCGCTCACGGTCACCTTCTCGCCTTCGAAGGTCCGCAAGGTGAAGGACCAGCCCTTTTCGTTGTAGGTCTTGCGCTGCTTGTACAGGATGCTCAGGGCCACCTTTTCACCCAGCTTGACCGACTCCAGGTAGTCGCTGCGCCAGTGGACGCCGGCCATGTTGCGGCCGATGGCGATGTTGGCCGCCACCTTGTTGAGCTCGCCTCCGACCGTGAGCTGGCCCGCATCCGGCCCCGTGTAGTCTTCGAGGCCGTCGCCCTTCGCGTTGGAGACCTGCGGCGTCCAGGGCAGCGGCTGGTCCTCGTCGAACCACGCCTTGAGGATCGTCACGCAGGCCCCGGCCACCGTGGCGTGACCCGCGCCGTAGGCCGGGTGGGTGGGGCTCCCCTCGGGGAAGGCCATGGGGAGCAGATAGGAGCCGAACTTGCTGCGGGTCTCCGCCAGGGCCTTGGAATTGAGGATCTGGTCGTGGATGGGGTAGTCCCTCTTCGTTCCTTTGACGCCCTCGCGCTTCACATGGATGAGGCCGCCGAAGGCCTCGGGCCGCAGCCGCCGGTTCACGAACCATTTCTGGAACCACACGGCCTTCAGGGCCCGGGTCGCCACCTCGGTGACGAGGCTCAGGATGTGCGGCCCGCCGAAGGTGCCGAAACCGATCTGGTTTTTGGAGTCGGGATGGGGGGGATTCTTCGTTATGTCGTAAGGATTGCCCGGATCGAGGAGGACTTTCGGATTGCCCAGGAGGATCAGGCAGGCGTTGAGATACGCCTCGTAGAGGGCGTCCACCTGCACATAGCGCCCGAGGTCGCGCATATTGCGGATGTGGCGGGGCGTCGGGTCGAGCTTGTCCAGAGGCGGATTGGTGTTGTCGAGGCCGTTCTGGATGGCGAGCCACTCGTCAAAGGTTGTCAGATAGTCGGCCTTCTTGGGGCCGAGGTCCGGCTCCCCGAGAACCGTCGTCTGGCGCTGGCTGATCGTGAGCGAGCCGTAGGGGATGGGCAGGAGGAGGAATTGGGAGAGGTACGGGCCCACGTTGTCCCCCATCGAGCAGCCGCGGAAGACCGTCTGCGGGGTGACCTTGCCGCCGATCCTGGGGCCGGTGAACTCGGTCAGCTTCGAGATCTCGTCCGCCGCCTCGGCGACCTTCGCGTGGGTGGCAAAGCCGGTGAACGGCACGTCGCGCAGGAGGGCCATCCAGTAGAGCTCCACCGCTTCCGCGGCCTCCTCGGCGCTGTCGAGCCGCGGGGCGGAAAGGATCTCCATGTCCTTCGGATCGGGGCCTTCCACGTCGGTGGCCAGACCCGCCTGGGGGTTGACCAGCTTGCGCCCGAGGTCCAGGGGGATCTTGTCGAATCCGGACCCGTTCTTGAGCGCCTTCAACATGGCCTGGTACTCGCTGCGCACCACCTCGCCGAAGTCGTTGTGCTTGAGGCCCTTGTGGAAGTTGCCGATGTAACTCGGCTTGCCGTCGGCGCCCTTGTAGCGGGTCTCGTCGCCGTTGCTGCCCGTCTTTTTGATCTTGGTCGGGGTGCACTCGTGCACGTCCACCGCGGCGAGCTCGGCGGAGGACAGCGAGGGAGCCAGCACCGCCTTCTCGAAGCCCGTCTCGACGGGACGCGGATGGCGGTCGGTGTACTGCTGGGCGCCGCTGCCCGCCGGAGGGGCAGCCTTTTTCGCGGGCACCTTCTTCTGCTGAGCCATACGATCTCCCAACGACTTGGAAATAAGTTAATAGGGAACTTCTGAAGGTATGTGACGGACGGCGCCGAAAGATTTCGCGGCCCGGGCCCAGCAGCGACAGGCGGGGCGCCGAAGCGCCCCGCCTGGGACATCCTGACGAGGAGGGATGCGGCGGAGGTCTACCGGAACGCGGCGACCGTGTTGCGCGTGTTGTTCAGCACGCGGGCGTTGTCGCTCTGCGAGGACGTGCCCATGGGCACGCCGTTGTAGGTCCGGAGGGGGCTCGACCAGTAGTTGAGGCGCGGGCAGCCGCCCGAGCAGTCGTAGGCCATGATGGTGCGCCAGTCGGGGCTGCCGAGGTAGCGGTAGCCGTGGCCGTACGAGTACGGCGAGGTCGACGGATCGGTCGCCGGATCGTGGCGGGCGGACTGGAGGTGGCCGATCTCGTGCGCGAAGGAGTAGTAGCCGGTGATGCAGCTCCAGTGGGCGACGGCGAAGGCCGTGCTCGCGGTCGAGCCGATGCTCGAGGCCAGGCCGCAGGAGGTGGAGTTGTTGATGACGAGGAGAGCGACGTCGGCCGCCACGGAATTGCGGGTCGAGTGGATGGTGTCCATGTAGCCGTCGGACGTCCCACGGTAGCGGGAGAGGACGGTGCTGAAGCTCCCCCCCTGGGTGTAGCTGACCTGCGACTTGTTGGCGAGGATCAGGTCGATCAGCACGCCGCTGTTGGTGTAGCCCTGGTTGGACTCGGCCACGGCGAGGTCGATCAGGGCGCTGATGTTGCCCGACGCCGAGGCGGCGCTCGCGTTGTAGTTGACCATCACGCGGATGACGGTGTCCGCCTTGTTGTTCACCGCACGGCGGGCCGGCATCGGGATGCGCGGCAGAGTGGCGTACTCGGCCGGGTGGTCGGGCGGCATGGCGGCCATGTTCACGGCGACGATGGCGTGGCCGCCGGTCTTCAGCGGACGGATCTGGTACCAGTCGCCCGCGAAGTGGACGTTGCCCGTGATCGTGCCGTTGTTCTTGACCAGCATGACGGAGTTGATCGCGTCGAACTGGAACGCCTGCGGGGAGTACGGAACGGTCACCGAGCCCAGGTCCTCGATGACGCCGGACCACACGAAGGAGCCGGTGTTCGTGTTGTAGGAATCGATCTGGTGGGCGACGAGATCGAGCCCAGGGCCCAGGTTCAGTTGCAGCGTCGCGGCCTTTTCGTTCACCTGATCGAAATTGGCTTTGACAAGACGGATGGACGCGGTGGCGGGGTCGGAGGTCAGGGCCGTGAACGACGGATCGAGGCTCAGGGCCTTGCCGTAGGAATCCTGATCGAGATTCGAGAACAGGGGGTTACTCGCATGGGCCGTGCCTGCCAGAAGCGCGAAGGCGGCAAAAATTCCAAGAGACTGAAGACAAAGCTTTCTCACCACAATTCTCCTTGCAGCAGTTGGCAAAACAGTAGATTTTTGACTCCGTGGGGAGTACAAGCGCCACGGTTCGAAAAAAAGGGCCCTTTGGAAATTACGGTGCGCACGGGGAGTGAAAGCGAGCCGGGGATACCTGCCGCCGCGCCTCCCCCACCCGGCCCTCACCCCCGGCCCCTCTCCCACCACCCCTTTCCCCCCTCCCTGGGAGAGGGGAGAAAGACATTCTG
>DATHUD010000742.1:0-4330 GCA_035462575.1 Thermoanaerobaculia bacterium | reverse complement strand
CGCCCAGGGCGGCCACATGGGGCCGCCCCCTATGGAAAGCAGTCATTTCCAGGTTGGCGGACCTCTAGACGACCAGCGGGCAGCGGCCCCTCCAGGGCGTCACGCACATATAGCAGCCGCTGTCATCCCCCTCCGGCGGGTTGCCGCACATGTAGCAGCAGAGCTGGCCCGTCGGGCACGTGTAGGTGCCGGCGCAGCCGGTCATGAAAGAGGGGGCGGGCACCAGATCGCTGGGGGCCTGTGCCTGCCCGCCCGACAGGGTCGCCAGGAACTGGGCATCCGCATCAGATACCGGGGGCGCCGCGGGCGGCGTCTGGGCCATGGACGGCGCGAACGAGAGGACGGAAAGAAGGGCGAAGAGGACGAGAACGGGCTTTTTCATACGTTCATCTCCCAGGTTGACGGGACCGGCAGAAAACCGGCCGCCTCCAAAGGAAAAGGTGCGCCGGCGCACCCGGGCCGAGTCACTGGCAGAACCAGGACACCCCGCACGTGTCCGGCTGCCACGAGGATGCGTAGGCCGTGCTCCCATCCGGGCACATGGCAAGGGAATAGGCCCGCGCACAGCACTCTTGGGCCGACTCGTAGAAGTAATAGAGCGCCCCTGAGTCACAGTAGACACTGCACTCTCCCATGCAGGGGCCCCCGCTCGCGGGAGCCAGGGTCATCGCCAGAAGGATGACTCCCAGTCCGGACTTGACCTCTAGTAGCAGGCCCACACGCAAGGCTGCCACCCGCCAGCGACCATCGGGCAGTCCTCAGAGGTCCAGCAAATCTCTCGAAGAGACGTCCCGACGGCGGAGATCTTCGGGCGTTCGTGCGCGTGTCGCCGTTCAGGGCCTTGGACCGGTAGCGCGTTGCGGGTTGGGGCGTGATGACCACACCACCGAGTGACTGGACGAGGTTGTGAGAGCGCGGCGAAGATCTACGCCACCTGGTTACGCCGAGTCACCACAAAAGACACGGAAGCGCCGGCGTGACCGAGCATCTCGATCAAGCTGTCGACGCTGAAGCGGTCGATCTTTCCTCGCATCAGGTCGCTGATCCGTGGTTGAGTCACTCCGAGGAGCTTGGCGGCAGCTTCCTGGGTGAGTCCCTGGGCCTCGATCAAGGAAGTGAGCTCGATCATCAGATCGGCGCGAATCTTGAGGTTCTCCGCCTCTTCTTCGCCGAAACCCAGGTCCCTGAAGAGGTTTTCGGAGGAGCGCCGGATGCGGACTGCCATCTACTTTTCCTTTCCCTGGCGCCTTCGAGAAGAAGAGCCGACAAGGCAATTAGCTTATCAGGCACGCCCCCAGTATACAAGTGCGGATATGACCTGCACAAGGAACCAGGAAGCCGATTCCGGGTATAATTCCTGGGATCATGCTCCTCTTCAAAGGATTGCTCGAGGATCTCCTTCAAGGCGTCGATCCCCAGGATCTCCGATCCTATGCGCTGGCGAAGGGCTGGCAGCAGGCGGGGAACCTTGACGGACGGTTTTCGGTGCTTTCCTACCCCGGCTCGGATCTCGACCAGGTGCTCGTTCCTCTTAATGTCTACGCGCCGGACTACGGGCGGCGGATCGGTGATGCGGTCCAGGTTCTTTCCGAATGGGAGAGCCGGCCGGCCCTGGAGATTCTGAAGGATCTGCTGCCCCTTCCGAGCGACAGCGTCACACCGAGCGCTGTCACGTTCCGAAGGGAGCACTTCCCTGCGATCGAAGGACGCCGAAGATCTAAGGCGAGTCCATGAACCGGACCATCCCGAACGGCACCTGGGGGCTCTCCCGCCTGAACCCCCAGGGCACCCGGGACGGCAAAATCGTCCTCGTCCAGCACCGCCAGATCCAGGACACGGATCTGGGGGGCCACTTCACCCTGAAGAGGTACCGCAGCGAGAAGGAGGCCCTCTCGGATGGCACCTGGTCGAAATAGTCTACATCGAGCAGCAGACAGCTTACCAGTCACCTTTGTAGGCATTGACGTAATTTTCCGGCGGAACGCAGCCCTTGATCGCCACTATTTCTCCATTGTTCATCGTGAATTCTGCTCTCTTGGTCCACAAACCAGACGTCTTGTAGTTCCTGACGTCCTTCAATCGAATAGGCACAACAGGGCCCTCAACGCCTTGAGGGAAAAAATAGAACATTCTACTCGTAATGACAAAAGTCTCGGGTATTCCGGGAAGTATAAACCCGGCACAGACCAGAAACTCATCCTCCATGAACTCTCCGACTCCAAGCACGGCTTTCAGTTGAACACCCACGGTCTCCAGCATGCCCCGAGTGAAGGCCTGCAGATCCTGCAGCAGCTCCCGCATCTGTACACCTTTCAGTTCTGGGGGAGCGAAGAGCTTACCGCCACACCAGGCTGCATGGGTTTGGGACATGAACTTTGCCAAGTCCCTGTGACCTGCACTCGGGCCAGGAGCGACTTTCTTTCGCACGCTAGATAGATCCTGGGGTGGCTGTCCTTCGGGAGCATCAGGCGGAACCGAACGTTGTAGCGTCGCCCGGATCGCTTCGAGAAACTGATCGAGCTCTGTAGCTTTACCCGGAGTCTGCCAGCCGGCGATGTTGGCTGTCTGAAGACGCCGGAATGCCAAGGTGACCTGGGCCTCTTCGACCAAGGCAGGAACCAAGATCTCTCGTTGCTTCCCCTCTTCAGCCTCAGACTTCACCCAATCGGACATTACAGACTGCTTAGACCAAAGGACACTTACGCACCTCGCCGCGGAAAGAGCTTTCTCAATAACCGCATCGAACGACTGCCCTGGCAGGATCTTGCGGTCCCACCAGACGGACCACCCCTCGTCGCACAAGCGGTCTGCAAGAGCTCTCGCCGCTTCCCGGTCCGAACTGTCGTAGCTCAGGAAGATATCCACTAGTCTGGTGAACCTCGCCACATATAATCGACCTCGCAACCTACCATAGAGTATAGCTCCGCTTCGCAGAGCTCCAGACTGCAGCCGAGCCGCCCCTCCGACCCCGGCCGGAGCGTCCCAGTGTAGAGACGCCCCGCGGGGCGTCTCTGAGGCGGCGGGATCCTGCCCGAAGCAAAGACGTGCCGCGGGGCCTCCTGACTGCCCAGGCCTTCTTCCCCGATCCGGAGACGCCCCACGGGGCGTCTCTACACTGGGAGGAACGGTACAGCCTCTACCGTTCGTGGCCTTTTCCTTTCAGAGGCAAGACTCAGAGGGGCGGCTCATCCGTGATGCCCTCGATGACCGACCGGAGCCGCCACGGCTCGCTCGTACTCTTGCGCTCGAAGACGAGGTGCATGTTGTAGTGGTAGAGCCCGGACGTGACGTCAAAGAGCATCAGAACCCGCAGGCCGGCGGGATCGATCACCGGCTCGGTGCAGAAATAACGCGGTGCGCGAAAGCCCGCTCCTTCATGCCGGAAGTGCACCTCGGCCCAGGCTCTGCACATCGCGCCCGGGTCCGGCACCTCGACCTCCTCGGGCGGTGAGCGGAGCCAGGGATTCTCCGCGAGCCAGGGGTCGAACAGCGCACGGTCGGCCGGGTCTCCCCAAAATGCGAGCAGTTTCAGGGCACGCTCCGCCAGGAGGTCACCGTGGTCGAGAGTCCTGGTAGAACGTTGCGAGGCGGCCCGCAGATCCTCTCGCAGCTCGCCGAGATAGGGGAAGAGCGCCTCGATCGAAAAGTTCGTGTCGTCGACCGCCAGGATTTCGTCGATCCGCCAGACCCGGTCCGGAGCGTTGCTCACCCCCCGCAAGGCCTCGAGGTAGGCGGAGTCCACTTTGCGGTCGAGCAGGATGGTCAGGCCGTCGAGCCGATCCCAGCCGACCCATCCGGACCAGCGCTCGAACCCTTCTCCTTCGGCCTTGAGGATCAGCGACTCGCGAGGATGCGGGCCAAGATCGAAGCTGTAGCGCCCTGCTGCGTCCGTGGTGCCGCTCCCCACGGGAACCCGCTGTCCGGTAACCAGTGCCACTCTCGCACCAACGATCGGCGCCCCGTGAGCGTCGATGACCTGCCCCGTCATCGAGGTCAGTTGGGGAACGGCGCGCATCGACGCACAGGATGTGACGCTCAGGGCCGCGCCGAGCAGCAGCCCCACGCGAAAGCAAGGCTCAAAGCGCATGGATCTCCTCCTGGATTTCCTTCTCTGGCCTACTGTATCTCACTCCACGCCGTAGAGCTCTCGAGCGCCTTGTAGAATCTTGCCGCGACTCGCCGAAAAATCCAACGCCTCGTCGAAGATTCCCGCAACTCGTCGAGCTCTCCCATCCGTCGTCGAGGATTCCCGCAACTCGTCGAGCTCTCCCATCCGCCGTCGAGGATTCCCGCAACTCGTCGAGCTCTCCCATCCGCCGTCGAGGATTCC
>DATHUD010000741.1:0-4156 GCA_035462575.1 Thermoanaerobaculia bacterium | reverse complement strand
GGGAGGACTTCGCGGCCCTGTGGCCGGAGGCGCTCGCCGCCATGGACCAGCCGTCGATCGACGGGTTCAACACGTTCGTGGTGAGCCGGGCGGCCCGGGAGGCGGGGTTGAAGGTCGTGCTCTCCGGCCTCGGAGGGGACGAGGTCTTCGGGAGCTACCCCTCCTTCGTCGACGTGCCGCGCGGGGCGCGCATCGCCCGCCGGGCCGGCTGGCTCTCCCCCGCCTGGGCCGGTGTCGCGAAGCGCCTGGCGCCGGACCGTCCCAAGGTGGCCGGGCTCTTCCGGCACGGGGGGAGCCTCGCCGGGAGCTACTTCCTGCGGCGCGGCCTCTTCCTCCCCGAGGAGCTTCCGGCGGTGATGGGCCGCGAGGCCGCCGAGGAGGGTCTCCGGCGCTACGACCCGGTGGCGGACGCGGCGCGGGTCTTGAACGGCCACGGGGCGGACGGCTGGCTTGCGGTCCACACGATGGAGACGGCCCTCTACATGAGGAACCAGCTCCTCCGCGATTCGGACTGGGCCTCGATGGCCTCGTCCGTCGAGCTGCGGGTGCCGCTCGCAGATGCCCGGCTGCGGTCCCACCTCGCGGTGGCCGGCTTCGAGCCGGCGCGGAGCCGGGGCAAGGCGGCGTTCGCGCGGAGCGTGGCCCCGGAGCTGCCGGCGGCCCTCTTCGACCGGCCGAAGACCGGGTTCTTCATTCCGGTCGTCGAGTGGATGCGGCCGGAGGCGGCCGGGCGGAGCCGGGGGGCGCAGTCGCGGTGGCTCGCGCGGCGGGTGTTGGAGGAGATAGGCGTGAGGATGGGCGGATGAGCGCCGTGGTTGAAGAGGTTCCTCGGCCGCAAGCCGGCGTGGAGTCGAGAGTCCGGGTCTGGGTGCGCCTCCTTGCGGCGTACTTCACCACCCAGACGGTGAGTCAGCTCATCGGCATCACGACGGGGCTCCTGTTCATCAACTTCATGCCCATGCGGGAGTTTGCGCTCTACACGCTGGCTCTGTCGGTGATCACCTTTTTCACCTTCGTCACCGACCTCGGCAGCACGACCTCCCTGCTCCACTTCTTTCACCGGTCCGCAAAGGGGGAGGGGGAGTTCGCGCCTCATCTTGCGGCTGTGCTTTCGCTGCGCCGGAGCGCCTTCTGGATAGGAGCCGCGGGAGTCGCGATCTTTTTTCCGCAGGCAGCTCTGGCCAAGGGGTATGGAGGATGGGAGATCGCGCTTTCGGTCGCCGGCATCCTGCTCTGCGTCGGCTTCCAGATCCTCTCGTCCCTGCGCCTGCTGGGCCTGCGACTGTCGGACCGCTACGGGCAGTCCTACCGGGCCGAGCTCGCCGGCTCCGGAATACGCCTGCTCTGGGCTCTGGGGATGATCGGGGCCTCCTTGCTGGTGGCATGGGCCGGCGTCCTCGCCTCGGCTCTCGCCGCCGGTACCGTGGCCCTTCTGGCTCGGCCGGAAAGGAGACCGAAGCCGCTGGCCCTCGATCTCGCGCCCTACCGCCGCCGGGTGCTCCGCTATCTGCTGCCCACCTTGCCCAGCGCGCTCTACTTCGCCGTTCAGGGGCCTCTGACCGTGTGGCTGGCCGCCACCTTCGGCTCGACCCGCAGCCTAGCCGAGGTCGGCGCCCTCTCCCGCCTGGGAATGGTCGTCGGCCTGTTCTCGACGCTCATCAGCGTGATCTTTCTTCCCCGCCTGTCGCGGGTCACGGACGATCGGCTGTATCTCACCCGGTATCTCCAGTTCGGCGCGGCGTTGGCCTGCGTCGCGGCGGCACTGCTGGGGGCGGCGGCCGTCTTCCCGCGTCTCTTCCTGCTCTTGCTGGGCGGCAACTACACCGGCCTCCAGCGGGAGCTCCTGCTGGTCGTGGGCGGAGCGGGGGTGTCGCTCCTCGGAGGCTATGTGGTCAACGTCAATCTCGCCCGGTCCTGGACGCGCTGGCAAGTGTTGACCCTCGTCGTCGAGATCTCCGTGCAAGCGGCATTGATCACGGTCCTCCCCCTCGCCACCACCGCGGGCGTGCTCACTCTCAGCCTGCTCGGCACGGCGACGGGGGTCCTCCTCCAGATGACCATCGCTTTTCTCGGGTTCCGGAATCCACGAAGGGTCGAGTGGCGGACGTGACGGCCGGGATTCACCACCGCCGGGTGCTGCTGACCGGAGGGCTCGGCTTTCTCGGGCTCAATCTGGTGCCTCTTCTGCTGGAGGCCGGGGCTGCCGTCCGGATCCTCAACCGGACGCTCCACCCTCTGGCCCTGTCCTGGCTGGACCACCTGCGGGGAGACCGGTCCGTCGAGGTAATCCAAGGCGACATCGCCGATGCCGAGCGTATGCCTCGATGGCTCGAGGGAGTGGACCTCGTCCTCAATCTGGCCGGGGAGTCGGGAGCCGTGAAGAGCCTGCGGGAGGCCCACGTGGACATGCAGGTCAATATCGCGGGGCACCTCAATCTGCTAGACGCGATCCGTGTCCGGTCCTCCTTCCCGCGGGTGGTCTTCGTCTCCAGCCGGCTGGTCTACGGCATCACCGGCCCAGAGCCTGCGGACGAGGAGCACCCGCCCCGGCCCACGAGCCTCTACGGCCTGCACAAGCTCACCGTCGAGCACTACTACCGCATCTATCATCAGCACTACGGCATCCCTTACACCATCCTCCGCCTGACCAATCCTTACGGACCGTTCCAGCTTCCCCACCGCATCCACTACGGGATCGTCAACCGTTTCGTGATGGCCGCGATCCGCGGCGAGGCGATCCAGCTCTTTGGCGGTGGTCCCCAGCTTCGGGACTACATCCACGTTCGCGACGCGGCCCAGGCCGTGCTGCGCGCCGGGATCGATGAACGGGCCGTGGGCGAGACGTTCAACGTCGGCTCCGGGCGGTCCATCAGCCTGGGTGAGGTCGCCCGCCGGATCGTGGATCTCGCCGGCTCCGGCAGGATCGAGGATGTCCCTTGGCCCGAGGGGTACCAAAAGGTGGAGACCGGAGATTTCCTCTGTGACATCCGCCGCATCGACGAGCTGCTCGGCTGGAGAGCGGATACCGATCTCACCGAAGGACTGCGCGGGACCGTGGACACCTACCGCTCGCTGCTGCCATGAACCCCCTGGCTCGCATCCGCAACTCCTTTGCCTACCGCTCCGGGCCGCTCTTCCGCCGGCTGCTCGAGCTCCTGCCGGCGCCGCGGGCCGAAGAGAAACCGGCGATGCCCCTCACCTTCCTCACCTTCGGCGGCGCCGCTCACCGGCTGATGCTGCGGGAGTGCCTCCTCTCGCTGGGGAGGGCCTGGCCCGCGATGCCCCGGGTGCGGGTGGTGTCGGACGGCTCCCTGGAGCTGGCCGCGGTCACCCGAGACCTGGGCGGGTGGAAGGGGCCGCTCGAGATCCTCTCCTGGCAGGACACCACCGCGCGCCTCGCCGGTCCCCGTTTCGCGTCGCTCGTGCGCTTCGCGGAGCGGGATGCGATGGGGAAGAAGATGGCCGCCATCGTCGCCAGCGCCCTCGAGGCACCGACGCTCTACTGCGACGTGGACGTCCTCTGGTTCCGCTCCCCGGCGACCCTCGACGCGCTCTTGTCCTCCCCCGGGACGAAGCTGGTCATGTCGAAAGACTGCCGGCCGACCTACGACCCGGATCTCGTCCCCCGCCTTCTGCCCGAGCTTGCCCGACCGCCCTACTTCTGCGCCGGCCTGCTCTATGCCGAGGGGGACTTCCTCGCCGCCTGCGAGGTCTCGGACCTCCTCGACCACGCGTCACGGCAGGGGATCGGCGTCACCGAGCAGACGATCCTGGCGGAGGCGGACCGCCAGCTCGGCGGCCGGAGCTGGCCGGAGGACGAGATCGTTCTGTGGGAGGAGGACCGCACCTCCCTCGGCCCCTCATTCCAGGGACGGCCCTGGGCGGCGAGGCACTACGTCGGCCCCGTGCGCCACATCTTCTGGCGCGACGCCCTGGCGTTGCGGGCGGGGCTGAAGCCATGAGCCCTCTGCGAAAGACCGCGCGCGGGGAGGAGCCCCCATCCGGATCCTGATGGTCACCTACGGACCTCTCCTCCCGGAGCTGGGCGCCGCCCAGATGGCGCTGAACCTGGCGCGCGCCCTGTCGGCCCGCGGCCACGAGGTCGTTCCCTGGTCACCGGGACCGGTCCCGCCGGAGGTGCGCTGGTGGCAGGACT
>DATHUD010000740.1:0-2184 GCA_035462575.1 Thermoanaerobaculia bacterium | reverse complement strand
CCTCATTCCTGCTCCCTCCTCTCCCAGGGCGGGCGGGTGGGGTGGTGGGAGAGGAGGGCCGGGGAGGTGAGGGCCCGGGCGGGGGGACTCGGGACCCTCGCTACCAGGCTCCCGCGATCGGCAGCCACCCGCCCCGCCGCGGACCGAAGCGGAAGGTGGCATTGGCCGCTCCGGGGCTGAGAGCGTTCTTGAGGCGGAACGTCGCCGACCGCGGCTCGTAGACGCCGACGCCGTCGCGGCCGTCGCCATCCCAGTCCCCGGCCACCGGGAGGGAGCCCCGGTTGCCAAACTGGAATTCGATGTTCGGCAGGGTGTCCTCCCGCGCATTGTCGAGATAGAAGGTCGAGGTGCCGGGGTTGTAGACGCCGACCGTGTCGTCTCCGTCGCCGTCCCAGTCCCCGGCCAGGGGAAGGAGGGAGCCGTTCGAGACTCCCGCCACCTCCAGGCGCCAGGTGACGTCGAACCCGGAACCGGTCAGCGAATTCTTGAGGTGGAAGGTGCCGGTCGTCCGGTCGTAGAGGCCGACCGTGTCGTCTCCGTCGCCGTCCCAGTCGCCGGCCACGGCGATCACGTTCCCGGAGGGGGGATCGACGGTGAGGAGGATGTCCGAGCCTCCGCCCCGCAGGGCATTCTTGAGCCGGAAGGTCGAGGCCTGGGGATCGTAGAAGCCGATCGTGGTGTCGCCGTCGCCGTTCCAGTCGCCGGCGAGCGGCGTCCAGGAGCTCCGGCGGGGGCCGAAGCGGACGACCTGCACCCGTCCGCGCTGGGTATTGACGCTCTTCAAGTGGAATCGGGAGCCCGCCGGGTCGAAGAGGCCCACCCGCTCGGCCTCGCCGTCGGTTCCCCCCTGGCCCTCGAGGCGCAGGAGGCGGCCGGTCAGGGTGACGAGGAAGAGCTCGCCCGCCTGGTTCTCGCCGAAGGAGGTGAAGGAGCCGACGGTCTCCGGGAGGCGGCGCACCACGAAGCCGTCGCCCTGGCGGGCCGCGCCCCAGATCTGCCCCGTGCAGAAGTCGCCGAAGAAGTAGGTGCCGCGGAGCTGGGGGAGGCTCGCGCCGCGGTAGACGTAGCCGCCGGTCACCGAGCAGCCGGTCTCGTGGCTGTACTCGAGGACGGGATCGGTGAAGGCCGGCGAGTCGCACGCCGGAACGGAATCGGGGCAGGCGTCCCGCCGCGAGCAGCGGGTGCCCTCCATCACCTTCCACCCGTAGTTCTCGCCGCCCGCGCTCGCCGCCGGCTGGAAATCGATCTCCTCGCGCTGGGCCTGGCCCACGTCGCCGATCCACAGGTCGCCGGTCTCGCGGTCGAAGGTGAAGCGCCAGGGGTTGCGGAGCCCCGAAGCCCAGATCTCGTCCGGCGGATTGCCCGCGCCGCGGAACGGGTTGTCGGCCGGGATGCCGTAGAACGGCGCGCTGTTCACGTTCTGGTCGACGTCGATCCGCAGCATCTTGCCGAGGAGCGTGTCCGTCTTCTGCGCCCGGCAGGCCGAATCGAAGGCGCCGCCGCCGTCGCCCATGCCGATGTAGAGGTAGCCGTCGGGTCCGAACTGGAGCTGCCCGCCGTTGTGGTTGCCGAAGGGCTGCTCGATGGTCAGGAGCGTCCGCCGGCTCGCCGGGTCGGCCTGGTTCGGATTGCCCGCCGAGACCTGGTAGCGCTCGATGACGGTGTTGCCGGCGAGGTTGGTGTAGTTCACGAAGAAGAAGCCGTTCTCGCCGTACCGGGGGTGGAAGGCCGTCGAGAGCAGGCCCTGCTCGAAACCGCCCGAGCCCACCCGGTCGCGGATGTCGAGGAACGGCTGGGGGAGGAGGCTTTCGCCCTCCAGGATCACGATCCGGCCGGGCCGGAGGGTGATGAACAGCCGGCTGTCTCCGGCGTGGGTCACGGCGACCGGCGAGTCGAGACCGGAGAGCACCTGCCGGAGCTGGACGCCCTGCAGGGTTCCGGCGACATTGAAGACGTCCTTCGCCGGAGCGGGGTCCGGGAGGAGAGTGGCGGCTTCCAGGGACATGCCCAGCAGGAAGGTGGTGGTGAGCGAACAGAGGATGCGGTTTCGATTCATGAAGGGGCTCCTATCAGTCGTCGCGGAGCATCTTACCCCGAACTTCAGGGAGCCTTTCCGGAGACCTCGCGAAGCACGCCCAGGAGGGTTTCGACCGTCCGCGCCTGCTGCTCCTCCCGGGAGATCGT
>DATHUD010000739.1:0-8776 GCA_035462575.1 Thermoanaerobaculia bacterium | reverse complement strand
CGGGGTTCGTGTCGTCGAAACGGAGATGGCATACCCCGCCGTTTTCCTGCGCCAGGCCGAAGTTCAGGCAGATAGACTTGGCGTGGCCGATGGGGGGGACGCCGTTCGGCTCCGGGGGGAAGCGGGTGACGACCCGCCCTCCGTATTTGCCGGCGGCGCGGTCGGCGGCGACCATCTCGCGAATGAAGTCTTTCGGGGGAGCGGAAGGGGTGTCGTCGGACATGGCACAGATCCTCGATGAATGAGACCGCCGAAGGTATCACAGGGGCGGTCCGCCCCGGGGAAGGTTTGCGCTGAAAACCAGTTGACAAGCGGAGCGTCCAGGGGCAGAATCAGTTTGCGGAACAAACCGGTCCCGCGAGGAGGCTGAGATGGAGACCCGAGACCTCGATCGCATCCGATTCGTCACACAGCACTTCAACGACCTTCAGGGGTTGCGGTACGAGGTGCCGCGGGGGCTGATCGCGCTGGGCGCGGGCGGGATGGTCCACTTCGCGAGCGCGCCGTTGGCGTATCTTCCGGCGGTCCTGTTCCTCCCGGCGGCCGGGCTTCTGCTCTGGGCGAGGCGGCACTACCGGAGGGCGTACGGCGAGGTCGAGCCGCAGCCGGCCGATCCGGTTCCGGTTGCCATCTTCAGCCCGGCCGGCCCGGTCTCGCGGCTCGAGGACCTCGAGCCGGCGGCCCCTATCTTGCGGCACCTTTCGCTCACGATGGGGCTGGCCCTGGCTGTTTTCCTGCTCTTCCATCTGGTGCCCCAGACCCACATCCTGATCCGGGGGCACGAAGCGCTGGGCCAGCACCCCCGCATCCAGCTCGAAGAGGAATTCCTGGCGTCCGCCGAGGGGCGGAAGTACATGCACGACACCGGCTATTGCACAATGAGAACGCCCGCCATGCTCCGGGCCTTTTCAGCGCAGACCCTGTATCTCTTCTGTGGCTCCTTTTTCCTGGGCCTCTGGTTCTGGAGAGAGCGCCGGCCGTCTCAGGGTCATCACTTGGCGCTCGCCGTTCTTCTGCTAGGTCTTTGCTTGGCCGGCCTCTCCCTGGGGCTTCTCATTCCGTTCTACTGGCAGATCCTCCGGATGCTGGACGTCCTTCTTCCGGTCCTGGTCTATCCCGGCGTGGCGCTTCTCGTCTGCGGCGCCGCGATGGTCCTGGCGGGCCTTCTCGATCACCGGCAGCTCGTTCGAGCGCTGGGCCGGCCCGTAATGGCCGGGGTGGAGGATTGATCATGAGCGCCACTCCTTTCGAGCAGCTCGCGAACCTGGACCGGCGGGTCCACGATCCGGCCCGCCTGGCCATCCTGACGGCGCTCTCGGCATGCGAGCGGGCTGACTTTCTATTCCTCCTGCGGATCACCGGCCTTACCAAGGGGAACCTCTCCTCCCATCTCTCGAAGCTCGAAGAGGCGGGGCTGGTCGAGATCGAAAAGCGATTTGTGGAGAAGAAGACCCAGACCCTCGTCCGCCTGAGCGACGCCGGCCGCCAGACGATCGACGGCTACTGGAAGGAGATGGAGGAGCTCCGAGAGAGCGTAGCCCGCTGGCAGCCGGGGAAAACCGTTCTGGTGCCGTCCCCGGGCTAAACCTTCGTAAAAGGTAGATCTTGCGTTTCCGGGGCTGCCCCACAGGGCCGCCCCTACAGGACCGGTGTGTCTTCAGAAAGGAATTCGCCATGACCTCTCGTCTTTGGATGCCCGTGCTTTTCCTCTTTTCCTTTGGAGCGGCCGCGTGCGGGTCCGCAGCGTCGGCGCCGATCCGGCCTGGCCTGTCTCCCTGCCAGGAGCCGGGAGTGCCGGAGGGGGCGCTCTGCGGTACCCGGGAAGTGTTCGAAAACCGGGCCGCCCGGACCGGCCGGAAGATTCCGCTGCGGATCGTCGTGCTCCCGGCCACCGGACGCGAACGCTTTCCCGATCCGTTCACTTATTTCGCGGGGGGACCCGGAGAGGCTTCGATCCCTGGGGGCATTTTCACGGCCGGGGAGCTCGAATCCCTGCGCCGGAAGCGGGACGTGCTGTTGATCGATTTTCGGGGGACCGGCGAGTCCGGCGGGCTCTTCTGCACGGAGCTCCAGGAGGGGCCGCAGGGATTCCTGGACGACTTCCTGCCCCTCGACAAGATCCGCGCTTGCCGGGACCGTCTGAAGAACGAAGTGGACCTCTCCTGGTACACCACCGACGCCGCGGTCGACGACGTCGAAGAGGTGCGTACCGCTTTAGGCTACGGCCCGCTCAATCTGATGGGTGTCTCCTACGGCACGCGCGCGGTGCTGACCTATCTGCGGCGCCATCCGCAGAGCGTGCGGACCGCTACGCTTTCCGGCGTCCTGGACCCTGAAGCGCGCTACCCCCTCGGATTGGCCCGGGCTTCTCAGCAGGCGCTCGACGGCCTGATCGCGGAGTGCGAGGGGGACCCGGCCTGCCGCGGGGCCTACCCGAAGCTGCGCCAGGAGGTGGACGCCGTGCTGGGCCGCGTCGCCGCGGAGCCGGTCCGGGTCAGGCTGGCCGATCCGAGGTTCGGCCTTGTCGAGTTGCTTCTGACGCGCTCCGGGGTGGCTCAGACCCTCCGCTACATGCTCTATTCGCCCGCCGAGGCCGCGCTGGTGCCGCTGACGATCCAACGGGCCGCCCAGGGGGATTGGAAGCCCCTGGCCCGGTTGGCCCATCTTTACGGGCTCGAGATGGACGCGATGGCGCAGGGCTTCTACCAGTCGGTGACCTGCGCCGAGGACGTGGCCTTCCTCCGCGACGAGGAGATCGCTCCGGCCGTGGCCGGCACGTTCCTGGGGGATTTCCGCGTCCGCCGGCAGAAGGTCGCCTGCGAGGGTTGGCCGATCCGCGACCTGGGGCCGGACCTCCACGCTCCGGTCGTCTCGGGCGTGCCCGCCCTGCTGATCTCGGGGGAGCGCGACCCGGCGACGCCGGCCGAGAATGGCGAGCGGGCCGCCCGGACCCTGAAACGGGCGCGCCACGTGATCGTCCCGGACGGCGCCCACAGCCTGACGGGGATGCAGGGCGCCGACTGCGTCTCCAGCCTGATCGCCGCGTTCATCGAAACCGGGACGGCCGACGGGCTCGACACCTCCTGCATTGCCCGCATGCGGCGGATGGCGTTCGAGCTGCCCGAGGTGACGGTCGCCCGGGCCGGCCTCGCGGGGCTTCAGGGTTCTTACGTGCAAGAGGAGATGGGCCTCAAGATCAAGGTCGATCTCCGGGAAGACCGACTGCGCCTCACCGTTCTACAAGGACCTCCGTTTCCACCTGCTCTGCTGATCCCGACCTCGCCGACCCGCTTCCGGTGGGAAGGGGAGGGGCTGGCGCCCGGGCTGGCTGTGGTTTTCGAGGTGACCGAGGGGAACGCCACAGCGCTCACCATCGTCCAGCCCGGCAAGCCACTGGTGGTGATGAAGCGCTCGGAGTGAAAGGAGATCGCGATGATCGTCCCGTTCCACCGCCGCCCGTTGTGGCGAGTACGGCGGATCGTCCGGAAAATGAAAGGGAGGCGCCCGGCCGCCCTCTTCCGGCTCGTTTCATCCTTGAAAACCTTTTTCGAGGCTCGTCTACCTGCGCCTCGTACGTCCTCCCGGGCCTTGGCCGTTCTCAGGAGGACCGCTCCCGCCGTCGAGCGGGTCGCCTTCCTCGACCGGCGGGTCCACGATCCGACCCGCCGGGCCCTGCTGACGGCGCTCTCGGCGTGCGAGCGGGCGGATCTTCCGTTCCTCAAGAGAGTCACCGGCTTCCCGGAGGAGAACCTCTCCGCCCATCTCTGGAGGCTCGAAAAGGAGGGGCTGGCGGAGATCGAGGGGGGATTCGTGCGGCTGAGCGACGAGGGGCGGCAGGCGATCGAGCTTCATCGGGGAGAAAACCTGGCGCTTGCCGGGCCGTACTGAAGGAGTGCTGGCAGGAAAACGCTCCTCCTGGAGGATCCGCCGATGCCCCGACTCCTTCGTCGCCTGACGTGGTCCCTCGCCGCGCTCGCGGCTCTCCTGGTTCTCAGCGTGGTCGCTGTGCGGGGGCAGCGCGCCTTGCACGCCGCCCGGATCTGCCCGCGCCCTGTGGCCGAGCCCTCGACCGCCGCCGGCCCGCTGCCTCGCTCGGCGACGACGGGTCGGCTGCTCGTGGCCAATCAGCAGTCGGCGAGCGCCTCGATCGTGGACCTGGCGACTGGCGACGTCACTCACGTTCCGGCGGGAGTGGAGCCGCACGACGCGGACGTCTCGCCCGACGGGCGCTGGGGGGTGGTTTCGGATTATGGCCGGAAGGTGGACGGCAACAAGCTCGTGGTAATCGACATGGCCGCGAAGCGCGTGGCGCGGGTGATCGATCTCGGCGAGCACCGCGGCGCGCACGACGTCTCCTTCCTCCCGGGCGTTTCCGATCGCGTGGTCGTCACGACCCAGGGGAGCCGGCACGTCGTCGAGGTGGATCTGGAAAAGGGTGTGGTTGCGGCCATTGAAACGCGGGCCGAGGCCTCGCACACGCTCGCGGTGGCAGAAGACGGCCGGACGCTGTTCACCGCGAACGAGGAATCGGGGAGCCTGTCGCGGCTCGACCTGGCAGCGCGCGCGTTCGTCCGGCACTACTCCGTCGGACCTCGGCCGGAGGGCCTTGCGATCACTCCGGACGGGCGCGAGATCTGGACGGGAAGCCGGGAGAGTGAGCAGGTGAGAGTCCTGGACGCCGAGACGGGGGCGGTGAGGGCCACGTTTCCGGGATTCGCCACGCCGGACCGCATCATCATCAGCCCGGACGGGCGCCGCGCGGCGGTCGCCGACTGGAGGTGCAACGCCGTCCAGGTGGCCGATGTTCCCGGCCGCCGCGTGGTCGGCGCCATCACCGGGCTCGACCGCCCGCACGCGGTGGAATTCGCGCCGGACAACCGGGTGGCCTTCGTGACGCTCGGACGACGGAAAGGCGCCGTGGCGGTGGTGGACCTCGAAACGCGGCGCGTGCTCGCGCGTTACCCCGTCGGGGACACGCCCGACGGCTTGGGGTGGGGGCCGGTGCCCCGGGGTTAGAGCCGCAGCCGGCAGTGTTACTCTTCCGGATGATGAAGATCCTGATTCCGGGCGGTACCGGCCAGGTGGGGACCTATCCGAGCTGGCCCGAGGCGGCCCGAGAGCTGTGCGAACGCTGGAAACAGATCGAGCGATCAGGAGCAACGACTTGACCCTTCGACACCACGTTGTCATCGGGCTGAAGACAAGACAATGAGATGAGGAGAACGATTCCAGGTCTCTGGGTTCTGCTTTTTCTCCTCGCCTTTCTCCCGGCGGCGGGAGAGGTGCCTGCCGACGGACACGACGACGGGCGCTTGGCCGTTCTCTCCCTGATCAACGGGGAGCGGGAGAAGCTGGGCCTTTCGCCGCTCCGGCTGGCGCCGGCCCTCTCCCGGGCGGCTCAGGCCCACGTCGACGACATGGTCGCCCGGGGCTATTACGAGCTGGCCTCGCCCGACGGCAAGGATATCGAGGACTGGGCTCTCGAAGCGGGCTACGACGCCCAGTTCCTGACCGAGAAGATCCTGAAGACGAGCTCCTCTCCCGAAACCGTGGTCGCCCAGTGGGGGCGGTTCGCGGAAACTCATCGCGGGAGCCTCTTCCACCCCGCGGTCGAAGAGCTGGGGGTCGGGGTCGGCGAGACGGAGGGGCGGTCGCTCTATACCCTGGTCTTCGCCCGCTCCACGGCGAGCTATCTGGCCGAGTACGTCCGGCACCTGTTCGACCAGAAGGCGGCCCAACTCGGGAATCCGGACGCCCTGAGGCAGGAGATGCTCCGGCTCGTCAACGAGGCCCGGGCCGGGAGGGGGCTCGGCCCGCTCGCCCTCGAACCCCGCCTGAACCAGGCGGCCCAGGACTATGCGGAGGAGTCCTTTCAGGCGATCCGGCAAGGTGCGCGACGACCGGGGGCGCTGGCCCGGCGGGTCCAGGCCGCGGGGTATCGGGCGCGGAGCGGCGTGGGAGAGTCCATCGTCCAGGGAGCGCTCTCGCCTGCGGAAACGCTCTCGGCTCTCCTCGAGGGCACCGAAAAACGCCCGAGCATCCTCGGCAAGGGGTACGAGCACCTGGGGCTGGGGCTCGCCTTCGAACGCGACGGGGACGGCTTTTTCGTCGTCTGGGTCCAGTGCCTCGCGAGTCCCTTCAAGAAAACTCCCGACATGACGAAGCCGGGCGCCGAAACGGATATCGCGCCTCCTTGAGGCGGTGGCGGGTCGGGCGGGCTTGGCCGGAACGGCCGTTTCGGGTACTCTCCGCGGTCCAGCCGGATTTTCTCCGGCCTGCCGGCCGTTGTGTATCTGAGCCATGAGACCGCACGAGCGCATCCGCAATTTCTCGATCATCGCCCACATCGACCACGGGAAGTCCACCCTGGCCGACCGGATCCTGGAGACCACCCACGCGATCTCGGAGCGGGACATGATGGACCAGGTCCTGGACGACATGGACCTGGAGCGCGAGCGCGGCATCACCATCAAGGCCCGGGCCGTCCGCCTCTTCTACAAGGCGCAGGACGGCGAGACCTACCAGTTCAACCTGATCGACACTCCCGGCCACGTGGACTTCGCCTACGAGGTGTCCCGCAGCCTCGCCGCCTGCGAGGGGGCGCTCCTCGTGGTGGACGCGGCCCAGGGGGTGGAGGCGCAGACGCTCGCGAACGCGTACCTCGCGATCAACGGCAACCTCCATCTCGTTCCGGTCATCAACAAGATCGACCTTCCCGCGGCCGACCCGGACCGGGTCAAGGAGCAGATCGAGAACGTCGTCGGGATCGACGCCCACGACGCCGTCCTGGCGTCCGCCAAGGCGGGGATCGGCATCGAGGACGTGCTCGAGCGGGTCGTCCGCGATGTCCCGCCGCCGGAAGGAGACCCCGAGGCGCCGCTCAAAGCCCTTCTCTTCGACTCCTGGTACGACCCGTACCGGGGGGTCGTCTGCATGGTGCGGGTGGTCGAAGGCACGCTGCGCCGGGGGGACAAGATCAGGTTCATGGCCTCCGGGCGGGTCTATCCGGTGGACGAGCTCGGGATCTTCAATCCCAAGCGCTCGGAGGTGGAGACGCTCTCCGTGGGCGAGGTCGGCTTCCTCTACGCCGGCATCAAGGATCTGATCCAGGCGCAGATCGGCGACACGGTCACCCACGCGGACCGGCCGACGGCCACCCCCTACCCCGGCTTCCAGGAGGTCAAGCCCATGGTCTTCGCCGGCCTCTATCCGGTCACGGCGGACGACTACGAGGATCTCCGGGATGCGGTCGACAAGCTGCGCTTGAACGACGCCTCCTTCTCCTTCGAGCCGGAGAGCTCCGGAGCGCTCGGGTTCGGCTTCCGTTGCGGCTTCCTGGGGCTCCTCCACATGGAGATCATCCAGGCGCGGCTGGAGCGCGAGTTCAACCTCGACCTCATCACCACCGCTCCGGGCGTGCGCTACATCGCCCACACGTCGGACGGCAAGTCGCACGAGATCGACAGCCCCGCGAAGCTCCCCGATCCGGGGAAGCTCGAGTACCTCGAAGAGCCCTACATCACGGCGACCATCGTCTCCCGGGCGGATTTCGTGGGCGGCATCCTGGGCCTGGCCGAGGAGCGCCGGGGCGAGCAGAAGAGCCTGCAGTACCTGACGACCGACCGGGTGCTCATTGAGTATGACTTTCCGCTGGCCGAGGTCATCCATGATTTCTACGACCGTCTGAAGTCGATCTCCCGGGGCTACGCCTCCTTCGACTACCAGATGAGCGGCTATCGCCGGAGCGAGCTCGCCAAGCTCGACATTCTGATCAACGGCGAGCCGGTGGACGCGCTCTCGCTCATCGTCCACCGCGACAAGGCCTACCAGCGGGGCAAGCTCCTCGTCGAGAAGATGAAGGATTTGATCCCCCGGCAGCTCTTCGAGATCGCCCTCCAGGCGGCGATCGGCACGCGGATCATCGCCCGCGAGACCATCCGCGCGATCAGCAAGAACGTCCTCGCCAAGTGCTACGGCGGCGACATCACCCGAAAGCGCAAGCTCATCGAGAAGCAGAAAGAGGGCAAGAAGCGCATGAAGCGGGTGGGCCGGGTCGACATCCCCCAGGAAGCCTTCCTGGCCGTGCTGCGGGTCGACTAGAGGGCGAGGTGGTCACAGTTTGTGACCACCCCGGCCCGTGACCCGCCGGCCATGCTCCGGCAGCGGACGCCTCGCCGCTTCTATCATCCGGGGCATGGCGCACCACAACACCCCAGGGCACCCCACCACCGCAGCGGACACCGCCGCCCATGCCTTCATCGCCCGCTGGAAGGGCGTGAGCGCGTCGGAGCTGTCCACCTCGCAGAGCTTCGTCATCCAGCTCTGCGAACTCCTCGGTGTCGCGCCGCCGCACCCCACGCCCGAGCAGGACTACATGTTCGAGCGACCCATCACCTTCAGCCACGGCGACGGCTCCACCAGCGCCGGGCGCATCGACTGCTACCGCCGGGGTCACTTCGTCTGGGAGAGCAAGAAGCTCAAACTCGGCAAATCGGCCGGCACCACCGCCCAGGCCAGCGCCACCACCAAAGCCTTCGACGACGCCCTGCTGCGCGCGCGCCAGCAGGCCGAGGACTACGCCCGCGCCCTGCCGGCCTCCGAAGGCCGCCCGCCGTTTGTCGTGGTGGTCGACGTGGGCCACGTCATCGAGCTCTACGCCGACTTTTCCGGCCAGGGAAAGAATTACGCCCAGTTCCCCGATGCGCAGAGCTTCCGCATCACGATGGAAGACCTGCGAGATCCCGCGGTCCAGGCGCGCCTGAAGGCAGTCTGGTCC
>DATHUD010000738.1:0-7359 GCA_035462575.1 Thermoanaerobaculia bacterium | reverse complement strand
ATCGTTTACCCCTTCCCCACGTCCACCACCAACCCCGTCTGCAGCCGCCCCTCCATCTCCGGAGAGGGCGTGAACCTCTTCGGAGCGATCCGGGTATTCATGAGATAGAGCGTGGGGGGCACCGGATCGAGAACGGGGAGGGCCGTAACGTCGGTGGAACGCGTTGGATAGTTCGCGGGAACTGCCTTCTATTTCCGGGCGAGATACTATGGAGTCTGCCGGGGGACGTAGAGAGGAGGAACCCATGGATCGGCTACCGTACGTCTGGGACTACGACATCGACGAGCCTACCTTCCGCGCTCTGCTGGAGGGACGGACGAAGGTGGGCCGGCTGGACCGCGACTGGGCGGCGGTGCGTTTGCTCGAGTACGCGACGTATCGCGAGATCGTCCGTCTCCTCGGATTCCGTGGCATCGTCGAAGGCTGGCCGGGCTGGCGGTCCCGGGTCCGGTCCGACGGCAGGAGGCGAGGCTTCGACTTCCTGATCGACTGGCTGCCGCAGCACCATCCGGAGCTCCTGGAGAGCGCTGCCTTCCCGAAGGACTGCAAGGACACCAAGGACAGCAGGGACACCAACGACTTCACTGTCCCTTGTCTTTAAGTCCTTGCAGTCCTTTGGGTCCTTGTTGCCCCTACCTCTACCCCTTCGCCACGTCCACCACCAACCCCGTCTGCAGCCGCCCCTCCATCTCCGGGGAAGGTGTGAGACGGACCTCGATCAGCACCATCTGGGAGGCGGCGTCCACCTCGGGGGCGACGCGCTCCACGGTTCCGGGGATGCGGAGGCCCTGGGTGCGGACGGTGACGGCGACGGAGTCGCCCGCGTGGAGCGCGCGGGCTTCCTCGGGGGGGACGGCGGCGCGGACCAGGAGGTCTCCGGCGCTGATGAGCCGGACGACCGCGGTGCCGGGGCCGACCAGGGCGCCGGCGTCCGCGAAGCGCTCGGCCACGCGGCCGTCGAAGGGGGCGCGGACCTCGTTTTGCGCGAGCCCGGCTTCGAGCTGCCGGATGCGGGCGCGCTGCTCGGCCACGCGGGCCTGCGCGACCTCGTGGGCCGCCACGGCGGTCTTCGCCTGCAGCGCGACCTCGGCCAGGTCTTCCTTGGAGAAGAAGTCGGGGTTCGCCTGGCGGCGCTCGTTCCGGGCCCGGGCCTCGGCGAGCTCGTCGGCGCTGCGCCGCTCCTCGGCCTCGGCCGCCCGGAGGGACGAGCGGGCCATCTCCAGATCCTGCGCCACCACCCGCGTGTCGAGCGTGGCGATCCGGTCTCCCCGGCGGACCCGGTCCCCGATCTTGACGTGGACGGCGAGGACCCGCCCGGGAGATTCGGCCGTCACGTCCACCGACTCGCGGGCGACGAGGACCCCGATCCACCCCTTGCGCGCCTTCGGGGCGGAGGGGGCGGACGCCGGAGCGGAGGCCGGCAGGGCGGAGGGAGCCGAGGCCGGGGGAGGGGAGGGATCTCCCGTCCCGCTCTCCTGCCGGTCGCAGCCGCCGGCCAGCAGAGCGACAGCGAGGAGGAGGGGCGCCGTGGTCCTTCCGTCGAGAGCGAACATGGGCGACATCTTACAACCGGCCTGCAGTCTCACTGCTGGATGAGACGGAACCTGAAGAAAGTCGAGACGACCGGCCGGATTCCTCCGTATACTGCAGGAAAGGGGAACTATGGAACATTTCATCCTCGCCGCGGCTCTCCTGGGCCCCGTCGTCCTCGCCGCTCCGGCCTCGCCGGCGGTGCCGATCGTCGCGCAGACCGGAGATCCCGTGCTGCGCGAGGGGGAGGAGGTCAGGCCGCTGTTCCCCACGACCGAGGAAGAGTATCGGGGGACCGCGGAGCGGCTGGCGAAAAGGGAAGGCTTCGTCCCCATCCGGGCCCGGCCCCCGGGGCTCACTCCCAGGGCGAGGTTCGGCACTCACCTGGTCCTCGGCAGAAAGAACCTGAGCTGGATCCTGGATGAAGACTCCCAGGGTCCCCTGTTCTACTTCGACGCCAACGCGAACGGCGACTTCACGGACGATCCCCCGGTCCGCTTCTCCGACGAGGGGGGACAGCGCGCCGCCCGGCTCCGGATGATCATGCCGGAGGGGGGGCGCCCGTTCGAGTGGAAGCTCGTCCTCGAAACCTCCCCGGTTCCTCTCCTGAAGCTCCACGGCGGCACCCTCCGCCGCGGCGTCCTGCGGGTCGGGGAGCGGAGCATCCCCTTCGCTCTCCAGGGCGCGAACGCCATCTACGACTTCCCGCACCTCCCGGTGCTCCTGGACCTGGACGCCGATGGCCGGTTCGATCCCAGATCCGAGAGCTACACGGTGGGGGAGAGGTACGTCACCCTCGGGGAGGTGAGCTACCGGTTCTCCGTGGACCGGTACGGGCGGAGCCTCTCGCTCGAGCCGCTCGCGCAGAAGCTGCCGCCCCGGCCGACGCTCGCGGTGGGCAGCCTCGCCCCGGACTTTGCGGTGAAGGACATGGACGGCAACCTCCGCCGGCTCTCCGACTACCGGGGGAAGCTGGTCCTGCTCGACTTCTGGAGCACCTGGTGCTCGGCGTGCGTGAAAGAGTCGTCGCAACTGGCCTCCCTCTACGGCGACCTCCGCGGCCGCGGCTTCGAGATCGTGGGGATCAGCGACGACACCGCCGCCGAGATGCGGAAGCTCACGGCGGAGCGCGGGTTGACCTGGCCCCAGATCGTCGAGGGGCCGGGCGAGTCCCTGGTGAAGCTCTTCCGGATCTACAGCGTCCCGACCTACTTCCTGATCGGCCGGGACGGCACGATCCTCGCGGACGACACCGAGTTCGAAGCCAACCGGAAGGCCCTGCGGGGGGTGCTCGAGAAGTACCTCCCGCCTCCTCCGCCAGCCCGCTGAGCCACGGACGAGGGTTCGCGGAGATCCTGCCTTCTGGTACCCTCCCGCCATGGCCTGGATCAATGCAACGACTCTGGACGGAAAAAACGCCAACTTCCAGACGACCCAGATCGCCGCCATCCTCGACCGGGTCGCGGGCGATCCCCGGCAGGGGAGCGTCGTCATCCTGGCCGCGAGCAACGCGCACCCCCTGGAGGTCCGGGAGAGCCCGGCGGAGCTGCTGCGCGCCATCGACACCGGGGTCCACCCGGAGAACGCTCCCGCCCAGCCGGACATCTGGTAGCCGCTCCCCCCCTGGCATCGCGACTGCTTGCCCGCCCGGGCGGGGAGGTGACGCGATGCCGCGCAGCAAGATTCTGGCTCTGATCCTCGCGGGCGGGGCGGGGAGCCGCCTGGAGGTCCTGACGGCCCGGCGGGCCAAGCCCGCGATGCCCTTCGCGGGCGTCTACCGGCTGATCGATTTCGCTCTCAGCAACTGCATGCACAGCGGCCTGTCGGACGTCTGGGTGGTCGAGCAGTACGAGCTCCATTCGTTGAACGAGCACCTGGCGAACGGCCGGCCCTGGGATCTGGACCGCACCTACGGCGGCCTCCAGGTGCTGCCGCCCTACGAGCGGAAGAGCCGCGAGGAGGAGGGCGGATTCGCCCAGGGCAACGCCGACGCGATCTACCGCCACAAGAGCCTGATCCGCGAGCTCGCTCCGGAGCTCCTCGTCGTCCTCTCGGCGGACCACCTGTACAAATTGGATTACCGGGACGTGATCGACCGCCATCGCGAGCGCGAGGCGGACGCCACCCTGGTGACGACCCGCGTCCCCCGCGAGGAGGCGGGCCGCTTCGGAGTCGTCGAGACGGACGGCGACGGGCGGGTGACCGGCTTCGAGTACAAGCCGGAGGAGCCGAAGAGCGGCCTCGTCACGACCGAGGTCTTCGTCTACGACACCGGGACGCTCCTCGACACCCTGGACCGCCTCGCGGGCAACGGGAACGGGGACGAGGGGCGCCTCAAGGATTTCGGCCACGAGCTTCTCCCCACCCTCGTCCAGGAAGGCAACGTCCAGGAATTCCGCTTCGAGGGGTACTGGCGGGACGTGGGCACGATCGAGAGCTACTGGCAGGCCCACCGGGACCTTCTGGATTCCGAGCCCGGCCTGGTGCTGGACGATCCGGACTGGCCCATCCTCACCTACGGCACCCAGCGCCTCCCCGCGCGCATCGAGGGCGGCGCGCGGATCGTGGACAGCCTGATTGCGCCAGGATGCCGGATCGCCGGCCGGGTCGAGCGTTCGGTCCTCGCGCCCGGGGTCGTGGTGGAGGAGGGGGCGGAGGTGCGCGACTCGATCCTCCTCCACGGTGTTCTCGTGGAGAAGGGGGCCATGGTGGCCCGGGCCATCCTCGATTCCGGCGTCCGGGTCGGGGAGGGGGCCTCCGTGGGAGAGCGGGAAGGGGATCTCGCGCTCGCCGGGCAGCGGGCGAGGATCGCGGCCGGGTCCCGGGTGCCGGCGGGGGCGCGGGTGGAGCCCGAGGGGGCGTAAGATGCCGTATCCATGAGACGCGTCTTCCTCTTCCTCGTCCTTGCTCTGCTCGTCCGTCCCGCCGGAGCCGCTGCCCCCGATCTCGCGGCCCGCGCCAAGGCCGTCCTCGCCCAGACCTCCGGCACGATCTCCGTCCCCGGCCTGTCCCGGCCGGTCACCGTGCTGCGGGACCCCTGGGGGATTCCTCACATCTACGCGGAGACGCAGGACGACCTCTTCTTCGCGCAGGGGTTCGTGGCGGCGCAGGACCGGCTCTGGCAGATGGAGCTCTGGCGCCGGACGGGGGAGGGGAAGCTCGCCGAGATCCTCGGGCCGGAGGCGGTGGACCGCGACCGCTTTGCCCGCCTTCTCCGCTACCGGGGGGACTTCTCGGCCGAGTACGAGAGCTACGCGCCGGACGCGAAGCCGATCCTCGAGGCCTTCGTGCGCGGGGTGAACTTCGCGATCGAGACGAGCCGCGACCGCCTGCCGATCGAGTTCCAGTTGGCCGGCATCCGGCCGGAGCCGTGGACCCCCGAGGTCTGCCTCTCCCGCATGGCGGCCTGGGAGGTGACGGGCAACGCCGGCATGGAGGTGATGCGCGCCCGCCTCGGCCGCGATCTGGGCTTCAGCCTGCTCGACGAGCTCATCGAGACCGAGCCGTTCCGCCCGCTCGCCAAAGAGCCCCGGATGGACCTCGAAGGATTTGACGAGAAGGTTTTCGCCTTGCCCATGGCGGCCAGAGCGCCGATCCGCTTCTCCCAGAAGGAGGGGAGCAACAACTGGGTGGTGGACGGCACGCTCTCGGCCACGGGCAAGCCGCTCCTCGCGAACGATCCCCACCGGGGCTTGAGGCTCCCGAGCCTGCGTTCCCTCGTCCACCTCGTGGGGCCGGGGTGGAACGTGATCGGCGCGGGCGAGCCCGCCCTTCCCGGGGTGGCCGCCGGGCACAACGACCGGATGGCCTTCGGGTTTACGGTCGTGGGCATCGACCAGCAGGACCTTTACGTCGAGGAGACCAACCCGGAAAACCCGAACGAGTACCGTTTCCGGGGGCGCTGGGAGCGGATGCGGGTGGAGCGGGAAAAGATCGCGGTCAAAGGCCAGGAGCCGGTCGAGGCCGTGCTCAAATTCACCGCCCACGGCCCCGTGATCCACGAGGACCGGCGCCGCCGCCGCGCCTACGCCCTCCGCTGGGTGGGGACCGAGCCTGGGACGGCGGGCTACCTCGGGGCTCTGTCGCTCAACCGGGCGCGCACCTGGCCCGAGTTCGTGAAGGCCCTGGAGCGCTGGAAGGTCCCGTCGGAGAACCTGGTCTACGCGGACGTGGACGGCAACATCGGCTGGCAGGCCGCGGGGCTCACCCCGGTGCGCCGGGGTTGGTCCGGCCTCCTGCCCGTGCCCGGGGCCGCGGGGAAGTACGAGTGGCAGGGCTTCCTGCCGTTCTCGGAGCTGCCGAGCGCGTTCAATCCCGAAAAGCATTTCCTCGCCACGGCGAACCACAACATCCTCCCGCCGGGCTACTCCCGCGAGCTCTCCTACGACTGGGGCTCGCCGTCGCGGTACCTGCGCATCACCGAGGTGCTCTCCGTCCCCGGAAAGAAATTCACCGTGGCCGACTTCCAGCGCCTCCAGTACGACGAGGTGTCGCTCCCCGCCCGCGACCTGGTGCGCCTCCTCGGGGAGGCGAAGGGCGCGAGCGAGGAGCTGCGCCCCTACCTCGCGATGCTCACGGGTTGGGACGCCACCGTGGCCCGGGACTCCGCCCCGGCGGCCCTCTACAAGGTCTGGACGACGAAGCTCCCCGGGGCCATCCTCGGGGACCGGGTGCCGGAGGGGCTGCGGCCGATGGTCGCGGGAAGCCTCCCCCTGGAGAAGGTGATCGAGATCCTGCGCGAGCCGTCCCCCCGCTGGTTCGGGGACGACCCCCGGGTGGGCCGGGACAAGGCCCTCTTCAAAAGCCTCGAGGAGGCGGTGACCGACGCGGAAGAGACTCTGGGATCCGACCCCGCGAAGTGGCGCTGGGGCGCCCTCCACAAGGCCACGTTCCGCCACGCGCTCTCCACCGACGACGAGCGGCGGGCGCTCTTCGACCTCCCCCCGGTCGAGCTGGGCGGCGACGGCGACACGGTCCACGTGACGGTCGGCCCCGGCTTCGACGTGGCCCACGGCGCCTCCTTCCGCGAGATCCTGGACGTGGCGGACTGGGACCGCTCGGTCGCCACGAGCGTGCCCGGGCTCTCGGGCCAGCCCGGAAGCCCGCACTACGGGGATCTGCTCGCTCCGTGGGCCGAGGGGAAGTACTTCCCGCTGTTGTTCAGCCGGGAGAAGGTGGAGGAGGCGGCGAAGGAGAGGCTGGTGCTGGTGCCGGAGAGGAAGAACACGGACTGACACGGACTTTCACGGACTGACACGGACAGCACGGACGGGCACGGACGCCCCAAGGCGCCGGTGTTCGTCCGTGGAGGTCCGTGTTCGTCCGTGTTCGTCCGTGTTCTTCCCCTGCTTCGCGATACCATCCCCTCATGCGCAAAGCCGCCGGCTTTTTCGTCCTCCTCCTGGTCCTCCTCGCCCTGGCCGTGGTCGTCATTCCGGCCTGGACCCTCCAGCCCTTCAAGGCGCAGACGCCCGAGGGGGTGGAGATGTCCTATCTCCTGCGGCGCTGGTCTCCCGTGGTGACGCTGCTCGCCCTGGCCGGGGCTCTCGGGCTCGCGGTCCGGCTCTGGGGGGGAGCCCGGTGGTGGGCGCGGGCGCTGCTCGTCCTGGCGCTCGTCCCCCTGGGGGCGGCGGTGTGGTTCTCCCGCCAGAACCATTTCGAGTGGATGTTCGCGCCGCCGGCCGCCGTGGCCTCTGTTCCGGCCTCGGAGGCGGACTGGGTGGCGGAGGGCGACATGGTGCTGGCGATCGAGAGGAACGGCGAGGCCGCCGCCTACCCCGTCCGCCAGGTGGCCTATCACCACGTAGTGCAGGACGTGGTCGGCGGGGT
>DATHUD010000737.1:0-9699 GCA_035462575.1 Thermoanaerobaculia bacterium | reverse complement strand
GCGCGCGGTGACGGCGGCCTATGAGGGGACGCCCCTTCCCGGGCTGCCGGTCCAGTACCGGGATTTCGCGGCCTGGCAGCGCGAGTGGCTTCGCGGGGAGACCCTGGAGGAGCACCTGCGTTTCTGGAGGGAGCGGCTGGCCGGAGCGCCGCGCTTCCTCGATCTGCCCACGGACCGTCCGTATCCGTCCACCCCCACGTGGCGGGGGGCGCGCGAGCCCTTTGCCTGGCCCGCGGCGGGAGGGCTCCTGGCGCTGGCGGCGGCTGAAGGGTGCACGCCCTTCATGGCCGTTCTGGCGGCGTGGCAGGCGCTCCTCGCCCAGGCGGCGGGGAGCGAGGACGTGGTGGTTTCGAGCCCGGTCGGCACGCGGGATTTCGCGGAGACGGAGCCGCTCATCGGCCTCTTCGTGAACACCCTGCTCTTCCGGACGAGCTTCGCGGGAGATCCCACGTTCCGCGAGATCCTGGCCCGAGTGAAGGACGGGGTGCTCGCGGCGTTCGCCCACCAGCACCTTCCCGTCGAGAGGGTGATCGAAGAGGTGGCGCCCGCGCGCGAGCCCGGGCGGACGCCGTTCCTGGAGTGGAGCCTCAACTTCCTGGATCGGGAGGAGGCGGTGGGGTCGGGCGGCGCGGACCTCCGGGTCTCTCCCTTCGAGGTGGAGACCGGCATCGCGCAGTTCGACCTCAACCTGATCGTGCGCGGCGGGGGAGAGGGCCTCGCGGGCTCCCTGCAGTACAGGACCGAGCTTTTCGACCGGGGGACGGCCGCTTTCCTCCTCGCGCAGCTCGGGAGGATCGTGGAGAGGGTGGCGGCGCGGCCGGAGATCCGGATGAGCGAGATCCGGGAGGCCCTGAGGCAGGAGGAAAAGGAACGGCTGGGGCAGGCCTCGCTCCAGAAGCTCAAGGCCGTCCGGCGAAAGGCCGTGGGGATCTAGATGGATCAGTCCGCCATGAACGGGTTCCGCCTCTCTCCCGGGCAGGAGCGTCTCTGCCGGTTGGGAGGAGAGGCGGCGGAGAGCCCGCTGCGCGCCGTGGGGGTCGTGTCCATCGCGGGGGAGCTGCGGGTGGACGCGCTCGAAGCGGCGCTCCGCGCGGTGGTCTCCCGGCACGAGATCCTGCGCACCGATTTCCGGCGCCTGCCCGGGATGAGCCTCCCCCTTCAGGTGATCGCCGAGGAGGGGACGATCCACCTCGAGCCGGGGAGCGGCCCGGACGAGTGGGTCCTCTCCCTGCCGTCTCTCCAGGCCGACGCCCGGAGCCTCGGCAACCTCGTGCGGGAGATCGCCCTGGCCTACGGAGGCGGCGAGCCGGGGGACGAGCCGCTTCAGTACGCGGACGCCGCCGAGTGGCAGCACGAGCTTCCGGGCTCCGAAGAGGCGGCGGGGGGCCGGCGGTTCTGGCGGGAGATCGCGTGGCGGGAGGGGCTCTCGGCCCGGCTCCCCTGGGAGCACGAAGGCGAGGGTTTCGATCCCCGCGGCCTGCCGCTGCCTCTCCCTCCGGGGACCGGGGACGATCCCGAGCCCGTGCTGCTCGTGGCCTGGCTCGTCCTTTTGCGCCGCCTGGCCGAGGGGCCCGGGATCACCGTGGGCGTGGCCGCGGAGGGCAGGAACGTCCCCGGAATGGAGGAGGCGATCGGCCTCTTCGCGCGCGATCTGCCGCTGGTCTGGGACCTCCCCGGGGACCTGCCCTTTGCGGAAGCCGTCCGGAAGGTCCGGGAGAGGCTCTTCGAGCTGCGCGAGTGGCAGCAGCTCTTTGAGCCGGGCGCCGGTTCCTTCCCCTACGCCTTCGAGCAGGTCCGGCTCCCGGAAGCGGTCCCGGCCGGCGGCGCCGTCTTCCGTCTGGACCAGGTGCGCGCGGTGGCGGACCGCTTCCGGCTGAAGCTCGCGTGCACGGTGCGGGACGGCGAGGTGCGGGCCGAGCTTCTGTGGGACGCGGTCGCCTTCGCGCCGGAGGACGCGGAGCGCCTGGGGAGCTGGTACGTCACGCTCCTCGCGCAGGCCCTCCGCGCGCCCGGGACCCCGGTGGCCGAGCTGGAATTGCTCGCGGGCGAGGAGCGGCGCCAGGTTATCGAGGAGCTGAACCGGACCGAATGGAGCCACGGGCCGGACGAGACCCTGATCTCCCTTTTCGAGCAGCAGGCGGCGCGGACGCCGGACCGGGTCGCGGTGGTGGCCGGGGAGCAGGAGATGACCTGGGCGGAGCTCAGGACGCGGACCCGCCGGCTCGCCGCGAGCCTCCGCGCGTTGGGGGTGGGGCCCGAGGTCCGCGTGGCGCTCGCCGTCGAGCGGTCGCCCGAGATGGTCGTGGGGCTCCTCGGGATCCTGGCGGCGGGGGGCGCGTACGTGCCGCTCGATCCGGACTATCCGGCCGAGCGGCTGGCCTTGCTTCTCGAAGACTCCAGCGCGTCCGTGCTCGTCACCCCGGAAAAGCTGCGGGCGCTGGAGGAGGCGGAGGAGGGCCCCGAGGTAGAGCTTCCCCGCGTGGGGCCGGAGAGCCTCGCCTATCTGATCTACACCTCGGGCTCGACCGGCCTCCCCAAGGGCGTGATGATCACCCACCGGGCGATCCTGAACCGCCTCCTCTGGATGCAGCGGGTCTTCCCGCTGACTGCCGACGACGCCGTCCTCCAGAAGACCCCCTACAGCTTCGACGCTTCGATCTGGGAGATCTTCCTGCCTCTGATCACGGGCGCCCGGCTGGTCCTCGCGGAGCCGGGCGGGCACCGGGACAACGCGTACCTGGCTGAAGAGGTCGCCCGCCGGGGCGTGACCGTGCTCCAGCTCGTGCCCTCGCAATTCGCGGTGTTCCTCCAGGAGCCCGGCGTCGCAACCCACTGCGCGGGCCTCCGCCGGGTCTTCTGCGGCGGCGAGGCGCTGGCCGTCGAAACGGTGGAGCGCGCCTCGCGGCTCCTCTCTGCCACCGTCTGCAACCTCTACGGGCCGACCGAGGCGTCGATCGACGTCACCTTCCACCTCTCTACCGGCGAAGAGCGGGGGAGCGTCGTCCCCATCGGCCGCCCGATCGACAACACGCGGACGTACGGGGTGGACGCCCGGGGCCTGCTCGTGCCGGCGGGCGTTCCGGGCGAGCTGCTCGTGGGCGGCACCGGCCTCGCCCGCGGCTACCTGGGCCGGCCGGACCTGACGGCGGAGCGGTTCGTGCCCGATCCGTTCTCGGGCCGGCCCGGCGAGCGCCTGTACCGCACGGGGGACCTCGCTCGGTTACGGGAGGGTGAGATCGAGTTCCTGGGCCGCGTCGACCGGCAGGTGAAGATCCGCGGCGTCCGCATCGAGCCCGGCGAGATCGAGGCGCTCCTCGCCCGCGTGCCCGGCGTGCGCGAGGCCGCGGTCGACGTGCGCGGCCTAGGGGCGGACCGCCGCCTCGTGGCGTACGTTGTGCCCGAGGGCGGCCCGCGCCCGGCGCCCCCGGCGGGCCGGCGGCTCCACCGTCTGCCGAACGGGATGGAGGTGGCCTTTCTCAACCGCAACGAGGCGGACCTCATCTACCAGGAGGTTTTCGAAGAGGAGACCTACCTCGCGCACGGCGTGGACGTGGCCGACGGCGACTGCGTGTTCGACGTGGGCGCGAACATCGGCCTCTTCACGCTCTTCCTCGCCCGCCGGTTCCGGGGCTTGAAGCTCTACGCCTTCGAGCCGATCCCGGAGACGTTCGAGGCCCTGGCCGCCAACGCCGCGCTCCACGGGGTCGAGGCGCGGCTCTTCGACTGCGGCCTTTCAGACCGTTCGGGCACGGCGCGCTTCACCTTCTATCCCCGCTGGTCCGCGATGTCGGGCACCTACGCGGACGAGCGCGAGGAGGAGGAGGTCAGCCGCGCGGCCCTCGCCAACCAGGCCCGCCTGGGGGAGGACGAGGCGGACGAGCTGCTCGCGGACCGGTTCGCGGACCGGCGGGTCTACGAGCGCCCGCTCCGCACCCTCTCCGGGGTGATCCGGGACGAGGGGGTCGAGCGCATCGATCTCTTGAAGGTCGATGCCGAAAAGAGCGAGATGGACGTGCTCGCGGGTCTCGGCGAAGAGGACTGGGCCAAGGTCGACCAGCTCGTGGTCGAGGTGCACGACGTGGAAGGGCGGCTCGACCGCCTGCGCGCCCTCCTCGAAGCGCGCGGCTTCCGCGTGGTGGTGGACCAGGACGCGATCCTCCAGGGCACGGGGATCTACAACGTCTACGCCGTCCACCCCCGGCGGGCGGAGCGCCCGGCCCGCGCCGAGGCTCCGGCCGCGCCCGCGGCGGTCACCCCCGAGGCCCTGGCGCGCCATCTCGCCGGGCGGCTGCCCGCGCCCCTGGTGCCTGCCGCCTGGGTGATGCTGCCCGCGCTCCCGCGGCTGCCGAACGGCAAGCTCGACCGGAGCGCCCTGCCCGAGCCCGGGCGCGCCTCCGGCGCTGCGGCGGACCGGACGCCCCCGCGCACGCCCGCCGAGGAGCTGCTCGCGGGCGTCTGGACCGACCTCCTGGGTGTGGAGGCCGTGGGCATCCACGACGACTTCTTCGAGCTGGGAGGCCACTCGCTTCTGGCCACCCAGGTGGTGTCGCGGGTGCGCGAGCTGTTCTCGGTCGAGCTGCGGATCCGCTCCGTCTTCGACGCGCCGACCGTGGCCGGGCTCGCGGCGCGGATCGCGGAGCTGCGAAGCGCGGGCGCCGGCCTCGAAGCGCCGCCCATCGTTCCCGTGCCGCGGGACCGGCCGTTGCCGGCCTCTTTTGCGCAGCAGCGCCTCTGGCTGCTCGACCGGCTCGATCCCGGCTCGGCTCTCTACAACCTGCCGCAGGCGGTGCGCCTGCGCGGCCGGCTCGACGCCGGGGCTCTGGAACGGAGCCTGGGCGAGATCGTCCGCCGCCACGAGTCGCTCCGCACTACCTTCGCGGAGAGGGACGGGGGGCCGGTCCAGGCCGTCGCCCCGGCGGGGAGCTTCGTTCTGCCTGTTATCGACCTCGGGGGAATGGGCGAGGCCGCGGAGGAGGAGGCCCGGCGGCTCGCGGCGGAGGACGCGGCGCGGCCGTTCGACCTCGCGCGCGGTCCGCTCTTCCGGCCGGCCCTGCTGCGTTTGGGAGCCGAGGAGCACGCGCTCCTCGCCACGATGCACCACGCGGTGAGCGACGGCTGGTCTCTGGGCATTCTCGTGCGCGAGTTGGGGGTGCTCTACAGCGGGGCTTCCCTCCCGGATCTGCCGCTCCAGTACGCCGACTATGCCGTGTGGCAGCGCGAGCGGCTCACCGGCGACGGGCTGGCCCACGAGGTGGCGCACTGGCGCGGGCATCTCGAGGGGCTTCCCGATCACCTGGATTTGCCCACGGACCGGCCGCGTCCGGCCGTGCAGACCGCGCGCGGCGCCACCCGGCCGGCGCGCTTCGGCGAGGCGGCGACGGCGGCCCTCCGCGACCTCGCGCGGAGCGAGCGGGCCACCCTTTTCATGGTGCTCCTCGCGGGCTTCGAGGCCGTGCTCGCCCGCCTCTCGGGCCAGGACGTCTTCGCCGTGGGCACGCCGGTCGCGGGGCGCAACCGGCGCGAGGTCGAGGAGCTGATCGGCTTCTTCGTCAACACCCTCGTGCTGCGGGCGGACTTAAGGGACGACCCGGCCTTCCGCGAGCTTCTGGCGCGGGCCCGGCGCGAGACCCTGGAGGCGTACGCCCACCAGGACCTCCCCTTCGAAAAGCTGGTCGAGGAGCTCGCGCCCCGGCGGAGCCTCGCCCACACGCCGCTCTTCCAGGTGATGCTCGCCCTCCAGAACGCCCCCGTGGAGGCTCTCGCGCTGCCGGGCCTCGCCCTGGCTCCCTTCAGCGCGCCGACCGGCACGGCCAAGTTCGACCTGACGCTCGCGCTCGCGGAGTCGGGCGGCCGCCTCGTGGGCTCGCTCGAATACAACCGGGACCTCTTCGACGCGGCCACGGCCGACCGCCTGCCGGGATACCTCGCCCGTCTGCTCGCCGGGGACCCGGCGGCGCGCCTCTCGGAGCTGCCGCTCCTCTCCGCGGAGGAGCGCGACCAGATCCTCGTCGCGTGGAACGACACGGCGCGGCCCGTCGGGCCGCCCTGGGTCCACGAGCTGTTCCTGCTCGAGGCGGCCCGCAGACCCGAAGCGCCGGCCGTGGTCGCGGAGGGGCGCGTAACCACCTACGGCGAGCTGCGCCGCCGGTCGGGCCGCCTCGCCGCGCGGCTGCGCGGGTTGGGCGTAGGACCGGAGGTGCGGGTGCCCATCCTCCTCCCGCGCTCGCTCGAACGGCTGGTCGCGATCCTCGCCGTCGTGGAGGCGGGCGGCGCCTACGTACCGCTCGATCCCGCCCATCCGCGCGAGCACCTGGCCCTCCTCCTCGAAGACTCGGCCGCGCCCGTAGCGCTGACCCGCGAAAGCCTCGCGGAGCTGGAAGGCGGCGAGGAATTCCTGACCCTGTCCCCTGCGATCACCGGCGACACCTCTGCCTACGTGGTCTACACCTCGGGATCGACCGGCCGGCCCAAGGGGGTCGAGATCCCGCACCGGGGCCTCCTGAACCTCGTCCGCTGGCACCAGGAGGTCTATGGAGTGAAGGAGGGCGACCGGGCGACCTGGCTCGCGGGGCCGGCCTTCGACGCGTCGGTGTGGGAGATGTGGCCGTACCTCACCGCGGGGGCATGCCTCGTGATCCCCGGGGAGGAGACCGTCGCGTCGCCGTCCGCTCTCGTGGCCTTTCTGGCGGCCGAGTCCGTCACCCTTTCGTTCCTCCCGACGCCTCTCGCGGAGGCGGCCCTGGCCGAGGAGTGGCCGGCGGGGATGGCGCTCCGTGCGGTGCTCACCGGCGGCGACCGCCTGCGCAGCGCTCCCCCCGCGGGTCTGCCGCTGCGCCTGTTCAACCACTACGGCCCGACCGAGTCGTCCGTGGTCGCCACGGCCATCGAAGTCCCCCCGGGCGAGCCGGGCGTGGCGCCGCCCATCGGCCGGCCGATCGCCAACACCCGGGTCTATGTCGCCGGCCGCCACGGCGCGCCCGCGGCGCCCGGCGCGCGCGGCGAGCTGTGGATCGGCGGGGACGGGCTCGCCCGCGGCTATCTCGGCCGGCCGGATCTGACGGCCGGGCGGTTCGTGCCCGATCCATGGAGCGGGGAGGCGGGGGGCCGCCTCTACCGCACGGGCGACCTCGTCCGCTTCCGGGAGGACGGCGCGCTCGAGTTCCTCGGCCGCACGGACGATCAGGTCAAGGTGCGGGGCTCGCGCGTGGAGCCGGGGGAGGTGGAGGCCGTGCTCTCCGGGCATCCCCGGGTGCGGGCCGCGGTCGTGGTGCCGCGCCGGGACGCCGCCGGAGAGACGCGGCTCGCCGCCTACGTGGTTGCCGGGGAGGGCGGCGAGGAGGAGGCCGGTACGCTCCCGCGGGAGCTGCGCGATTGGCTCGCGGGCCGGCTGCCGATGTATCTGGTGCCGTCGTCCGTGACGCTGCTGCCCGAGCTGCCGCTCACCCCGAACGGCAAGATCGACCGCCGCGCCCTTCCCGACCCGGCCGCCGTCTCCCGGGATCCCGTGGCTCCGCGCACCCCGGCGGAGGAGTCGCTCGCCGCGATCTGGGAGGAGATCCTGGGCGTGCCGCGCGTGGGCGCGCTGGACGATTTCTTCGAGCTGGGCGGCCACTCGCTCGCCGCGGCCCGCCTGGCCGCGCGCATCCGCACGAGCCTGGGCGTCGAGCTCCCCGTGCGCGCGGTGTTCGCCCATCCCACGCTCGAAGCGCTGGCCGGCGAGGTCGAGGCGGCGCTCCTCGCGGCCTCGGGCGACGACCGGTTGGACGCCCTCCTCGACCTGCTCGAAGAGATGGAAGTGGGCGGGGGGAAGGAATGAGCGTCCTCGAGCGCGCCGAGCGCTTGAAGAACCTGCCGCCCGAACAGCGGCGCCTGCTCTTGAAGATGCTCCAGGAGGAGGCGGCCCGCGCCGGGGCGGCCCGCGGCATCCCGCGCCGCGCGGAGACCGGGCCGGCCCCGCTCTCCTTCGCCCAGCAGCGGCTCTGGTTCCTGGACCGCCTGGCGCCGGGCAACCCGGCCTACAACCTCGCCTTCGCGGCCCGGCTCGAAGGAGCCCTGGATGTGGACGCGCTCGCCCGGACCCTGGCCGAGATCTCGCGGCGGCACGAGGTGCTGCGCTCGCGCTTCGTAACCCGAGGGGAGGAGCCGGTCCAGGAGACCGCGCCGCCGCCCGCGCCCTTCCTGCCGGTGGTGGACCTCTCGGGGATTCCGGACCGGGTCCCCGGGGAGGCGGACCGGCTCACGCGGGAGGAGGCGCGCCGGCCGTTCGACCTCGCGCGGGGGCCGCTGCTGCGCGCCGTGCTGCTCCGGACCGGCCGGGAGGAGCACCGCGCGCTCTTTACCCTCCACCACATCGCGGCGGACGGCTGGTCGATGGCAAACCTCACCCGCGAGGTGGCGGCGCTCTACGGAGCCTTCGCCGAAGGGCGGCCGTCCCCGCTCCCCGAGCTGCCGGTCCAGTACGCGGACTTCGCCGTCTGGCAGCGCGAGCGGCTCTCGGGCGAGGCCCTGGAGGCCCGGCTCTCCTGGTGGCGCGAGCGGCTGGCCGGGGCGCCCCCCGTGCTCGACCTCCCCGCGGACCGCCCGCGCCCGGCCGCCCAGAGCTTCCGGGGCGCCAACCAGGGTTTCTCCGTAGGGGAGGATCTGGCCGCCGCCCTGGAGCAGCGGGCGCGGGAGGCGGGGACGTCGCTCTTCACCCTGCTCCTCGCGGCCTTCCAGGCGTTCCTCGCGCGCCTTTCGGGGCAGACGGACGTGGTGGTGGGCTCGCCCGTGGCCAACCGCGAGCACCCGGAGCTCGAGCCGCTCGTCGGCTTCTTCGTCAACGTCCTGGCGCTCCCGGCGGACCTCTCCTCGTCCCCGAGCTTCCGCGGCCACCTCGCCAGGGTGACGGAGACGGTCCTGGGCGCCTTCGAGCACCAGGATCTGCCGTTCGAGAAGCTGGTCGACGAGCTCGGCATCCCGAGGAGCCTCGCCCATCCGCCGCTCTTCCAGTCGGTCCTCGCTTTCCAGAACACCCCCGCGGAGAGTCTGCTCCGGCTGGGCGAGGGCCTTCGCCTGGAGACGCGGGAGACCGAGAACGGAACCGCCAAGTTCGACTGGAGCCTCGCCCTCGCGCGGCGCGAAGGCCACGGGATCGGGGGCTCGCTCCAGTACAGCACCGACCTTTTCGACGCCGGAACCGTGGCCCGGTTCCTGGGGGCCTTCGAGCGGCTCCTCGAAGGCGTGGCCGCCGATCCCGACGCTCCCGTGTGGGAGCTGCCTCTCCTCACCGCGGCCGAGCGGCGCCAGCTCGTTTCGGAGTGGAGCGGGGCGGGAGAGGTCTTCCGTCCGGCGTGGCTCCTCCACGAGCGCTTCGCGGAGCAGGCGGCGCGGAACCCGGACGCCCCAGCCCTCTCCTGGGACGGAGAGACGCTCTCCTATGGCGAGCTCGACCGGCGGTCGAACGGGCTGGCCTGGAGGCTTCTCGCGGAAGGAGTCGCGCCGGGGGACCGGGTGGCGCTCTGCGCCGAGCGTGGCCTCGAAATGGTCGTCGGCATCCTGGGGATCCTGAAGGCCGGGGGCGCGTACGTGCCGCTCGATCCAGCCTATCCTCGCGAGCGTCTCGCCTGGCTGCTCGAAGACGCCGGGGCGCCAGTCCTCGTGGTCGGTCCGGGCGCTCCGGACGGCCTCCCGGCCAGACGGGTCCTGCCGCTCGCGGACGAT
>DATHUD010000736.1:0-6171 GCA_035462575.1 Thermoanaerobaculia bacterium | reverse complement strand
GCCGGTCCTTGCGGAAGAGCATCCCCTCCTGAAACATCAGATAGAGGAGGTCGGGGTCGCGCGGGTCGAAGGCGACGCCGTAGCCGTCGGCGCCGAGCGGCACGTACCAGTCCTGGTTGCGGATGCCGTCCCGGTTCAAGGTGCGCGATGGACCGTGCAGGGTGCCCTGGTCCTGCGCCCCGGCCAGGACGTCGTAGAACGGCTCGCGGTTGTTGAGCGCCACTTTGTAGATCTGCGAGGTCGGCAGGTTCGGGAAGTGCCGAAAGGTTTTCCCCTCGTCGAAGCTCTCGTAAAGCCCGGTGTCGGTGCCCACCAGCAGGTGGTTGCCGTTGGCCGGGTCGATCCACAGGGCATGGTTGTCGCTGTGCTTGTCGTGGCCGGTTTCGAGGTACTCCATCGTCGCGCCGCCGTCGCGGGTCACGTGGAGGAAGACGTCCATCTGGTAGACCCGGGCGGCGTCTGTGGGCGAGGCCTCGATCTCCTGGTAGTAGTGGGGGCCGGTGCCGCCGGAGATGTAGTCGTTCCGCTTCTCCCAGCTCTCGCCCCGGTCGCGCGAGCGGTAGAAGCCGCGCTCCTCCTCGCCGGCTTCGATCGTGGCGTAGACCAGGGTGGGGTCGGCGGGCGTGACGGCGAGCCCGATCTTCCCCATGTCCCCGCTCGGCAGGCCGGTCTTCAGTTGGCGCCACGTCTTGCCGTTGTCGCCGGACTTCCACACACCTGAGCCGGGCCCCCCGGCGAGGAACCCCCAGACGTGGCGCCGGCGCTGGTAGGCCGCGGCATAGACCACCTCGGGGTTGGCAGGATCGAACTCGAGGTCGGTGACGCCGGTGTTCTCGTCGATCCGGAGCACCGGGGTCCAGGTGGCGCCGCCATCGGTGGAACGGTACACGCCTCGCTCCCCGCCCGCGGCCCAGAGCGGCCCCTCGGCCGCCACGAGAACACGGTTGCCGTCGCGCGGGTCCACCAGGATGCGGCCGATGTGCTCCGACCGGGGAAGGCCCATCCGCTGCCAGGTGCGGCCGGCGTCGCGGCTGCGATAGACGCCGTCCCCCCAGCCGACATGGCGCCCGCTGACGTTCTCGCCGGTGCCGACCCAGACCACGTCGGGGTTGGTGGGGTCGAGAGTGATCTCGCCGATCGAGTAGGAGGATTGGTCTTCGAAAACAGGCGTCCAGGTGGTGCCGGCGTTGGTGGTCTTCCAGACCCCGCCTGAGCCGGCGGCCACGTACCAGAGGCCCGGAACGGTGGGATGGACCGCGATGTCGGCGAGGCGGCCGCCCATCAGGTTGGGGCCGATGCCGCGCAGCGGCAGCGCGGCGGCGGCCTTGGCCAGCGGGGATTCGGGGGGCTTGGCAGGCTTGGAGCCGGAGGCCTGGGCGGCGAGGGGGGCAGCGAGGACGGTGGCGATGGCGACGGCGAGGAGGGGTCTGCGCATTCTTTCGAGTCCTATGACTGGAGCCCCGGGCGCCTTCATGCCGAACCCCAGCGCCTGAGGAGAGGAGATCTCGACCAGTAATCCCGGAGCGCCGCGACGTGATCCGGTGGCATGATCCGCGACACGGCCGATTCACGCCACGCCGATGCGATTCGCTCCAGGCTATCGTGCAATGTGGAGACGGTACGGTCCGCATCGTCCCCCGCCCTGACAGCCAGCCTCTCGAACGAGCGTTCGTCCACCTGCATCAGGTTCTTCGATCCGGCAAACTTGAGGGCAAGCTCCGGCTTGAGCTCGGGCCAGGCGATCGTGCAGACCTGATCGTAGAGAGGAGAGAGGACGCCACGCACTCCGTCCGGGTAGACAAGAGACCAGTTCTTCAAGTGCCCGTCCGTATTGCCGGAGGCCACCATGAACGCGAGCCTCCGGACGAATTCGAGATAAGCGTCAGGACCGGCAATCCCCTTCACCAGCCGGGCGAGTTGCTCATAGGTGACGTGGTCGTACTTGCGCTCGGGCGGCAGGCCGACGACCTGCGCGAAATCCTCCTGGTGGATGCGCCGGGCTCCCTCGCGGTCATAGCGGCGGATCACCAGGACGCTTCTGTCCGAGCTCGCGTGAACGCGCAGAACGGACGCGAGGGCTTTGGAAGGCTCCAAATGGCACTCCGGGACTTCGAATCCAGCCGCACGGGCCCATTCGAGCATCGCAAACTCGTTCTCCACCACGTGTGGGAACCGAGAGGAGTCGATCTTGACGATCCAATCTCCGCTCTGCCCCTGAACCGGCAGAGTCAGCTTCTCGCCTTCGCGAAGGACGGAGAATTTGAGCTGAACCCCTGCCAGGGAAAAGCGGAGGAGCCCGTCCTCCAAGGGTGCATCAGGAGGAGAAGAATCGAGATCCCCGGGATCATCCTCTGAAAGCTCGGATTCCCCGAGACTCGGGCGGATCTCTACAGCGCCCGGCAGGTCGCCTCCGACGGCTTCGAGAAGAGCCATCTCGTCACCCCGGGGAACCTGCAGGCTTTCTTCTATCAGCTCCCGCAATGGCCCTTCCGGAGTGAGATTGGCAAAGAAAGCAGGCAGCCTGCCCTGCTTTCCCCGGTACACCTTTTCGAGATCGTCTTCGAACGACTGGCTCAGAACGGGCCGTTCCGGCAGAAGCCGGTATTCGTCCGCAATCCGAAAGGACATGCGCCCATCGTTCTCGGAGAGGCGCCCGGCCAGGGTCCCGCTCAGGAAGACGTCGAGAGCTTTTCTCAAAGCTCGGCTTCCGCCTGGTGAAGCAGATAGGAGATCGACGGCCGATCGGTGCTGGACCAGGCCGCGAGGCGATCTCCCAGCCGCTCGACGGCCTCTTGGATGAGGCGCCCTCTCTCTCGCAAAAAGGATTCGAAGTCCTCCGCAAGCAAGGCCTCCGCAGCACGAGGAGAGACGGCGTGCGAACGGAGCGCAGCAGACTCGTTCCCTTTCCATATTGCGTGATGGGCCAGATCCTGACGAGCCGAACCGGAGCCCGGCAGCAGCACCCGATTCTCGGGTCCTCGGCCGTCTTTGATCGGAAGAATCCGTCGGAACGCGGCCACGTCCTGCTGCTCGATCAAGCTCGCGATGTCGATCCGCGTGCCTTCAACCAGATTCAGAGGTCCCAGGGACGCCATGCCGAGGAGAGCGATTCTGCTGTCGGCTGCCCGAGCGTCGAAACGTGCCGGCAGTGTATGGCGCGTCCGGCGCTCCTTGGGGACGAGCGAAAGCAGCTTTTGAGCGCTCCCCTCCTCATCGCCGGCCTCGATGGCGGCGATCCCGCGCCGGAGGAACGTGCGCTCGTCGTAGAAACCCGAGCTCAGCAGCGTGCGCCAGGTCCAGCGGGCGAGGAGCGTAAGAGTCCGCGCTTTCGGCTCCGGGTACAGGGCAAAAAACCTTGTCAAAACTACCAGCGGTATCGACCGGGGCAGGAGGCGAAGGTGGGGGATCTCCGCATGCCTCTTCAGAAAGGACAGCATGCCGCGAATAGCCGGCAGCGACTCCTGGACAGCCCCGGCGAGCACCTTCGGGTCCCGCCGGTAGTGCTCCGAGATGTTGCGGGTCACGTCCAAGCCTTTATAAGCGACCAGGCACGACAACAACTGTTCCTCTTCGGGCCTGCCTATCCCGAGCTTCTGAAGCTCGTCAGCGAGCTCGCGAAGGGTCGAGGGATGTGCGCCCCTCCGTCCGAACAGCGCGTCATGAACCTCGTCCCAACTCAGGCTTTTTCCGAAATTATTGATCCGGTAGAAGATGTCCCGCAGATCCTGCTCGTTGTCGGTCTCTACGACATACAGCGGGATCCTGTACTGGCGGACCCTGGTGCCGGCCTGAAAGACGGCAGCCCGCAGGAGAGGGTCGCCGCCATGCTGCCAGTTGAAAACCCACTCGCTCAGGGCTGAGGCATCGAGGAGTTGCGCGACGGGAACCCAGGTTGAGGGGACCTCTCCATCGGCGGGAGGCGTATGGAAGGTCTGGGTCCGGGCATCAAAATAGACCACCCAGGGATCGTCCGGGGTTGTCGGGATCGGGGCTGGACGCGAAAGCCCAGCCGTCAAAGCGGTCAACCGTTGCTGGCCGTCCACAACCCACAGAGCGACTTCCGTCTCGGGAGCATCGATCGAGAGCGGCCCGACGTCAATTCTGGCAGCTTCAGCAGAGCCCTTTCGCAGCAGGATCGAGCCCACAGGGTATCCTCGGTGGATGCTCTCGAATAACGAGACGACATCGTCCGCCTCCCAGCGGAGTCCCCTTTGGAAGCTCGGGACTCGAACGCCACCGCGGCGTACACGGTCGACGAGATCCTCCACGGTCTCCGTATCCGCTTCGAGCCTCAAGTTTGACTGGACAGAGCTAGGCCTCATACCTTGATAGCCTAACACTTTGCCTCGATGCGGAATGGAGAAGCGGTCGCCGAGCCCGGCTCACGCTGTAGAGACTTGGTAGGGCGGACGGGATTCGAACCCGCGATGGCCAGCTTGAAAGGCTGGTGACTTAAGCCACTTGTCTACCGCCCCATGAGGGGACATCTGGAAGGAACGGGGCGCGGCACCTCAACGCCCGGGGCGGTAATTTACCACAACCGCCGTCAGACCTCCTCCTCCCCCGCCAGAAGCGCCTCGACCTCCTCGTCCGAGAGGCCCTCCAGGGTGTCCAAAAGCCGGGCGGCCTCGGTGGTGTCGGCCTGCTCCAGGCGGAGCTGGGCGACGGCGAGAGCCAGGTCGGCCACGGTGGGTTTCTCGAAGAGGGTGCGGAGGGGGATCTCGACTCCGAAGGCGTCTCTCAGGGCGGCGGCGACGCGGGTGGCGAGGAGGGAGTGGCCTCCGAGGGAGAAGAAGTTGTCGTGGACTCCCACGCGGTCGACCTTCAAGAGATCTTTCCAGAGGGCGGCGATCGCCTCCTCCACTCCGTCGCGCGGGGGGACGAAGTGAGTCTCCTGGTCCGGGCTGGCTTCGGGGGCGGGGAGGGCGCGGCGGTCCACCTTGCCGTTGGGGGTCAGGGGGATGGCTTCCAGGAGCACTACGGCCGAGGGGACCATGTGCTCGGGGAGGCGGGCGGCGAGATGGTTGCGGAGAGCGGCGAGGTCGAGATCCGCTCCGGGCTCGGGGACCACGTAGGCCACGAGGCGGGCCTGGCTCAGGCCGGCGCTCCTGGCGAAGCCCTCTTCCTGGCGGGCGAGGACCACGGCCTCCCGGACGGCAGGGTGGGAGGTGAGGACGGCTTCGATCTCCCCCAGCTCGATGCGGAAGCCCCGGATCTTCACCTGGTGGTCCCTTCGGCCGAGGAACTCGATGGTGCCGTCCACGAATCTGCGGCCGAGGTCCCCCGTGCGGTAGAGGCGGGCTCCGGGGCGATCCATAAAGGGGTCGGGGACGAACTTTTCGGCGGTCAGGTCCGGGCGGGCGTGGTAGCCGTCCGCGACGCCTGCGCCTCCAATGTGGAGCTCTCCCGCGACTCCCACGGGCGCGGGGTGGCCGGCCGGGTCCAGCACGTGGAAGGCTTGGTTCGCCATGGGGCGGCCATACGGGATGCTGGTCCAGGCCGGGGGGACGTCTCCGATGGGGTACAGGATGGACCAGATGGAGGCTTCGGTGGCGCCCCCCAGGCTGATGACCCGGGCTCCAGGGATGCGGCGGCGGATCTCTCCGGGGAGGGTGATGGGAATCCAGTCCCCCGAGAGGAGGACAAGCCTCAGGGTTTTGGGGAGCGGGGCTCCGGAGGAGACGAGGAGGTCCATCAGGGCCGGGGCAGAGTCCCAGATCGTGACGCCGTGCCGGGCGAGGGCGGCGGACCAGGCCGCGGGGTCGGGCGTGGCGGACGGCTCGGGGAGGACGACGGCTCCTCCCACGGCGAGCGGGCCGAAGAGGTCGTAGACGGAGAGGTCGAAGCTCAGGGCCGAGACGGCGAAGACGCGGTCGCCGGCACCCACTCCGAAGCGGCAGTTCACGTCCCGCACGGTGTTGACGGCGGCGGCGTGGCGGATCACAACGCCCTTGGGGCGGCCGGTCGAGCCCGAGGTGTAGATGACGTAGGCCCGGTCGTCCGGCGCGGCGGCCGGGAAGGCGGCGGGCTCTCCCTCGTCCGGCTCTTCGAGAGCGGCGGCGAGGGTTTCTCGCGTGAGGAGCAGGGCGGCTCCTGTGTCCACCATCATGAAATCCAGGCGGTCGGCGGGATAGGCCGGGTCCAGGGGGACGTAGGCGGCTCCGGCGCGGA
>DATHUD010000735.1:0-19562 GCA_035462575.1 Thermoanaerobaculia bacterium | reverse complement strand
CCGGCGAACTTCCTCGACTGGCGGGACCAGGCGAAGTCCTTCGACGCGATGGCCGCCTTCGTCGACCAGCGGTACAACCTGACGGGCCTGGGGGAGCCGGAGGAGATCCCGTCGCAGGTCGCGACCCCCAATCTTTTCGAGCTGCTCGGCGCCAACGCCGCGCTGGGCCGCACCTTCACGCCCGCGGATGCGGCCGAAGGGCGCGAGGATGTCGCGGTGATCAGCCACAGTTTGTGGCAGCGCCGCTTCAGCGGCTCGCCCGACGTCATCGACCGGGTCGTCACGTTGAGCGGCAACCCCGTGACGATCATCGGGGTCATGCCTCCCGACTTCAAATGGTTCGTCAAAGAGAATTCGCTCACCGGCAAGCCGGCCGAGCTCTGGAAGCCGTGGGTGTTTACGGAGGAGATGCGCGTGAGGCGCGGGCGCTACATGTCGGCGGTCGCGCGCCTGGCGCCCGGCGTCTCGCCCGTCGAGGCGCAGGCGGAGATGGATGGGATTGCCGCCCGCCTCGAAAAACAATACTTCGACTTCAACGCGGGATGGGGCGCGAGCGTCGTGCCGCTGCGCGACCAGTTGGCGGGGGAGATCAAGCCCGCTCTCCTCGTGCTGCTCGGCGCGGTCGGGTTCGTGCTCCTGATCTCGTGCGTGAACGTGGCGAGCCTGCTCCTGGCGCGCGCCGCGGGGAGGCACAAGGAGATGGCCGTCCGCTCCGCGATGGGAGCGGGGCGCCGCCGCATCATCCGCCAGTTGTTGACCGAGAGCCTCCTGCTGGCCCTTCTGGGCGGGGTTTTCGGCCTGCTGCTCGCCCGCTGGGGCGTCGAGGCCCTCGTAGCGATGAGCCCCGCGAACCTGATCGACGCGGAGCAGGTCGGCGTCAATCCGCTGGTGTTGGGTTTCACCCTGACCGTCTCGCTCCTGACCGGGATTCTCTTCGGCCTGGCGCCCGCGCTCGAAGCGTCGCGCGTGCGGCTGAGCGATACCCTGAAAGAGTCGAGCCGCGGCACCGCGGGCAGCTCGCGCGGGCGGCGGATCCGCGATGCCCTGGTCGTCGCCGAGGTCGGGTTGGCACTCGTGCTGCTGGTCGGCGCGGGGCTGATGGCCCGGAGCTTTCTGCGGCTTTCGGGCGTGGACCCCGGCTTCGACGCGGAAAACGTGCTGACGCTGCGCGTGATCCTGCCCCCCGCGAAGTACTCGGAGGATGCCAAGATCGTGGCCTTCTTCCGGGAGGCCGTCGGCAGCATGAAAACGCTGCCCGGGGTGAGCTCGGCGAGCGCCGTGAGCGCCCTCCCCTTCGCCGACCTGGGCGCGGCCACCAGCTTCACCATCGAGGGCCGGCCCGTCCCGGCCCCGGGCGAAGAATTCGTGACGGACGTGCGCGTTGTCGACGAGGAGTACTTCCGCACCCTGAACATGCGCCTCGTCGCCGGGCGCACGTTTACCGTGCAGGAGGCGATGGAGGACCGCAAGGTGGCCGTGGTCAACGAAGCCATGGCGCGGACGTACTTTTCGGGCGAGAGCCCGCTGGGGAAACGCATCGTCGTCAACATGAAGGACGACCCCGAGCCGACCGAGATCATCGGCGTCGTCGGCGACGCGAGGTACAGCTCGCTCGAGGGGGAGGTGCGGCCCATGGTCTACTGGACGCCCCCGCAGCTCACCTACTCTTCCATGATGATCGTCCTGCGCACCTCCGTCCCACCGGAGAGCCTCGCGGACGCCGCCCGGCGCGAGATCCTGTCGATCGACAAGGAGCAGCCCGTGTCGGACGTCCGCACCCTGGAGAGCTGGCTCGGCGAATCCATGGCGCGGAGCCGCTTCGGAACGCTGCTGCTCGGCGGCTTCGCCGGCCTCGCCCTGGTCCTCGCGGCGATCGGTATTTACGGCGTGATGTCTCACTCGGTCGTCCAGCGCCAGAACGAGATCGGCGTGCGCATGGCCCTGGGCGCACAGGCGCGCGACGTGCTGCTCCTGGTGATCCGGCAGGGGCTTCTCCTGGTGATTGTGGGCGTGGCGCTGGGGCTCCTGGGGGCGCTCGCCCTGACGCGGGTCCTGTCGAGCCTGCTCTATGAGGTGAGCGCGACCGACCCGATGACGTTCGCGGGCATCGCGCTGCTGCTCCTCCTCGTCTCCGCGATCGCCTGCTACATCCCGGCCCGGCGCGCGGCCCGTGTGGATCCGCTGATCGCGATCCGGTACGACTGAGTCCAGGCTGCGCCCCTCCGAAAACCTCACCCCGACCCTCTCCCATCGCCCTCCCAACCCCCGCCGGGAGAGGGAGGACGTACATCAGCCGACCTTGCCCATCCTGGATTTCCAGACGCAGGCAAGGTCGCCCGGAATGCGTCCTCCCTCTCCCTCTGGGAGAGGGAGACAGAGGGTGAGGTTTCGGAGGGCACGGCGCTCGAGCGGGTGACCTCCAGCCTGGGGCACGACGAGCTTGGAAAGCGCCAGCGCCCCGAGCTGACGCAGGAACAGATCGAAGCTGCTTGCGGCTCCGGTATCTAATGTAGGGACCCTGAATCCACTTACGCCATGGCACGAGGTGACATCTTGTATGAGGCGTGGGCAGGAGAGGAGCTTCATCGAGGTCAAGCGCCTGGGCGGCAAGACGGAGGTCCGCTTCCGGGTCGAGCTGGCCTTCGACCTCGAGACCGGGGCCGCGGAGGCCGGGAGATACGGCGCCATCCACCACGAGGGGGAGGGCTACCGGCCCTGCGTGTGGGTCAACGGCCGGTCGCCGGAGCGAAAGACGGCGGCTGAGGCCATCGTCGAAAATAGTCCGACCCCTATATATAGGGACCCTGTTCCGGGCGAACGGCATTCCTGGGGGCGGTGGCCATCTTTTGTCACCCCGGCAACCCTCTCTCCAGCCGGGGTTTAGTTCGGGGGCTTCCCTTTTTTGACGGATTCGCCCAAATCTTGGCACCCCGCCTCTTGCGCCCTCCAGGAACCTGGTGTAGAGTTACCGAACTGGTCCATATAGACATAGCTGCATAGGTGCCTTGACACCGGTCTGCTTCGGTGGTAGCTTCCAGCGAAGCTTTAACTAAGTACCGGTAAGTTGCCTTGAACGTTGGGCTTTTTAGGGAGCTTGTAACGTCGTGCTCTTCTCACGTTCGAAGAAAGGCGTAGTCGGTCTCGACATCGGCAGCTCGGCCATCAAGTTGATCGAGCTGCGCGAGAAGAAGGGGGAGTTCCATCTGCAGCGCCTCGGCATCGAGCCGCTGTCACCCGAGGCCATCGTGGATGGCTCGATCATGGACTCCTCTCTCGTGGTGGATGCGATCCACCGCCTGAACGACCAGACTAAGGTCAAGAGCGGCAGCTTCGCCACATCGCTGTCCGGCCACTCGGTGATCATCAAGAAGATCCAGCTTCCGGCGATGCCGGAGGAGGAGCTGGCGGATTCGATCCAGTGGGAGGCCGAGCAGTACATCCCGTTCGACATCAACGACGTGCGTCTCGACTACGTGGTCCTCGCCGAGGGGGAGCCGGGCCGGGACAACATGGAGGTCCTGCTGGTCGCGGTCAAGCGCGACAAGGTCAACGACTACGTGTCGGTGATCAGCCAGACGGGCAAGACCCCGGCGATCGTGGACGTCGACGCGTTCGCGATGCAGAACGCCTACGAGGCGAACTACGAGCTGGACGCGAGGAAGGTCGTGGCGTTGATCAACATGGGGGCCGGGGTGACCAACATCAACATCCTGGCCCGCGGCACCACGGTCTTCTGGCGCGACATCTCGTTCGGCGGCAACCAGTTCACGGAGGCTTTGCAGCGCGAGTTCAACCTCTCGTTCGCGCAGGCGGAGAGCCTGAAGCGGGGCGAGTCGGTGGACCGCTACAGCGCGGGCGACGCGCGGCCGGTCCTGGACACGGTGTCGGCGGAGATGGCTTCGGAGATCCGGAAGACGTTCGATTTCTTCTCGGCCACGTCGTCGGAAGGGCCGGTCGACGAGCTGATCCTGGCCGGCGGCTGTGCCTTGACGCCCAATCTGCAGCAGGTTCTTCGCGAGCGGTTCGAGGTGCCCACGGAGCTGATGAATCCGTTGCGGCGGATCCACTACAAGGAGAGCGACTTCGATGCCGAGTGGATGCGCTCGATCGCGCCGATGATGGCGGTGGCGGTGGGTCTGGGCATTCGTAAGGTGGGGGATTAGGCCATGATCAAGATCAACCTTCTCTCCGAGGGCAAGCGGCCGGCCGCGGTCCGCAAGTCCAAGCCATCGGGCGGGAAGCTCCAGGGGCAGGACGTCGGCCAGTGGATGCTCGCCGTGGGCATGGTTCTGGGCCTTCTGGCGCTGGGCCTCTTCTGGTGGATGCTGGACCGCGAGGTCAAGGAGAAGGAGCAAGAGGTCCAGGTGGCGGAGAAGGAGGTCCAGGCGCTCGCTTCGGTCATCAAGGAGGTCGAGGACTACAAGGCGAAGAAGAGCGAGCTCGAAAGAAAGATCGGGATCATCAACGATCTGAAGCTCAATCAGCGCGGTCCGGTGCGGGTGATGGATCACATTTCCCGCGCGTTGCCGGAGCTGCTCTGGCTCGACCGGATGAAGATGACGACGAGCACGATCGAGCTCGAGGGCCGGGCCTTCAACACCAACGCGGTGGCCAATTTGATCGAAAACCTGGACAAGGTTCCGGAGTTCGAGGAGCCGACGCTCAAGGACACCCAGGAACAGCAGGGCGGCGTCTATAAATTCATCATCAGTTTCAACTATTCGTTCTCTCCGCGCACCCCGTCCCCGGTGGACGGAGGCGCGGGCGCACCCGGTGCTCCTACCGGTGCGGTGACGCCGACCTCAGGGTAGGAGGGCAGCTCGGTGGCGCTCAAGACCGGACTCGAAGGGAAACCCTGGTATATCGGGCTCGCCGTGGGCCTGGGTGTGGGCTTCGTGCTCTTCGCCCTGGGCTACTGGCGGCTGCTCCAGCCGATGCGCGACGAGATCGCGCGGCAGGACGTGAAGCTTTCCGAGCTCCAGAACAAGATCCAGGAAGGGCGGGCCGCAAAGCAGGAGCTGCCGAAGTTCCGCGAGGAAGTGCGGCAGTTGGAGCTCGAGCTCGACAAGCTCCTGCGCATCCTGCCGGCGCGGCGCAATACGCCGGACCTGATGCGGCGCATCCGCTCGCTCGCGGAGCAGGGGGACTTCACGCTCAAGCGGTTCACCCCCGGCCTGCTCACGGACAAGGAGTTCTTCAGCGAGTGGCCGATCGCGATCGCGGTGGACGGGAGCTATCACAACCTGGCCCTGTTCTTCGACCGCATCAGCCGGTTCTCGCGGATCATCAACATCGAGGACCTGACCGTCAGCGCGATGCAGCGGCCGGACAGCCCGCACACGATCACGGCCAACTTCACGGCCAAGACGTTCGTGTACAAGGAGCCCGAGCCGGAGATTGCGGACGACGAGAAGGACGAGAAGGGCAAGAAGGGCAAGAAGAGGTCCGGCAGCGGCCCGGCGTCCCAGGCGCGCGCTTCGAAGAGCTCGGCGGGAGGAGACGAGTGATGCGATCGTCCAAGGTCACTTTTCTGCTGATGATGCTCTTCGGGCTGGCGCTCGTCGGCGTCGTCTTCGCCCAGCCCCCGGCCTCTTCGCCGCCCGCGGACAAGCCGGCGGGGGAGGGCTCCACTCTGGGCGGGCCCGAGCCGGACCTGGGAGACATCGACCAGATCCTCGAAGGCGAGGAAGAGGTGCTCTCGGGGACAGGCTTTACCTACGATCCCGGCAACCGCCGTGATCCGTTCAAGTCGCTCCTGGCCGCGCCGGACCGCCCCGAGTTCCGCGGCCCGCGTCCGGACGGCGTCCCCGGCCTCCTGATCGACGAGATCGATCTGACCGGGATCTTCCGCACCAGCAAGGGGTTCGTGGCGCAGGTGGTGGCCGCGAACCAGAAGAAGAGTTATCTGCTCCGCGAAGGGGACCAGCTCTACGACGGCGATGTGGTGAGCATCAACCGCGCCGAGGTGGTCTTCAAACAGATCGTGCAGGACCCGACCGCCTTGAAGCCGTTCCGAGAGGTGGTCAAGAGTTTGAACCCGCAGTCGTAGCCGTATGCGATGTCTTCAAAGCCCCGTGAGGGAGGCGAGTGCCATGGGAGATGTGGTCAATAGAATCCAAAACGCCGGATGGCAGCGTCTGATTGCCGTGATGGCGGTCCTCGCGGTCGCGGTCGGGGTGGGTTGCACCTCTTCCAAGCCGGCCCGGGTCGTCGAGGCCTCTTCCGCGGCCGCCAGTGCGCCCGCGGAGAGCCGGACGGCTCAGGCGCCGGCGCAGATCAGCACCATCGATCTGCGGGAAGGGGCCCCCGAGGTCTTCGTCGACCTCGAGTCGAATGCCCCCCTGGTGTGGACCAGCTTCAGGAACGCCGACGGCAAGGTCGTCGTCGAGCTGCCCAACGCGGTCCCCGCGACCGGTGTCACCGATCTCGCCCCCGCGGACGGTCTGGTGTCCGCGCTCAAGGTCGAGAGGAACGAGGAGGGGAGCCGTCCGCTCACCCGTCTGGTGATCGAGACCCGCCAGGAGGTGGAGCACTCGGTGACCGCCGACGGCCTGAAGCTTCAGGTCCAGCTCCTGCCGATCGAGAGCGAGCCGGCCGAGGCCCAGGGCGCGCTCGCCTTCGAGCCGCTGGCCGAGGAGAGGGCCGCGTCGGCGCCGTTGGCCGAGGCCGCGCCGTCCGCGTCGTCCGCTCCCACGAGCGGCGGCACGCCCGACCGCCCGGCCGTGGCCCCCACGCCCGCGGGGGTGGCGGCCACGCGGCTCGACTCGATCGAGGTGCTGGCGTCTGAAGGGGGCGCGGTCGTCCGCATCGCGGGCGACGGCGAGTTCCCCTACTCGACCTTCGTCTTGAACGAGCCCGAGCGGTTCGTCATCGACCTCCAGGGGGTGATCAACCGGAGCCAGCGCACGAGCGTCTCGGTCGACGGCAGCGTCGTCGAGCGGATCCGCGTGGCCCAGTTCAAGCCTCTCCCCAAGCCGGTCTCCCGCGTGGTGTTCGACCTGAAGAACGGCACGACGCCGGTGATCGAGCGCACGGGCGACGCCCTGGTCGTCTCCTTCCCGTCGTCTTCGGACGCGCCGGCTCCGGCCGTCAAGCCCATGGCCCAGCGCCCGGTGGCGCCGGCCGCGGACATGGCGGCGGTACAGCAGCCGGCGGCGATACAGCAGCCGGCGGCGGCCCAGCGGCCGGTGGCCGCCCGCGAGGAGCCGATCGAGTCCGAGGACGTCCCGGTCGTGCCGGCGCCGTCTTCTTCGGGCGAGCTCGCCCAGGCCGGCTCCGGCTCTACGGCTCCGGCCCCGGCGGCCAAGGCCCAGCCGAGCGATCTCGCCCTGCGGCAGTCGGTGGGCACGCCGCCGTCGACGCCGGTGCAGATCCAGACCAACTCGGTGGCCCCGGGCCTGCCGGTCCAGAGCTTCGAGGCCCAGGGCGTGGGGCAGAGCCAGAAGACCTACGTCGGCGAGCCGATCGATCTCAAGGTCACCAACGCCGACGTGACGGACGTGCTGCGCACCTTCGCGCAGATCAGCGGCCTGAACATCGTCGTGCAGCCCGGGGTGACCGGCACGGTCACGGCGGAGCTCGAGAACGTCCCGTGGGACCAGGCTCTGGAGCAGGTGTTGAAGATCAACGGCCTGGACTACGAGCTGGACGGCAACGTCATGCGCATCGCGCCGACCGTGGTGCTGCGGGCCGAGGCCCAGGAGCGCCAGCAGCTCTCGGCGGCCAAGGCCCTGTCGGTCCCGCTGCGCACGGTCTACCAGCGTCTGAGCTATGCCGACGCCCGCCAGGTCTCCCGCATCCTCAAGGGCGGCCAGGGCGGTCTCCTGTCGCAGCGCGGCAGCGTGGTCGTCGACCAGCGCACCAACGCCCTGATCATCAAGGAGCTGCCGGCGTACATGGACGCCATCATCTCCGTCGTCGACCTGCTCGACTCGCCCGAGCCGCAGGTGATGATCGAGGCGCGGATCATCGAGACCACGAAGCGGTTCGACCGCGAGCTGGGCATCGACTGGGGCTTCGACGGCGTCGCGAACGCCGCGAACGGCAATACGACGGGCCTGGTCTTCCCCAACAACGCCGACGTGAGCGGCCAGGTCAACCTGGGCGGCGCGGCCAACGCCGGCCTCCTGGGCATTCGGCTGGGCAACGTGCTCAACACGTTCCAGTTGGACGTCCTCCTGCGCGCGGCGGAGAACGAGGGTCTGATCACGATCCTTTCCGCGCCCAAGGTGGCGACGCTCAACAACGAGCGGGCGTCGATCCAGAGCGGTCTGCAGATCCCGGTCCAGACCATCTCGAACGACACGATCACCGTGCAGTTCATCAATGCCACGCTCCGCCTGGAGGTGACGCCTCAGGTGACGGCCGAGGGCACGATCCTGATGGACATCGACATTTCCAAGCGCGAGCCGCAGCTCGCGTTCCTGCTCCAGGGCGCCAGAAACGCTCCGATCGCGACCAAGGACGCCCGGACCCGGCTCGTGGTGCGCGACGGCGGCACGGCCGTGATCGGCGGCATCTACAAGGTCACGACGGACCAGGGCGAGACCCGGGTGCCGGGCCTGGGCAACATCCCGCTCATCGGACATCTGTTCAAAAACCGGACCCGTCGGGAGGAGAACGAAGAGTTGTTGATCTTCATCACCCCCCGGGTCATCAAGCTCTAACGGCGTGCGGAGTCACCCATGAAACGGAACGTCCAGTTATTGTCCCTGATGGTCCTGGTGATCGCCTTGGGCGGTTGCAACGAGCGGACCGACCGGCAGGAGGGGTCTGTCATCCTCTCCGTCACCGATTTCACCGGCCTGCCCAGCCGGGTCTCGGCGACGCAGGGTCCCTTCAACATCGGCGGGATCACCGTCGCCAGCATCCCGAAGGCGCCGGGATCGACGGGCAGCAACTTCCAGGTGGTGGAGCTGCGCTCCTACGAGGTGCGCTACACCCGGCGCGACACGGGCACCCGGGTGCCGCCGCCCACGGTCCAGTCGGTGTTCGGGACGATCTCGGCGGGGAGCTCCCAGGTGTTCAACAATCTGGGTTTCCTGTTCTCGGACCAGGTCCTGAACCAGCCCCTGCGCGATCTGCGCGACTTCGGCATCGATCGCGAGACGGGCAGCGCGGTGGTCGTCCTCGACGTGTCCATTCGTTTCTTTGGCCGGACCCTTTCGGGCGACGACGTCGCCACCGAGCCGGCCCGATTCACGATCGAAGTTACGCAGTGAGCCTTTCAGGAGCTCCGGTATGAAACCGCAGAAGACCGTTTCCCGACTGCTGTTCGCCCTTCTGTTCGCGGCCTTCGTCGGCTGCCAGTCCGATTCCCCCACGGAGCCGTCCGGCGGGGGTCCGATCGCGACGCCCAAGCCGCCGGATCCGGTGACCACCTTCAACGTTTCGGTGAGCGCCAATCCCGGAGAGATCATCGCCAACGGCGAGGCCTCGAGCACGATCACCGTGCGGGTCCGCCGGACGGACAACGGGCAGCCGCCTCCGGACGGCTCCCAGGTCGCGCTCACGACGACGCTCGGCTCCTTCGGGAGCGTCAACGGCCCGAACCAGGTCACGCTGCAACTGGTCAACGGCGAGGCCCAGGCCGTCCTCTTCGCGACGACCTCGGTGGGCACCGCGAGCGTCCGGGCCGTGTTCAGCGGCAGCTCCGGATCGACCAACGTCCGGATCAACACTCCGGCCACCTTCTTTGTCGGCTCGGTGTCGCCCTCCGTGGGCAAGCCCGAGGGCGGTGACGAGGTCACGATCCAGGGCGGCGGCTTCGACGCGCCGGTCCGCGTGACGTTCAACGGCGCATCGGCCACGGTCGTTTCGGTCTCCCCGACCCGCATCCGGGCGATCACGCCGTCGGCCCAGGCCGCGGGCGTGCCGGTGGGCGTGGGCCAGACCGGCACGGCGACCGTCGGGGTCACCATCAATGTGAACGAGACCGGCCAGGACACGGACACCCTCGACCGGGGCTTCACCTACTCCGTGGGTGAAGGTCCCGCCGGCCAGCCGCAGGTCTTCTCCGTGTCGCCGCAGTCCGGTACCAACGACGGAGGCACGCGGGTCACGATCGTCGGCTCCGGCTTCCGGGAGCCCGTGCAGGTGCTCTTTGGGCTAGGCGCCTCGGTCGAGAGCTTCGACGGCGTCGAGGCCACGGTCGAGTCGGTGACGGAGAGCCGGATCGTCGCCATCACCCCGGCCGCGCGCGGCTTCGGGCAGAACCTGGTCAACCAGACCGTCGACATCCTGATCAAGAACATCAACTCCGGCTTCTCCACGGTCCGCCGCCAGCAGTTCAAGTACGGGACGGACGTGCTGATCACCGGGTTGCGGGTCGACACCAGCACGACCGGGGGCCGGACTCCGCTCTCCGGCGGCTTCCGCGGCATCATCACCGGCCAGGGCTTCGACGATCCGGCGGCCGTGCAGATCCACTTCCCCGAGGCGGACGTGCGGGTCGGCCAGCAGGTGGTCTCGGTCACCGGCACGCAGATCGTGTTCATCGCCGGCCCGGCCCCGCTGCCCGAGGAGTGCCCGGAGAACGGGCTCATCGAGGTGGACGAGATCGACGTGGTCAACCTGGAGACCGGGGACGGCGATACGGCCGAGCTCGGCTTCATCTACCAGGTGCCCCTGCCCCGGGTGTTCAGCATCAGCCCGTCGTCCGGCAGCCCGGGGATCGCGGCCACCGTCGGCGGCCAGGACTTCTCGAGTGCCACCCAGGTCATCTTCGGTGATCCTGAGAACGGCAGCTCGGCGCAGATCGTCTCGGGGTCGTCGACCTCGATCTCGATCCGGGTGCCGAACGCGCCGCAGGGCTTCGAGTTCATCACCGAGCCGTGCGACGGCAACGGGGACGGCGTGCCCAACGGGACCCGCCTCGCGCCGACGCCGATCAGCGTGTCGGTCCGCAACCTCGACACGGGCTGTGCGTTCACGCTGACCAACGCCTTCGTGATGACCCCGGCGAACACCACGTGCACGGGCGACACGTCGACCCCGCCGCCGCCGCCGACGGTGCAGTGCAACGACACCTTCGACAACGACGGCGACGGCCTGATCGACGCGGCGGACCCGCAGTGCACCGGTCCGACCGACAACAGCGAGGGGAGCTAGGGCGCAGGGAGCCCGGTCCCCCCTCCGCGTCTCATTTTCCGGGGCGGCCGTCTGGACGGACGGCCGCCCCGCTCCGTATACTGAATCGCTATGAACTTCAGACGTGTTGCCCTGCTGTCCTCTCTCTGTCTCGCTCTCCTCCCCGCAGTGGGCTGCGACAAGGCCTCGCCGGTCGCCCCCGCGGGTACGACTCTCACCATCAGCGCCAGCCCGGCCAGGCTCCAGTCCGCCAACGGGACGTCCACGATCACCGTGGTCGCCCGGAGGGCCAACGGAACTCCTGTAAACCCGGGGACCGAGGTCCGGTTCGACACCGACCTGGGGACGATCACCCCCGTGGCCGAGACCGACAGCTCCGGCGTGGCGACGGCCGTCCTCCGGGGGGACGGCCGGATCGGCACCGCCAAGGTCCGCGCGACCATGGGCGGCGTGGCCGAGGCCGTGACCATCGACCTCGAGGTCGGCGCGCCGGCCGGCACCATCACCCTGCAGCCGAGCCCCACGACGGTCGACGCGGGCGGGGGGCGGATCAGCCTGCTCGCGATCGTGCGCGACTCCCGGGGGCAGGCGCTGGGAGGCCAGGGGGTGAACTTCACGACCGACGTAGGCCGGCTCGCCTCGGGCGGGGCCATCGTCCAGACCAACAACAACGGCCAGGCGCGGGACACGCTGATCCTCGACGAGGACGATCTGGCGGGGAACGTGTCGTCGATCACCGTCACCGCGCAGACCGCGGGCGCCGACGGCGCGCTCAAGACGACGAGCTTCGAGATCCGCGTCCAGGGAGAGCGGCCCGACGCCTCGTTCCTCTTCGAGCGCGGCGACACGGACCGCGAGGTCTTCTTCACCAACACTTCGGAGGGTGGAGAAGGAGTGCTCACCTACTCCTGGAACTTCGGCGACGGCACGAGCTCGAACGAGGCCAACCCGGAGCACACCTACGCCGCGGCGGGGCAGTACACGGTCCGGCTCACCGTGACCGACGAGAACACCCAGTCCGACGTGGCGACCGCCCGGATCACGGTGCCGGTCGACGACTCGGGCGGCAGCGGCAGCTAGTCGATCGTGTCCTCCCTTCGCGAGGCGGGCCTCTTCGGAGCCCGCCTCGCCTTCGGGGCGCCGCATGTTGCTATAATGCGGCCACTTTGGCGATCAACCTGAAGACTTTCGTCCGCCGCGCCGTGTCCACGCCCGCGCTCCAGGGACCTCCGCATGAGTGACGGCGCGTTTCCCGACCGCCTCACCCAGCTCAGGAACCGCTGGGAATCCGACCCCACCTCCCGCATCTTCCTCCAGCTCGCGGAGGAGTACCGCCACCAGGGCAGGGTCAAGGAGGCCCTGGAGGTCCTGGAGAGGGGCTTGAAGGAGCACCCCGGGTATCTCTCGGCGCTGGTGGCCCGGGGGCGCTGCCTCCTGGAGCTCGGCGAGCCCGAAGAGGCGCGCGGGGTGCTGGAGCGCGTGGTCAAGCAGGACGCCACCCAGATGGTGGCCAACAAGCTGCTGGTCCGGGCCTATCTCGAAACCGGCGACCCCGAGCGGGCCCGCGAGCGGCTCGACCTGTACAGTCTCCTGAACGACAGCGATCCCGAAATCGAAGAGCTGCGCCGGAGGATCCGTTCCATGGAGCAACCCCCAGAGGCCCAAAGGCCGGACCCGCCCCAGAGGCTCGCCGCGCCGTTCCCGAACCTGGCGCCGCCCCCGCCTCCCCGCCAGGAGCCCGCGGGCGGCGACCTGTTCGACCTCGGCGCTCCCCCGGGGCCGCGCCTGGAGGCCCAGGACGTCTTCGAGCTGGAGGCCGCGCCGCCGCCGGCACCCCCGGCACCTGTCACCGCGGCCCCGCCGCCGGCCGCCGCGGGCGGCGTCTTCGACCTGCCCGTTCCGGCCTTCGCAGAGACCGCGGCGGCGGAGGGGGACGTCTTCTCCGATCTGCTCGCGCCGGTGAGCGGCGACCGGCATCTCTCGGCGCTCGCCGCCGAGGGGCTGTTCTTCGTCGAGACGCCCGTGCCGCCCGCTCCGCCCGCTCTGACGACTGCGGCCGCTCCGCCGGCATCCGAGCCGGCCCCCGAGCCCGCTCCGGAGCCGGCGCCGTTCGCCTGGGCGTTCGAGCGGGCCGCGTCCGCTCCGGTGGAGGAGCCGCTCCGGGAGGAGGAACCGGTCTTCCTTACCGAGGAGGAGCCCGCGCCCGTGCTCACGGCTCCGGAGCCGGCTCCCCCCGTCTTCGTTCCCGAGCCGGAGCCCGAGCCCGCCGAGACCGTGACCCTGGGGGAGCTCTACCTGCGGCAGGGGCACCGGGAGGAGGCCGAGCGCATCTTCCGCGAGGTCTTGCGGCGCGAGCCGGACAACGCTCCGGCGTACGACGCGCTCGCGCGGCTGGCTCCGCCCCCGCCTCCCGCCCCGGTTTTCGAGCCGGCGGCGGTGCCGCGGCCCCTGGAGACGGGGGAGATCCTGACCGAGCTGGCCCAGGCTCCGGCCGGCGTCACCGGGACGAACGCCAGGAAAGCCTTCGTCCTCCGCAAATACCTGGAGCGCATCAGGCAGGGGAGCCAGCGCCATGTTCCTTGATCAGTTGAGTCAGATCAGCAACCGCATCGGCGGCACCCTCGCTCTTTCGCTCGTGGCGAAGGACGGCATGCCCGTCGAGTCCGTGAGCTCCGATCCGGATTTGGATCTGGAGGTGCTCGCGGCGGAGCTGATCTCCCAGGTGCGGTCGATCACCGAGAACCACCGCGAGCTGGACGTGGGGGAGGTGCAGCAGCTCTCCGTCACCACCGACCGGCTGACACTGATGGTAAGCTCCGTCGCCGCGGACTATTATCTGCTTCTCGTACTGGGCCCGGAGGGAAACTACGGCAGGGCCCGGTTCGAGCTCCGGAGAGCGCGTCTGCTCCTGGAGAGCGATCTCTCCTGAAGCCCGGCCCGACACCGGGCCGCAGGGTTTCCAAAGGGGCTTCCACGTGCTGACATTTGAACAGATCAAAGAGCTGGTCGAGCTGGTCGCCCAGCGCCAGCTCCAGGGGATGGAGCTCGAGCGCTCGGGATTCCGTTTGAAAATCGACGGCCGTCCGTCCGCGCCGGTGGCTGCGGCGCCCGCGCCGGCCGACTACGCCGCGGCCTCCGCGGCTCCGGCCCCGGCGCCCGCGCCGGCCCTCTCCCAGGCGGCGGCTCCCGCGTCTGCGAAGGCGGCGCCCGAGCCCGCGGGAGGAGGGGCGCCCGCGGGATCTCACACTCTCAACTCGCCCATCGTCGGGACGTTCTACCGCTCTCCGTCTCCTGACGCTCCGTCGTTCGTCGAGGTCGGCTCCCGGGTCAAGAAGGGGCAGGTCCTCTGCATCATCGAGGCGATGAAGCTGATGAACGAGATCGAGTCGGACGTCGACGGCGAGGTCGCCCAGATTTTCCCCCAGAACGCCCAGGCAGTGGAGTTCGGCGAGCCGCTCTTCGCCATCCGGCCGGCCTGACCGGGAGCGCGGATGTTCAAGAAGATCCTGATCGCCAACCGGGGCGAGATCGCCCTGCGCATCATCCAGGCCTGCCGCGAGCTCGGCATCCAGACGGTCGCCGTCTACTCGACGGCGGACCGGGACAGCCTGCACGTGACCTACGCGGACGAGGACGTGTGCATCGGTCCGCCGCCGTCCAGGCAGAGCTACCTGAACATTTCGAGCATCATCTCGGCCGCCGAGATCACGGGGGCGGACGCCGTCCACCCCGGCTACGGGTTCCTGGCCGAGAACGCCCACTTCGCCGAAGTGCTGGCCGAGTGCAAGCTCGGCTGGATCGGCCCGCGCCCGGAGGTCATCCGCCTGATGGGCGACAAGGCCAAGGCGCGGCAGACCGCGAAGGCCGCCGGCGTGCCGGTGCTCCCCGGGAGCGCCGATCCGCTGTCGGACATGGACGAGGCGCGGCGGATCGCGGCCGAGGTGGGCTATCCCGTGATCCTCAAAGCCGCGGCGGGCGGCGGCGGCCGGGGCATGCGGATCGTGGGCTCGGAGGACGAGCTCGCCAGCCAGTTCTCGACCGCCCGCGAGGAGGCCGAGAAGGCCTTCGGCGACGGCTCGGTGTACCTGGAGAAGTACCTGGTCGAGCCCCGGCACATCGAGTTCCAGGTCTTCGGCGACCATCACGGCCGGGTGGTGCACCTGGGCGAGCGCGAGTGCTCGATCCAGCGCCGGCACCAGAAGCTCATCGAGGAGGCGCCGTCGCCGGCCCTCACCCCGGAGCTCCGGGAGGAGATGGGCGCCGCGGCCGTCAAGCTCTGCGAGGCCGTGGGCTACGAGAACGCGGGCACGATCGAGTTCCTGCTGGACAGCGACGGCCGCTTCTACTTCATGGAGATGAACACCCGCATCCAGGTGGAGCACCCGGTGACCGAGATGGTGACCGGGCTCGACCTCGTGAAGATGCAGCTCCAGGTGGCGGCGGGCGAGAAGCTCACGATCCCGAGCGGGCTGAAGCCCCGCGGCCACGCCATCGAGTGCCGCGTGAACGCCGAGAACCCGGAGACCTTTGCACCCAGCCCCGGCCCCTTGAAGACGTTCCACCTCCCCGGCGGCCCCGGCACGCGGGTCGACACGCACGGGTACGAGGACTACGTCATCCCGCCGTACTACGACTCGCTGGTCGCGAAGCTCATCGTCCACGACCGGAGCCGGCAGGACGCGATCGCCCGCATGTGCCGGGCGCTCGACTTCTTCGTGGTCGAGGGCATCCACACGTCGATCCCGCTCCACAGGCGCATCCTGCGCGATCCGGACTTCGTGGCCGGCCGCCTGTCGACGCGCTTCATGGAGCGGTTCCTCCAGAGAGCGTCCCGGGAGGGCTCCGGCGCGGGCAAATGACCGGGGAGCAACTGACCGGCGGGATCTATGCCATCGCGGACGCCGAGGTCCTCGCCCCGGCCCCGGTGCCGGCCGCCGTGGCCGCGATGGCCGAGGAGGGCGTCCGCTGGATCCAGATCCGCGGCAAGCGCCTCTCCGGAAGCGAGTGGTTCCGGCTGGTCGAAGAGTGCTGCCGGGCGGTCGAAGGCAGCGGCGCCGGGCTGTGGGTGGACGACCGGGCCGATCTCGCGGCGCTGTTCCCGGTGGCGGGCCTGCACGTGGGGCAGGCCGACCTGCCGCCCGGCGCGGCCCGGCGCGTGGTGGGCCCGGGTGTCCGCATCGGGCTCTCGACGCACACTGAAGAGCAGGTGGCGGCAGCCGGCTCGGACCCGGACGTGGACGTGATCGCCGTGGGGCCGGTCTTCCCCACGACGGGGAAGGACAGGCCCGACCCGGTGGTGGGCCTCCCCTTCGTGCGCCAGGCGCGGGCGAGGACGGAGAAGACCCTGGTCGCGATCGGCGGGATCGACGCCGGCAACGTGGCCGAGGTGCTCGCGGCCGGGGCCGACTTCGCCGTGGTCCTGGGGGCGGTCTGCCGGGGGGATGTCCGGGCCAACTGCCGCCGCCTCCTGGCCGCAGCAGGGTAGGAGGCGCCGGTGCGGATCTTCCTGACCGGCTTCATGGGGTCCGGCAAGACCACGGTCGGCCGGCGCCTGGCCGAGCGGCTCGGGATTCCGTTCGTCGACCTGGACGAGGAGATCGAGCGGCGGGCGGGGATGAGGGTCCGGGACATCTTCGAGCGTTCCGGAGAGACGGCCTTCCGCCGCCTGGAGACCGAGGCGCTGCGCGAGACCCTCGCGCAGCCGGACGCGGTGGTGGCGACGGGGGGAGGCACGACGACGTTTCCGGAGAACGCCCGGCTCATCCGGTCGGGCGGCCTCTCGGTGTGGTTGAACCCGGCCTTTGCGACGATCGTCGAGCGCATCGGGTCGTGGGGCAAGGAGGACCGTCCGCTCTTCAGGAACGAGGTCCAGGCCTTCGCCCTCTATCGTGAACGGCTGCCCGCCTACCAGCGGGCGGATCTGAAGCTGGACATCGCCCCCGGAGAGGGGCCGGAGGAGATCGCGGCGCGACTCGCCCTGCTGATCGGACAACAACGGTGCGTTACCTGATCCTCTCGGACATGCACGCCAACTGGGACGCCTTCGCGGCCGTCCTGCGGCGGGCCCGGCGCAAGCGCTTCGATGCGGTGCTCGTGCTGGGCGACCTGGTGGGCTATGGGGCCGCCCCCAACCAGGTGGTGGAGGCGGTGCGCGACCTGGGCCCCCGGCTCCACACCGTGCGCGGCAATCACGACAAGGTGGTGGCCGGGATCGACAACGGCGCCAATTTCAACCAGACGGCGCTCGTGGCGGCGCAGTGGACCTCGCAGCGGCTGACGCCCGCGAACCTCCGCTACGTCCGCGACCTGCCCAAGGGGCCGATCCGGATCGCGGAGGGCCTGGCCATCTGCCACGGCTCACCTCTGGACGAGGACACCTACGTGTTCTCGGACGTCGACGCCTGGGAGATCTTCTCGGGGTTCACGAATGAGGTGACCTTCTTCGGCCACACCCACATCCCCTCGCTCTTCTGGCTGGAAGGGCGGATGCTCGGGGTGAAGGCCCTGCGCGGCACGACCGGCCGGATCGTGCTCGACCCCGAGGGGCGCTACCTGATCAACCCGGGCTCGATCGGCCAGCCCCGGGACCGCGACCCTCGCGCCTCCTACATGACCTACGACAGCGAGCGCCGGGTCGTCCGCTGGTACCGCATCCCCTACCCCATCGCCGAGGCCCAGCGCCGCATCCGCAAGGCCGGCCTGCCGCACACGCTGGCAGACCGGCTCGCGTTCGGAGCCTAGGCGGAGGGGGCGGGCCTCTCCGCCCTCACCTGCCGGATCCGGGAGACCGTCGACAGGGCGCCGCCGATGAGGACGATGTAGAGGCCGAACCAGACGAGCTGGATGAGCGGCTTCCTCGTCACGTCCACCGACAGCTTCGCCGGGTTTTTCGTCCCGGTGACCTCGAGCTCCACCGCTCCATTGCTCGCATTGATCCCGGCCACGAAGACCGAGCCGCCGCCAGGGAGGGTCGTGGGCGGGGTCTCGACCGAGCCGTTGACCGGATCGAGGCGGTAGAGGGGCTTGACCGTGGAGGTCTGGCCGCCGCGGGTGACCGCCAGAACCGCCCCGACGGTGAAGGGCTGGCCCGCCGCCATCTGGGCCATGGCGTTGCCGAGGTCCAGGTTGTCGAAGCGGATGTCCATGTCGCCGATCCGGCCGGACTCCCCCTTGGCGAGCTGCAGCCGCGGCTGGCCGGGGTCGAACTCGATGGGCGAGACGTAGAAGTCCAGGAACGGGGTCGAGCGGATGTCCGGGTTCGCCATCGCCTGGCGCGTGCGGTCGTTCATGAACAGCTTGGGGTAGACGAAGAACTTCTCGCCGTTCCGGACCACCTCGATCTCCTTGGACTCCTTCTCGAAGCCCTGGCGCGGGATGAACCGGGTGAAGGTGAGGGTCGCGTCGTCCACCTTGCGGGGAACGCCCATCTCCAGGGTGACCTTGGCGCTCTGGTCGTAGGCCGAGGAGGCGATGATCCCCAGGAGGATCACCCCGACGCCCACGTGGGCGATATAGCCGCCGGCGAGCCTCAGGCCCCCGCTCCGGGCCTTGTCGACCGTCTTCTGGAGGTTGGTCGCGAGCGCCAGCGTGGCGAGGAACACGAACAGCAGGTGGAAGACGTCGCGCACCTGCCAGACGGCCGCCCCGATCGTGACCGCGAGGGCGAGGCCGAGCGGAATCACCATCTTCCGGATCACCTCCCGGAAGGTGTTCCCCTTCCAGGTGAGATAGGGGACGAAGGCCAGGAGGAGGGCGATCAGGAGCGCGATCGGCAGGTTCACCCGGTTGTAGAACTCGGGGCCGACCTGGCCCGGGTTCTCCATGAAGCGGGTGAGGATCGGCGCCGAGGTCCCGACGGCGATCACGGCGGTCGAGACCAGGAGGGTGATCGTCGAGAGCACCAGGAAGGTGCCGCGGGAGAGGAAGGGGTCCTCGTTCGGCTGGGTCGGGATCTGGCGCCACCGGGTGGCGAGGAGATAGACCGAGATCAGGATGAAGGTGGCCATCCCGGCGATCAGCCAGCCGGAGATCCCCAGGTCCACGAAGCTGTGCACCGAAAAGTCGGCGAGCACGCCCGAGCGGGTGAGGAAGGTTCCGTAGAGGACCGAGATGTAGGTGAGCGCCGCGAGCACGTAGTTGGCCCGCCGGTAGCGCCCGCGGGTGCGCTCCATGTGGAGGCCGTGGATCATCACGGTCCCGAAGAGCCAGGGGATGAGCGAGGCGTTCTCGACGGGGTCCCAGCCCCAGTAGCCGCCCCAGCCCAGGGTCTTGTAGGCCCAGTAGCCCCCCATCAGGATGGCGGTGCCGAGCACGAGGAAGCCGCCCAGGGCCCAGGGGAACGCGCGGGCCGCCCAGCCGTCGAAGTCCCGCCGCCAGAGCGCGGCCATGGCGAAGGCGAAGGGGATGGCGCTCGCGGCGTAGCCCACGAACATGATGGGCGGGTGGATGACCATCCAGTCGTCCTGGAGGAGCGG
>DATHUD010000734.1:0-5594 GCA_035462575.1 Thermoanaerobaculia bacterium | reverse complement strand
CCACCGTTGAGGGAGGGGTAGTAGGTGTTTGGGCCATTCTCCTTCCGGCTCGGGTTCTGCTCGCAGTGGGCGCGGTTAAATTGCTTCTCAGCGCCAGACCCACGAACTCATTGCTCCAAACGCACGAGCCGCAAGCGGGGGTGGAATTCTAAAGGCATAAGCGTGAGAAGGCGAATCTGGTTCGGCCAACCCCGGCCTCTGCACTAGACGCCTGACTTCGTCACCCGCCGGTGAGGGGCAGCAGCGTTGGGGCAGGCGATTGTCGAGCGTATCAGGGACTTGTCGGGCGCGTCACGGGGACCGCGCAACTCCGTTCCGCATGCGCGTCCGCGATGAGCTTCCCCAAAGCTTGTGGGCTCAAGATCGCTCGCAGTCGCGCACACGCCTGGTCGGCCAGGTCGTCCGTCCGGAGCGGCCAGACGGCCAGTGTGCTGTCTTCACCCGCGCTGACGAGCCAGCGTGGTGCGCGGGCGGGAACCAGGCGGACACCGGTGATCTCGCCGCCCTGATCGAAGCCGGCGATCTCGCGGCTCGCCGGCACGTCGGTCAGCGTCGCCACGGATCCCGAGGTGCGGACTTTCCACAGGCCGTCGGCGCTCACCCGCTCGTTGGGCTCGTTCAGCTCCAGGGCCGGCCACGAAGACTTCGCCTCCCGGACCGATGCCGAGTCGCCCCCGGCGAGCGCACGCTTGCGGCGCGCGGCCTCCTCTTGCATGAATTCATTTGCGATGCTGCTGCCGCTGCCGGAGGTGTACTCCCATCCGGTTTCCTTTCCGCTCGAGAGATCGAAGACCCGCGTCAGGTACACAATTCCGTGCCCCGCCGTCCATCGGGTGACGGTGGCGAGCCGGCGCCCATCCGGACTGACTCTTACAGCCTCGATCTGCCCATGGTGCTCCAGGCGGCGCCGCTCGCGCCAGCCTCCGGGCTGCCACACGGCCACGGTGGTGCCGGACACGACCACAAGCCAGCGGTCTCCTGGGTCGAAGGCAATCGCCGCGACATCCTGCTCGTACGTCCTGGAGTCGACCTTGCGCCAGTTGTTGCCGGCGTCGAAGACGTGCAGCGAGCCGGCCTGCGTGGCAACGAGCCACCGCCCGTCCGAGCTCGCGGCGACCCTGTCCACGGGCGCCGCCAGCGCCGGAAGGGGCAGCCGTCTGCGCTCCTTCCAGGGATCGAGGCCGACGACAGCGACCTCACCGCTCTCCAGGCCTGCCGCGAGCCAGCCCCGCTGTTCGGCGATTGCCATGGATCGAACGGGCGCGCCGAGGCGGATGCGATAGGCCTCGGGCCCCGCGTCCAGCGGCCAGGCCGCGAGCGTGCCGTCGTTCTGCTGGTTGAAAAGCCTGCGCGCACCGGGGCTGATGGCGGCCACCGCCGAGGACACGGGCACGCGCAGAACCTCCTCCAGCGATTCATCGCAGAGCAGATGAATGGCATCCGATGCAGCGGCCGTGAAACATGACCGGCCGCGCCAGGAGACCGGCAGAACCGTGTGCGCTTCGATCGGCCTCGACGCGGCGGCCTCGAGGCGCGCTATGCCTGCGTCGCCCGGCACGATCCGCCACGCTTGCAGCTCCCGGCCTGCCGAGGCGAGACCACGGCCGTTCGGCAGAAATGCGATCGACCAGAGGAGGCCGGCAGTGCTCACTCGCGCGACAGGCGCCTCATAGTGCCCGGCGCGCCAGAGCTGCAGCTCGGTGCTATCTCCGGTCGCGAGCCAGTCTCCTTGCGGGCTGAAGGCCACGGAGGTCACGCTGCTCGCTTCACAATCGATCGTCGCCGTCTTCTGCCAGGTGGCGACGTCATACACGAGGACCTCGCCGGACCCGTAGCTGGACATCGCAAGGCTCTTGCCGTCCGGTGAGAACGAGGCGGACCAGACGATGTTGCCGTGCTGCGCCTCGGCGCTCGGCAGGCGGGCCACCAGCTCTCCGCTCGCGGCGTCGAGGACGCACGCCTGGTGTCCGCAGCCCAGCACGAGGAACGCACCGTCCGGGCTGAACGCGAGCACCGTTTCAACGGAGAGCTCGGAGAGCTGCTGGACCTTGAAGGAGCGGACTGGCTGTCCCGTGCGCGCATCCAGGATCCGAACGACGCCGCTCGGGTCTACTGCGGCGATCCGCGCGCCGTCCGGGCTGACGGCCAGCGCTCTTTGGCGGCGCCCGCTCGTGACGAACCCGGGCGACCCGACGGATTCCCGCCAGAGGGGGGGCTTGGGAAGCAACCCGAGGAATCGCGTTAGCGAGATCTGGCCGTCGACCGTCCGCGTGAAACGCACGGAGGCGGCAGACAGCAGCGCCGCCTTGGCGAGCGCGTCCCCCGAATCGCCGAAGACGAGCCGCGCTTCCGCCTCGGTCCGCCGCGCCTCGGAGCTGCCCCGCGCGACAAGCTCTCGCGCGGCGCTCTCCTCGGCCAGCCGGGCTTGCGTCTGTGCTTCCGTTTCGGCGGTTCGTGCTTTGTCTTCCGCTCTCTGTGCTTTGTCCCTTTCCTGCTCGGCGGCGGTCTTTGCCCGCACAGCGGTGGACCGTGCCCTCTCCGCGTCCGTCCACGCCATTTCGGCGACGGCCTTCGCGTTCTCGGAGGCTTTCGTCGCCGCGACCGCCGCCCACCACTGCCACGCCGCGATGCCCGCAAAGGCCAGGCAGATCAGGGCCACGAAGGCCAGGGCCAGCACCCGCCGCCGCTGCGTTCGGGCCTGTGCCGCGAGCGCCTGCCGCTCTTCCTCGGCGCGCCGCGCCACCGCGGCCGTCTCTTCCTCGACCCGGCGCCGATCGCGATCCGCCATCACCGCCCGGGTCAGCAGATCGTGCGTCAGCTCGATGCGCACGGTGCCGTAGCGCTCCTCCAGCCGGAGGAGCCGGCGGTTGATCAACCGGTCGAGCTGCTCCTGGGTGAGGAAGGCCGGAACGGCGTCGTCCCTCGCATAACTGTTTCGAAAACCTTTTTCGGTGATCAGATCGGTCTCGATGAACCGGCTCACACTATCGGGCAGGCCTTCGACGCATGAGCGGTAGTAGTCCGCGATGATGCTCTGCTGGGCGCCTTCGAGGAGCTGCTCGTCGAAGCGGTCCGATCCCTGCCGCTTGCGCTGCTCGTTGAGCCCGCGGCAGAAGAGGCTCAAGAGCGCCGGCTCGATCTCGCCGCCGCCGGAAGTCTCCTGCGCCGCGGCGACGAACGCGACGATGCGCCGGGCCAGCGGCTCGCTCATGAGATGCGGCGCGGTGTCATACACGGCCGACAGGGCCTGCTCGGGGCGCATCGGGAGCAGCCGCACGCGCACGCGGCCCAGCGACGGCACGGCCGGGCGCCAGCCTTCGAGGTGCGGCAGGAAGTCCTCGCGCAAGGTCACGACCAGCTTGTAGGCCATGCGCCGCAGGTCGAGCCGCTGCGCCGTCGAGGCGTCCGCGGCCAGCCGGCCCGCGAGTGCCGCCGGAATGCGATTTTCGGCGAGATCCCCGAGATCGATCTTGCACTGAGCCACCGCTTCGGGGAGCCGTTCGCCGAGGGTGAAGACCTCCTCGAACTGATCGAGCACAAACACCGGGGTGAGCAGGTGGTTCTGCCCGCTCCACAGCTCCAGATCGGCGCGATGCAGGAACTCCCAGAGCGTTTCGCCCGCGGCGAGGGGTGGAGCGTCGACGCGCTCGCGCTCGATCTCGGCGAACAGGGCGTCGCGGAGCTGCTCGGCCAGCTCCGGCGCCTCCATGCGAATGTCCAGGCGCACGTGGACGGGCAGGAAGTGCTTCTCGCGCAGCCTCGGGAAGAGACCCGCCTTGAGCAGCGAGGTCTTGCCGAGGCCGGACTTGCCGAAGAGCACCGTGAGGGGCGCATCGGCGACGCGGCGGAGCAGCTCTTCCGCCTCCGCCTCGCGGCCATGGAAGTAGTCCCGTGCGTCCTCCTCGAAGGACTCGAGCCCCGGCCAAGGGTTGTCCCGATCGAGCTGGGCGGCGGGTGGGGCGGCGGTGGCGAGCATCATGCCTATTTGTGCTCCATGGGGCGCCGCATGTCCCGGATGGCGTCCCGCAGCGCGCTGACCAGGCCCTCGTCGGGATCGCCGCCGGGGGCCCGCCCCCAGTGGGACACCGTGAACGCGTCGGGCACCTGCCGGTAGCGTGACGGGTTGCCGTCGTACTCGGCGTCGATGACGACCGGAAAGATGAATCGCCGGCCTCCCGGTGGGATGCCCTTCGCCCGCTCCACCGCCTCCCGCCACTCCTTGAAAACGTAGCCTTCCTCGCGGCTCTCGGTGTGCCTGGAGATCACCGGCAGGAAGAGCCGGACCTCGCGCCGGATGCTCGCGAGGATCTCCTCCTCCCACCGGTCGCCCGGCTGGAGGCGCCGCTCGTCGAGCCAGACGTCGCCACCGATCTCCGCGAGCGCATCGCAGAGCCGGCGCGCGGCATCGGCGTCCTCCCGCACATAGCTGATGAAGATGCTTCCCTTGCCGGCGGACGGCGCAGCTTGGGCGATCCCCGCCGCCGCGGCGGCTTGTGGATTGCGCTTGTGCCAGCGCTCGGACAGCTCGGCGACGAACACGGCGGGATCGGCTTCGAGCACCTGGACGCGCGTGCCGCCGCAGAACGTCTGAAAGAACCGCGTGAGCGCCGGATACTGCGCGACCGACTCGCCCACGATGAAAAACTGCTTGCTCTCCAGCGAGAGGCGGCTCTTGCTCGCCATGCGGGTGAGCAGACGACCGATCCAGTCCGAGAGCTGGCAGCCCAGGAAGAGGACCGGGCTCGCCTTGAGCTCGCCGGCCAGCCATTCGGGCAGCCGCGCCGTCTCGGTGAGCAGCACGTGCAGCCACTCGAGCACGTCCTCGTCGTGGATCGCGTACTGCGGCGTGGACGACGCCTTGCCGAACAGCTTGAACACGACCGTATCGGCCTCGCGGGGCTCGCGCGCGTTCTCCTGCTGCTCGGACGTCGACTGGTTGGGCGAGAACCAGAGCTCGCGCGTGCGCGCCTCGCCGCCGAAACGGACCTCGTTGAGCGCCCGCGCGAGCAGCGGGTCGAACGTCGTGCTGAGGAAGAGGCGGAAGTCCCGGATGCCCGCGAGCTGGCGCAGCGCTTCCGGCGGCTGCGGATCGAGGTCGGAGACGAAGTCGTTGACGACGCGGTAGAGGCGTTCGGCCTCGCGGCTCCCGCGCGCGGCGAGGAACGCGCCGACCGCGTCGTCGAGCCCCGAGAGCGGCCCCCAGCCCACGTCGAGCTGATACCGCGCGGCGACCCGCTCGCCGAGGAGCCGCGAGAGGCTTACCCGCCGGTCGCCGTCCTGGACCGTAACAAGCTCCGGCCCCACCACGGGCAGAAGCACCCGGTCCTTCAGGTGCCCGAGGATGTCGTCCCAGAAATCCTCGCTCGCAGGCATGCCGGTCTCCCCTCCTGGCGTCTTAGACTACACCGAATGGAGCCCGGGTCTTGAGGCCATCCTCTAACACACAAATCGTAGCCGAATCGGAGAGCCCGCTAATGTAGAGACGCCCCGTGGGGCGTCTCCGAATCGGGAAGGACGATCCGGACTGGCAAGAGATCCCGCGGCACGTCCTTGTTTTCGGGGAGATCTCGCCGCCCCGGAGACGCCCCACGGGG
>DATHUD010000733.1:0-5579 GCA_035462575.1 Thermoanaerobaculia bacterium | reverse complement strand
CCTCCTCTCCCACCACCCCACACGCCCTCCCTGGGAGAGGAGGGAGCTGTAAAAGCCTTGCTTTCTCCCCTCTCTCCCAGGGAGGGGGAATGGCGGGGTGGGAGAGAGGGGCCGGGGGAGTGAGGGCCGGGAGGGGGGGCCGGTCGCAGGCCACGGACGCTCCGAGGTATGATCCTTCTCCCAAGGAGACCTCCCTTATGGCCGAGACCCTGACCGCCCCCGCCCGCCACCCGGAGGCCCGGAAGCTCCGCAGCCGGATGACCAATCCCTGGCTCCTCAGGGGCTTCATGCTGGCAAAGCTCCCTCTGGCCCTGTTCGCGGGCCTGCGGGTGCGCGAGCTGTCGGACGACCGGTGCGTGGTCACCGTGCCCTATGGCTGGCGGAGCACGAACCCGTTCCGGTCCACCTACTTCGCGGCGCTCAGCATGGCGGCGGAGATGTCCACGGGCGCGCCGGCCATGATGGCGGCGGAGCTCGCGCCGCAACCGGTCGCGATGCTCATCGTGGGCATGGAGGCGAGCTTCGAGAAGAAGGCGACGGCGACCACGGCGTTCGTCTGCGAGGACGGGCCGAAGGCGTTCGCGGCCGTGGCGGAGACGGTCCGCACGGGCGAGCCCGCCACGGTGCGGATGGAGACGGTCGGACGCCTGCCGGACAACACGCTGGTGGCCCGGTTCGTCTTCACCTGGTCGTTCAAGAGGCGGAGCAAGGTGTGAGCCGGCCGGTCCGCGTGGCGCTCGCTCAGCTCTCCGCCTCGCCGGACCGCGGGGCCAACCTCGCCCGGGCGATCAACGCCATGACCGCGGCCCGGGAGGCCGGCGTGGACCTGATCGCCTTTCCCGAGGTCATCCTCGACCTCTTCTTCCCCCAGAACCCGGGCGACGAGACCGCGAAGGCTCTCGCCGAACCGATCCCCGGGCCCACGATCGATCTGATCGCCGCCCGGGCGCGGGAGCTCTCCCTCGTCACCGTTTTCAATCTCTACGAGCTGGATGGAGAGGGGCGCCGGTTCGACAGCTCGCCCGTGATCGACGCGGACGGCCGGATCCTCGGCGTCACCCGGATGATCCACATCACGGACTACGAGGGCTTCCACGAGCAGGACTATTACCACCCCGGAGACCAGGGGGTGCCGGTCTACGAGACCCGGGTGGGGAAGGTGGGGGTCGCCATCTGCTACGACCGCCACTATCCCGAGGTGATGCGCGCCCTGGGTGTGGCCGGCGCCGAGCTGGTGGTGATTCCTCAAGCCGGGACGGTGGGCGAGTGGCCCGAGGGCCTCTACGAGGCCGAGGTCCGCACCGCCGCCTTCCAGAACGGCTACTTCGCCGTCCTGGCGAACCGGGTGGGTGAGGAGGCCAACCTCCACTTTTCCGGCGAGTCCTTCGCGGTCGACCCCGAGGGCCGGGTGCTCGCCCGGGGCAAGAGCCTCGAAGAGGATCTGATGATCGCGGACCTGGACCTCGACGCGTGCAAGGACTCCACCGCGCGGCGCCTCTTCTGGCGGGACCGGCGGCCGGAGCTGTATAAAGGCTGGCTTTAGCTTCGCTCGGCTGCTACGGCCTGCGACCTCACCCCTGCCCCTCTCCTAAAGGAGAGGGGTTCTGGTTTGTCTGGATTTGTTTTTCTCTCCCTCTCCTTTAGGAGAGGGAGCCGGAGGGTGAGGTCGCAGGCTACGGCCGGTCCCCCGAGCCGCCTCGCTCCCCCGTCCCCGTCGGCCCCTGCACCGGCTCCGCCGGATCCCTCCGCGACGGCACCGGCGTCTCCCCGCCCTTCCCCCGCTCCACCCGGTACAGGATGTCGGCGCGCGTCTCCTCCCCCTGCTCGGCCTGGAGGGTCCAGTCGCGGCCGAGGATGTAGCGCAGGCGCAGGGTGCTGATCGGCTCGAAGAGGCCGAGGCCGTAGGTGACGTAGAGGCGCGGAGAGAGGTAGCGGCCCACGACGAGACGGGCCTCGTCCAGGCCGCCTTCGCTCTCGACACGGGCCTCTTCCAGGCCGAAGCGGGCGGCGAGGCGCTTGGCGATGAGGTTGCCGCCTTTCAAGCCCAGCGAGTTTGCGGCGTTGGCCACGAGGTCCCCTTCCTGGGGGCTCGCCTGCCCCAGGGGGCGCCCGAGGAGGAGGTAGGCGAGCGCCTCGCTCTGGCCCATGGGCGGGTCGGAGTAGAGGGTCGTCTGCGGGGATTCGAGAGTGCCGCGGACCATGATGCCCGCGATCGTGCCGTCGTCCGCCCGGCGGAAGGCCCGGAGGTCGAGCCCGGGGTTGTCGAGCGGGCCTCCGGCGAAGACCAGCCGGCCGCGCTCGAGCGTGAGATCCTGCCCGTAGGCCTTGTAGACGCCGTTTCTGACGAGGAGCTCGCCGACGCCGGTCGTGGGCCGGCCCGGCTGCTCGGTGACGAGAAGGCTCCCGGTCACCTCGCCGCTGAAGCCCGAGGCCCGCACCTCGACCTCGTCTCCCAGGATGACCCGGACGCGGGCGCGGACCTCCAGATCCTGCCCCGCCTCGGCCACCTCTTCCTCTCCGGAGATGATGATGACGTCGTCCGAGACCGGGATGGCGCCTTCGCGCGTCCCCTGCACGATCTCGGCCTCGGGGACGCGGACCTCGCCCGTGACGCTCACCACCTGCCCCTCGAGAGTGATCTCGAGGTCGGGCGAGGCGAGGACCCTCGCCTCTTCGGTGTTCATGGCGAGGAAGCGCCGGCCCTCCACGCTCAGGTGCGCGGGCCGGCCGTCCCGGGCGGCCTCGCCCGCCAGGGTCACGGTTCCCGGACCGGAGCGCAGCGAGCCGCGGATCGTAAAAGGCTCGTCCCCCTGCCCTTGGGCGGTGAGCTGGACCTCCCGGAGCTCCAGGCCGTAACGCGGCACGTCCACCTGCGCGCCCCGGAGGTTGGCCGCGCCGGTCACCCGGGGGGAGGCCACGGTGCCGCCGAGCGCGATGTCGGCGGTCAAGGTGCCCTGGACGTCGTCGAGGTCGGAGACGAACGCCTCGACGAGGCCCAGATTGGTGAAGTCGGCCACGATCCGGCCGTCCAGCGTCTGCTGCTGGAGCGGGGCCCCCAGGGTGTTGTACTGGGGGAGCCGGACGTTCCCCTGGAGGCTCCCCGTGTTCTCGAACACGAGGTTGGCGCTCCCGGTAAGGCCGTTCGCCCCCGCGTTCACGAGCACGGCGCCCTGCTGGTAGCGGATCGTGGCCACCTCGCCGCTCTCGGTGGGGTAGCGGATCTCCCCGGGGCCGGGGCGCAGATCCACGTTCGCGGTGATCACGCCCGCCGGGCTCCCCTCCCCGGCGAAGGTGCCTTGGACGCCGCCGGTGATCTCGAGGTCCGGCGGCAGGAAGGGCTTGAAGAGCGAGAACGGCAGATCCTCCACGGTGCCCGAAGCGCTCCAGGGTCCCGCCTGGGCCCAGCTTCCCTGGGCACAGAGGCGGGCCGCGTTGTCGGCCGAGACCCAGCAGAAGTCGCGCAGCACGGCCTGCTCGGGGCCGGCGGTCAGGTCCGCGGGGCCCGCCAGCCGCCAGGTCCCCGTGTCCTCGTTCTGCAGCGTCAAGGTCCGGATGTCGCCGGTCCAGGTGGTGGCCGCCTGCTCGAACGCCCCGGCGAGCCCCAGGTCCAGGCTCCCCTCCTCGGCCCGCACGGCGAGGTCGATCCGGTGGTCCTGCCGCGTGCCTTGGGCATCGAGCGTGACCGTCTCGAACCGCTGCTCGCCCAGGCCCACGCTCCCGGCGTCGAGGTCTGCCAGAACGTTGCCGTTCCTGGAAAGGTCGACGTCCGCCACGAGCGCGAGCTCCTCGGCGCTGTAGGTCTGGTAGACGAGCGCCTCCCCGGTGGCCTGGGCCTGGATGCGCGGCGCCTTCCACGGGCCGGAGACGTTGCCCCGGGCGGATAGCGACCCGCCCGCGTCCGGCAGGGCCTCGCCGAGATTGGGGGCCGCGAGCTGCCAGTCGAGGTTGCCGGCGTCCGCGCTGAAGGTGCCGGCGGCGGTCACGCGGGCCGAGCCCGAGCGCAGGTCGAGCCGCGGCAGGCGGTAGCGGTCTCCGACGAGCTCCAGGTGGATGCGGCCGGCCACCGGGTTGCCGCGCAGGCTGCCGTCCAGGTCCGTCAGGTCGACCGTGCCGTAGGGGCCGGCGTCCGCCAGGCGCCCCTGGGTCACGGCGGTGAAGGCGAGGTTTCCCGGCCACTCGGCCCACTGGGCCCCGGGGTTCAGGCTCTCGCCCGTCACCCGGGCCTTCCAGGTCACCCGCGGCTTCCAGGAGACGTCGCCCGTGGCCGCGAGGCGGCCGGAGAGGACGTTCCCCTTGAGGCCCCGGATGTTCATCTTTTCCTGGTCGCCGCGGCCCGAAAGCGACCAGCGCCCGGGGGGGATGCCCGGGCCGGCGAGGTTGGCTTCGAGGTCCACGCGGTAGTCGTCGAGCGTTCCGCGGACCGTGGCCTCGCCGTTCTTGCTCACCACCGTGGGCGTCCCCTGGAGCGGCCAGGCGAAGCGGTTCCAGTCGACGGCCACGTCGAGCCCGAGCTCCTCCCCGCCGGTCGAAACCATCCCCTTGGCGGAGAGGTCCGAGCCGTTCTCGGACTTGACGTTCAGGTACTCGAAGAAGAGCTCCTCGCCCTTGCGGGCCAGGCGGTAGGTGGCCTCGCCGCTCCCCAGATCCTCGTAGGAGCCGACGACCTTGCCTTCGGAGACGAAGTCGTCCAACCGCCCCTTGATCTTGACGTCCCCCCGCTCCACACGGCCCACGGGCCAGTCGGGGTTGATCTCCCGGGCGTTCAGGCCGCGCACCTGGGCGGAGAGGTCCATGCCCAGCTCGCGCATGGGCGTCGTGACACTCCCCTGCACCCGGGCGTCGAACGGCTGCGTGAGCCGGGCGGCGACCCCGAGATTCTCCAGGGTGCCGTCCAGGTCGCCGTTGACGACGAACGGCGGATAGGCCGGATCGTCGTAGGTGGCGCGGACCCGGAGGTCCACGGGGTACTCCCCGACCGGGGTGAGCTGCCCCTCGGCCCGGAGGTCGAAGGTGGGGCCGTCCACCTCCAGGCTGCGGATCTCGACCGTGTCGCTTTCGAGGGGGCTCCGGGCGTTCAGCGCGATCCGGTCCAGCCGGAAGGGATCTTCGCCCGGGCGGACGATCTCCACGTCGCGGATCAGGGCGTCGCGCACGATGATGTTGACGGGCAGGTGGATGTCCACCAGCCGGCCGTCCTCGGTCGGATCCTCCTCTTTCGCCGGAGGGAGGGTGATGCGAACGCCCTCGGCGTGGAGGCGCTGGATGTCGAGCTGCCGGCGGCGCAGATCGGCCGGGTCCCACGCGAGCTCCACGCGCTCCACCCGCACGTCCAGGCCGTCGGGAGTCCGGTAGTGGACGTTCCGCAGCACCAGCGGGCCGGTGAGCGGACCGCTGTGGGAGCCCACGGTCAGCTCGCCGGGGAGCAGGCCGTCCAGGCGGTCGATCACGAACGAAGCGCCGCGCTCGGAAGAGACCGTGTACCAGCCGAGCCCCAGGATCAGCCCCACGAGGAGGAGAAGGACGAGGAGCAGGCCGAGCGCCCAGCGCAGGACCCGCCGCCGTCTCGGCCGCGGCTCCTC
>DATHUD010000732.1:0-4074 GCA_035462575.1 Thermoanaerobaculia bacterium | reverse complement strand
GGAGCATCCGGCCGTGGCCGAGGCCGGAGTCATCGGCAAGCCCGACCCCGTAGCCGGAGAGATCGTGAAGGCGTTCGTCTCCCTGAAGCACGGCTTCCTACCGGGGGAGGAGCTGCGGCGCGACCTCCTCGCCCACGCCCGTCGCCGTCTCGGCGCCGCGGTGGCCCCCAAAGAGATCGACATCCTCCCCGAGCTCCCCCGCACCCGGAGCGGCAAGATCATGCGCCGCCTCTTGAAGGCCCGCGAGCTGGGGCTGCCGGAAGGGGATCTGTCAACGCTCGAAACGGTGGCGGAGGCGGAGAGGACGAGAGGGCCGCAGGAGATCGTGCGCGGCGCGGCATGAGAGAGCATTGCGGCATGCAGATCTAATATGTATGATGAGCCATGCAGGTCGAATTCGACCCCCGCAAGGCCAGCGCCAACCTCAAAAAACACGGAGTGTCACTCGCTGAAGCAGCCGGGAGCCTCCTCGATCCCTTCGCGTTGGTCCGTGAGGATGAGGATGCCGAGGGCGAGGTACGCTTCGTGTTGGTGGGCATGTCCCGCGAAAGCCGATTGTTGACAGTCTGCTACACGCTACGCGAGGAAGAGACCATCCGGCTGATCTCAGCCCGCCGAGCGACCCGAAAAGAGGAACGCCAATATGCGGAAGGAATATGACTTCACCGGCGCCAAGCGAGCCAAGGACGTACCCCATCTTGCCAAGTTGCAGGCAGAGACATCTCGCGGCAAGACCCGCATCACGATCCTGCTGGATGACGACATCTTGACGGAATTCCGGGCTCGCGCCGAACGTGAGGGCAAGGGTTACCAGACGCTCATCAACGAAGCGCTGCGGGCCGCCGTGGCTCCCGAGTCGGCTCCGGTTACCGTCGAGGCTCTGCGCCAGGTGCTTCGCGAAGAGTTGCGCTCTCGTTGACCGGAAGGTGAGTCATCGCACGCGCCGGTGGCAGATTCAGCCGCGGCGCTCCGCGCCCGCTGTTCAAGCGGTCCGTCGCAGCCGCCCGATCAGCTCCTCTGCGGAGATGGTTTCGCCGCGGTCGGCTTCCGCGATGGACTCCGAGAGCTCGGCCTCGAGCTCCGGCGGCACTTCGAAGGTTTCGTCCGCTTCACGGACGAGAATGGTGACTACTGCGCCCTCGGGCAGGGATTCTCCCTCCACGACGACCTTTCCATTCACGACGGTGCCGGTAGCGAGTTGCATAGCGCAAATCATACACCGCCACGAGAGCCTCCTTCTACGCCTCCTCCCGCCCGATCGCACGGGGGGCGGGCTCCCCTCTCCACGCTCCCCGGCCTACCCCGAAAGCGGTACGGCAGGGTGGCGGGTGGCACGTATCCTGGGACAGAAAGGGGGAGCACGTCATGGCCGACGTCCTGACCCATCGACTGTCCCCGGAGGTCGCGCTTCCCGAGCGCGAGCACGCCATCCACCTGCTATCCGAAATGCTGCGCATCCGCCGCTTCGAGGAGCGTTGCGCCGAGCTCTACCAGGCCGAGAAGATCCGCGGATTCCTCCATCTCTACATCGGCGAAGAGGCGGTCGGAGTCGGCGTGATGCAGGCGCTCGGCCCCGAGGATGCCGTGGTGGCCACCTACCGCGAGCACGGGCAGGCGATCGCCCGCGGCCTGCCGATGAGCTCCGTGATGGCCGAGATGTACGGCAAGCAGGAGGGATGCAGCCGGGGCCGGGGCGGGTCCATGCACCTGTTCGACGCGGCGACCCGCTTCTACGGCGGCAACGCCATCGTGGGCGGCGGGCTCCCTCTGGCCGTGGGGCTGGCGCTCGCGGACCAGATGCAGCATCACCCCCGGGTGACGGCGTGCTTCTTCGGCGACGGCGCGGTGGCCGAAGGGGAGTTCCACGAATCCTTGAACCTGGCGGCGCTCTGGCACCTGCCGGTCCTCATCTGCTGCGAGAACAACCTCTACGCCATGGGGACCGCCCTTCACCGGGCCCAGTCGCAGCTCGACCTCGCCTTGAAGGCGGCGAGCTACCAGATCCCCTCCTGGGCGGTGGACGGCATGGACGTGCTCGAGGTCGAGCACGCGGCCCGGAGCGCCGTGGCCCTGGTGCGCCGCGGCGGCGGCCCGTGCTTCCTCGAGCTGCGCACCTACCGCTTCCGCGCCCACTCCATGTTCGACGCCCAGCTCTACCGCGAAAAAAGCGAGGTCGAGACGTGGAAGGAGCGCGATCCCATCTCCACCTTCACCGGGCTCCTTGAGGACGCCGGGATGCTCACCGGCGACGACCTCGCCAGCCTGGAGAAGGAGATCGCGCTGGAGGTCGAGGCCGCCGTGGCTTTCGCCGAGGCGGGAACCTGGGAGCCGGCCGAAGAGCTGACCCGCTTCGTCTACCGGGAGGAGGGATTGTCATGACCGCTCTCGAAACCGCGGTGGCCGCTCCCCCGTCCGCACCCGCCGCGACAATCCGCACGACCTACCGGGAGGCGGTGCGGCAGGCGCTCCGGGAGGCCCTCCTGAACGATCCCCGGGTCTTCCTGATGGGAGAGGACGTGGGCCGCTACGGCGGCTGCTACGCGGTCAGCCGGGGCCTCTACGACGAGATCGGCCCCGAACGGATCCGCGACACGCCGCTGTCCGAGTCCGCCTTCGTGGGCGCCGCGATCGGGGCGGCCCTGGGCGGGATGAGGCCCATTGTCGAGGTGATGACGGTCAACTTCAGCCTGCTCGCTCTGGACCAGATCCTGAACAACGCGGCGACCCTGCTCCACATGTCGGGCGGCCTGTTCAACGTGCCTGTCGTGATCCGCATGGCGACCGGCGCGGGGCGGCAGCTCGCGGCGCAGCACTCGCACAGCCTGGAGGGCTGGTACGCCCACATCCCCGGCCTGCGCGTGGTGGCTCCGGCGACGCTCGAGGACGCCCGCGGCATGCTCCCCACGGCGCTCACCAAGCCGGACCCGGTGGTGATCTTCGAGCACGTGATGCTCTACAACGCCGAAGGGGAGATGGCGGCGGACGCCGGCCCGGTGGACCTCGACCGGGCCGCGGTGCGGCGGCCGGGCCGCGATCTCACGCTTATCACCTACGGCGGCTCGCTGCCCAAAACCCTCGAAGCGGCGGCCCGGCTCGCCGAGGAGGGGATCGAGGCCGAGGTGATCGACCTCCGGACGCTGCGCCCGCTCGACACGGCCACCTTCGTCGCCTCGGTCGAAAAAACCCGCCGCGCCCTGATCGTGGACGAGGGTTGGCGCACCGGAGGCCTCTCCGCGGAGATCGCGACGCGCATCCAGGAGCGGGCCTTCTACAGCCTCGACGCCCCGGTGGGCCGCGTCTGTACGGCGGAGGTGCCGATTCCCTACCCCCGGCACCTGGAGCAGGCGGCGCTTCCCCAGGCCCCGAAAATCGTGGAAGCCGCGCGCGCCCTGGTGCGCGGCGGGAGCCCGGCCGATGTATGAGTTCCGCATGCCCTCGCTCGGCGCCGACATGGAGGCCGGAACGCTCAGCCGGTGGCTGGTGCATCCCGGCGACGCCGTGAAGCGGGGCGACGTCGTCGCCCTGATCGAGACGGAGAAGAGCGACATCGAGGTCGAGATCTTCGCCGCGGGCGTGGTGGAGCAGCTCGTGGTCGAAGAGGGGCAGCGCGTGCCCGTGGGGACGCTCCTCGCGAGGGTGCGCACCAATGGCGAGGTGAAGGCCGCGCCGCGAGAGGCGCCGGTGCCCCCTCCCCCGGCCCCCGCTCCCGTCTCTCCCGCTCCGCCGGTCCCGGTCCCTGCTCCGGTGCCTTCCCCCCCGGCCGCTCTGCGCTCCTCGCCCGCGGCCCGCCGGAAGGCCCGGGAGCTCGGCCTGGACCTCGCCGCCATCCCCGGAACAGGCCCCGGCGGCGCCGTCACCCTCGCGGACGTCGAGAAGGCCGCCATCCCCTCCGCTCCCCCGCCTCCGGCGCCGCCCCGGCACATCCACGCCGTGGCGCGCAGGATGGCCGAGGCGCTGGGCGTGGACCTGTCGCGCGTGACGGGCACGGGCGTGAGCGGGGCGGTCACCAAGGCGGACGTGGAGGGGGCGGCCTCGGGCCTGCGGCCGGTGGTCCCCGAGGCTCCGCCGCGCGAT
>DATHUD010000731.1:0-2248 GCA_035462575.1 Thermoanaerobaculia bacterium | reverse complement strand
GGATATGGACTGAACGGCCTCTTCTCCCTCGAAGAGCATCACGCACGCGATCTCGCGGCCTACTACAACTCCCTAGCGATCCATCCGCACCACAACTACTACGAGGGGAGGGACACGGCCGACCTCACCCCCTGGCTGGCGTACTTCGTCGATACGCTGGCCGTGGTGTTCACCTCCACCAAGGATGAGGCGCTCCGGTCCGCGGCGGAGACCCCTCCGATGGAACCGGAAGCCCTGCGCCGGCTTGATCCCAGGGCTCGGACCGTTCTCGCGCTCTTCACCAGGACCGAGAGGATCACCGCTGGAGATGTCGCCAACGCCCTTGGGCTTTCAGACCGTATGGCTCGTGTGCTGTTGAGCGACTGGGTGCGGCAAGGTTGGCTCGAAGTGGCCGACCCGTCCCGCCGGAGCCGCTCCTACGGGTTATCGGCAATTTATCGGCAACTTATCGGCAATTCATCGGCAGTGCCCTAGCCCTCCGACCGCTTCTCGTAGAGCCGCATGAGCGGCGTCACCGAGATCCCGTGGATGAGGATCGAGGCTGTGACGGCCGCGAGGGTCAAGCCGACGAGCGTCTCGGCCAGGGCGGGATCGAGGCCGTGCTCGATCGCGTACATGAGGTAGTAGATCGAGCCGATGCCGCGGATGCCGAACCAGGACATCAGCCCCTTCTCGAGGGGGGGCAGCCGCGCTCCGGCGAGGCCCGCCACAACAGCCAGGGGACGGACGACGAGGAACAGGGCGGGGATGAACCAGAGGGCCTCCTCTGAGCGCCAGGAAAGCATCCCCCCCACGAGGAGCACTACCCCCAGCTCGAAGATGCGCTCGACCTGCTCGTTGAACCCGAGCACGGCCTGGGCCATGTAGGCGGGGGCCTTCTCCGGATCGGTCGCGATCTCCTCCTCGCTTCCAGCGGCGGCCATCTCGCGGACGTCCGGCGGCTCTTCGGCCGGGGTCGCCAGCCGCTCGATCCGGCGCAGGGCGAGACCGGCCGCGAAGACCGCGAGGAAGCCGTAGGAGTGGACGAGGAGGGCCGCGCCGTAGGAAAGGCCGATCAGGCCCAGGGCGAGGAAGTCGTCCAGCCCGAAGGCCTCTTTGTGCTCCTTGCGGAGGAAGAGGACGAGCCGTCCCACCAGCGTGCCCAGGACGAAACCGATCCCGAGGCCGGCCGCAATAGCCCAGAGGACGTCCACGGCGAGCCAGCGCCAGCCCCAGGCACCGATCTCGTGCTCTCCCAGGAGGCCCAGACCGAGCATCACGAAGGGGAAGGCCGTGCCGTCGTTCAGGCCGGCTTCCCCGGTCAGGCTGAAGCGCAGGCGGTTCCTGTCCCTCGGGGTCGCGAGTTGCACGTCCGAGGCGAGCACCGGATCGGTCGGGGCGAGGACGGCCCCCAGGAGCACCGCCGCGCCGAGTGGCAGGCCCAGGCCGAAGGTGCCAAGAAGCGTGATCAACCCGACGGTGACCACCATGGAAATCGAGGCGAGGCGAATGGGCAGCCGCCAGAGCTTGTCGCGCACCGGCAGCCGGAACTTCAGGCCCGCCGTGAATAACGAGATGATGACCGCGAGCTCCGTCACCCGCTCGAGGAATCCCGCGTGGCGCAGGGGATCGAGCCGGATCGCCCCGGTCCCGAAGGCGCCCAGGGCGATGCCGACCAGGAGATAGAGGACCGTTGTCGTGAGCGGCAGGTGCTTGACCTTGGACGCGATCAGGGCGATCGCGACCAGCAGGCCGCCCAAGACGAGGAACCAGAGCTCGAAAGACAACGGCGCCTAACCCTGGCGGATGCGGATCTTTTCGGTTTCGTTTCTCTCGGCCATCCTCCACCCCCTCCGTTAGCACCGGGTTGGTCCCGAACGTTTCGCAAGGCGCAACTGCGAGATCCATGCCGGCAAAATTCCGGCGGAGAAATCCGGTGGAACGGCGGGCCCGCCCCCTCATATAGTCCCGTCATGGCTCTGGCGCGTGAACGAATGATCGACCGCATGCTGGCGAGCGATTCCACCTACGACGGCCGGTTCCTGACCGGCGTGCTGACGACCGGGATCTACTGCCTCCCCTCCTGCCGGGCCCGGAAGCCCAAGCCGGACAACGTCCGCTTATTCACTACGGTCGCCGAGGCGCAGCGGGCGGGCCTGCGCGCCTGCAAACGCTGCCGGCCCGACGACTTCTACGCCCGGCGGGACCCGGACCGGGAGCTGGTCGAAGGGATGGTCGAGCGGATGCGGAGCTCCCCCGCCGGCTTCGC
>DATHUD010000730.1:0-11087 GCA_035462575.1 Thermoanaerobaculia bacterium | reverse complement strand
CGGCCTGTGGTCTGGCCGCACCGACCCGTCCGCCTGGAGGCCCGCAGTCTTCCTCCTCGTCCTTTTCGTCCACATCCTGGCGCACGAATGGGGGCACTTCTACGCCGCCCGCCGCGTGGGCTACAACCCCCTCTTCCTCGTGGCCGGCCCTCTCCTCGTCGACTTCCAGGGACGCCGCCCCGTGGCGGGAGGAAACCCGAGCTGGCGCACCACCCTTTTCGGAGGGCTCGTCCTCTGGACCGCGCTCCCCGAGCGCCGCGCCTGGGCGCGGGACTTCGCCGTCGTGGTAGCCGGCCCGCTCGTCACCCTGCTCCTCTGGAGCGGCGTGATCCTCGCGGACCGCTTCCATCTCTTCGGAGCCTCTCCGGTCTTCGCCCAGATCGTCGGGATCAACAAAGCGTGCATCACCGTCGTCCTGATTGTGAACCTCCTCCCGTTTCGCACCAGCGAAGGCGTGGCCACCGACGGCCGCCAGCTTCTCGATCTTTTCCGGGGGAGGCTCGTCTCCTAGACGAAAGAATCGCGTAGCATCGGACCGTGAGCGGAGAGCGGTCCCCGGTCCCCCCGATCGTCGACCTCCGCCGCTGGCGCGAGATGCGCTCCCGGCGGAACAGGAAAAGTGCGCCGCCGCCGTCCGGGAAAAAGCCAGCACGGCGGCGTCCGCCCTCCGATCCCCGGAAGCTTCAGCAGTCCCTCTTCATCGGGCGTTACCGGATGCTCCTGCTGCTCGGCGGGAGCTTCATCCTCATCTTTGTCGCCCTCCTCCTCGCCCTGCTCCTTGCCGGGGCTCTTGGCGGCTAGGAGCCTGCGCGGCAGACAGCGTGGGCGTCCTGCCAAGCCGGAAAACAAGGACCCAAAGGACAACAAGGACAACAAGGACAACAGCTTTGATGTCCTTTGCGTCCCTGATGTCCTTGGTGTCCTTGCAGTCCTTGCTCCGGGCCGGCGGGGGTGACCCGGCGAGGTGGTCGCAAAATGCGGCCACCTCTTGAGGTCGCATTTTGCGACCTCAAGTCTGTTGCCGCGACGCCGGATGGATAGGAGGCCTCACGCCGGCTTGTAGAGCGCAGCGTACGCCGCGAGGGCCCCGAGCACCGGAAGCAGGATCCACAGGAGCGTCCGCAGCCCTGGCGCCCTTTTGATGAGCACGAGCGACGCTCCCAGCGCGAGCCACAGCACCACCTTGAGCCACATCCACATCGGCCAGATCCCCGGGTTCGAGATCCCGAGCCGCGCGAGCGCCCCGAAGCCCGTGATCAGGATGATCACCAGGCCGATCCCGTGAAGCATGCCCGCGAGCTTGCGGTCCTGCACCCTCTCGCCGCCCGTGCGGGACGCGAGCAGCAGCCCGCCCAGCGCGATGAACGTGAACAGAACCCCCAGAATGTGGAGCACCTTGTATGCCGCCAGGCTGATCATCCGCGAACCCTCCCTTTCGTATTTTGGGGATTCTATCCTTATCCTTGAATCCGTGCCTGGAGCTCGAGCTGCACCAGCCGCATGAAGTCCTGCGCGTTCGTCACCACCCCGAACGCCTGGTGCGTGCCGCGGTCCTTGAGCTTGCCTACCACGAACTCCGTCTGGTCCACGCAGATCGTGGTGATCTCCGAGATCTCCCCGTCCGGGCGCACGCAGAACGTGGGGAGCATGTTGCCCACGGCAATGGCGTGGAGGGCGGTCGCCACCATCACCACCATGGTCGCCCGGGTGCTCAGCTCCCGCATCGCCTCCTGGGAGTCGAGGGCCGAGGGGATCGTCTCCGGCAGCGGGCCGTCGTCGCGGATCGACCCGGCGAGCACGTAGGGGGTCTCCGTCACCGTCAGCGCGTGCATGATCCCTCCCGGGAGGCGCCCCTGCTCCACGAGAGTCCGGATCGACCCGGCCTTCTTCACCTCGTTGATCGCCTTCATGTGGGACGCATGCCCTCCGGCCGTGCCCGAGCCGTCCGCCATCATGCCGAGCGTCGTGCCGTAGAGCGCGGCCTCCACGTCGTGGACGCCCACGGCGTTGCCCGTGATCACGCCGTGGCAGAAGCCGTTGTGGATCAGCCACTCCATGGCGATGCGCCCGCGGGCGTGGACCAGGGCCGGGCCGATGACCCAGAGGATGAAGCCGTCCTTGCCGCGGTTCCTGAGGAACTCGCGGAAGATGGCGTCGTAGTTCACCGGCTTCTCGCGGGAGACCTCCGAGGACATGAACGCGAACGCCTCGGGGATCTGGGTGTCGTCCACCTCGCCCGAAAAGCCGCGCTCCCATACGAGCACCCCTTCCGAGCCGTCCTCGGCGGTGGCCACGGCCACGAGGTCGCCCTTCCGGACGAGGCGGAACTCCTTGATCATCAGCCGCTCCGAAGCCGGGTCCCACACCAGGTGGGAATCCATCCGGGGCCGCTCCGGCATGCGCCAGCGTCCCCCGACCTTCACGTACGTGGGGTGGTTCGTCGTGGACATGAAGCCGTCCGGCAGCACCGTGTCCGCCGGAGCCGGCTCGAACCGGCACTCGGGAGCCTCCGCGAGGCGCGGACGGGAGAAATCGGGTTCGCGATACATGAGACCTCCTGGAAGGGAGGGCGAGGGAGCTTCGCCCGGGCCGGGCCGGGATGGTAGCCAACCGGGGGGGTGGGGAGCAAGGGCGGCGCGGAGACCGGCTCCGGAATTCACGATAGTGCGCCGAGCCGCTCCTCAGGCGAGGTCGGCCACCGCGGCCCCGGGGGCGTTCTTCTTGACGGCCTCGATGCCGTTCTCCATGCCGGACCAGTTCCTGTACCCCTCGCTCCGGCCGATGGTCTTCCCGTTGATCGCCCGCAGGACGAAGTAGAACTCCCCGTTGGCCGCGCTCTTCCTCTCGTAGCTGGAGTCGAAGGGCGCATGGGTCTTCACCGAGTCGATCCCGTTCCGGGCGTCGGACTTGTTCCAGTAGGTCTCGCTGGTGAGGATGGGCTCGCCGTTGCCGGCCATCAGGTTGAAGTAGAACTGGCTGTTCGACGAGGTCCGAATCTCGAACTTTCCCGGCATGTTCCGCCTCCACGTGGTTTCCAGGCCCGGGGAAGGAGACACCGTGGAGGCGGAGATTGTTGAGTCACGCGGCGACCTTCGCCCGGAAAATTCAAGCTTGCTCCGCCCGGACGAAGCTTCGACCGGGTGACCTCAAGCTTGGTACGGCCCGGAGCAAGCTTGGATTGCATCGAGCCAGGATTCCCCGGCCGTGGGCAAGCTTGATCCGGCCCGTCGAAGCTTGAGCGCGGCGGGCGAAGCTTGCGCGTCGCGGTTCGAGCTTGAGCTGCCGGAGCGAAGCCAGAGATAGGGAGACACAAACTTGCTTCGCCTCGCCACGAGCTTGCGCGCGGGCGGCCAGGCTTGGAACAGGACGCGGCAAGCTTCACCGCGACCGAGGAAACTCGTTCGCGCCGTCTCAAGCTTGAACGCGGTGGAGCAAGCCTGCTTTCCCGGAACCCTACTCGTGCCCGAGCACCGGGTGCGGCTTGTACGGCTCTTCGAGCCCCTTCCGCTCCTCCTCGGAGAGGCGGATTTCCAAAGCCGCCACCGCATCCTCCAGGTGCTCGATCCGGGTGGCACCCACAATCGGAGAGGACGGGGTCAGCCGATGAGGATAAAAGGGGCCCATTCGATGGGAGAGCTGCCGAGTGGTGAGTCCATCAGTTCTATCTGCGCCTCCTGGAGCGCCCTTGCCGGCGGCAATCCACCTACGATCTTCTTATAAAACTCCTTCATTAAATCGGCCGTCGAATCGTCATAGACGGACCAGAGACTGGCACAAACGGCGTTCGCGCCGGCGTAGAAGAAGGCCCGCGTGAGTCCGAGGATACCCTCTCCATGACTGGCGGCTCCGAGCCCGGTCTCACAGGCGCTCAGGACGACGAGGTCTGCCTGCAGGCGGAGGTTCGCGATCTCGCCGACGTGCAGAGGGACCGGACGGCCATCCTCGTCCCGGAGGAGGAGAGCGGAGCTTTCGGCGCGGATGACATTGAGCAGGCCATGGGTGGCGAAGTGGAGGAAGCGAGCGCTTCCCATGGAGGCCGACAGAGCGGACGATTTTCGGGCGTCGCGGCCGATGTATGTCCGGGTTCGCTCTATCGGGAAGAGAGCGCTGATCGATTCCACCTCCGTTCGTGAATAAGGAAGCCGTCCTCCTTCGCGCGTGGGGAGACCTGGAAAGTCGACGGGAGCGAAGGCTGCGAGATCCAAGGAAGGTTCGGGTCGGGGACCAGCGCTTTTCAAGACGGTGAGGACCGTGGCGGAGGGAGCGTAGCGAATGACGTGTTGGCGGCCCAGGAAGGAGGGGCCTCCGGTTCTGGGGTCCGGGTCAGTCACGAGAAGTTGGAAGGGGAGGATCAGAAGGGTGTCGTCAGGAACGACGATCAACTCCTTGCCCTCGATCCGTTCCCTCGCCGGCTCCAGAATCGCCGCGTACAGGCGGTTGGAAATCCGGTGAAGCTCCGGGTCGCGGGCCTTCACAGCTTTCCGCAATTGGCTCACCAGGGCCCGGATCTCGGAGACCCCCGGAAGCTTGAAGGTCTCGAAGCTCTCGTGGGTGACGATCCAGAGCAGGGTCCGGTCCAGATGGAGGGAGTATTCGAGAAGCGCCTCGTCCGGGCCGAGGATCTCGTCGCGGACCTGTTGTACTGTCACAGCGTCGGGGCGCGCAAGGCCCGCGTGCCGTGGATCGAGCCTGAAAAATCTCTCTTCGAGGCGGAGCCTTTCGGCTTGAAGGTCTTCCTGTTCCTGAAGGAGGCGGGCTCGCACTTCGTCCGGAAGCTCCCGGTCGTCAAGAGTGCTCCCCGTTGCTTGAAGGCGTGCAGAGGCACGGCGCCATTCCTCGAGCAGGCCTTCGCCGTCTGACGCGGGACTGCCGAGGAGCCGGTTCTGCAGGAACTCCCGAAGTGCTCGGGTGCGCCGCCGCTCGGAGACATGGAAAGCGCGTTCGGCATAGCGGGGATCGGAAGTCTCCCGGAATGCTTCCGTGAGACGCGAGGCGTAGACCTTGTAAGTGTTCTGCACCTCGCGCTTGTCGAAATAGGAGATGCGGTGCTCGCCTCCGGTTTCCTGGCGGAGACTATCGAAGACGCGCGTGGCCGCCTCGAAGTATTCGAAGGCTTTTTCCCTTTCACCGCCTTCATCGAAGACCGTAGCGAGGTTGTGGAGCGCACGTGCCTCTCCAGGCCGGTTCCCCGCTTTACGATAGAGCGCGACCGCCCTGCGCATCTCGTCCATGGCTTCGGCCGTTCGGGCTTCGCCACGATGAAGGGAGCCCAGAATGGTGAGAATTTCAGCCTGTTTCGTCAGATTTCGGCTTTTTGCTGCCAGAGAGGACGCTTCAGTAAGAGATTGATGTGCTTCCTGGAGCCGATTCAAATTGAGGCAAAGCTGGGCGTGGGTCAGCAACGCGCCTGCAAGGCCGTATGTATCACCAGACTCCCGAGCGAGGGAGAGGGCCTCCTGAAGGCACATGGCAGCCCGGGGGCGGAGCTCCTCCGACTGGAGGCAGATGTGAGCGATCGAGCTGAGCGTGGCTGGAGACATGCCCGTGGCCCCTGCCCTCTTGTCGAACTCGAGGGATGCCTCGAAGGCGTTCAGGGCCTGTTCGTCCTGTCCTAACTCGCAGTAGGCCAACCCTATGCCGTGGAGACTGCACGAGATCGCGATCGGGTTGCCCATCTCCTGAGCCAGTCCAAGAGCTTGCTGGCAGAGAGACAGGCCTTCGTGCAGGCGCCCGGCTTGGATACTGGTCTGGCCCAGGAGATCGATACACTTGAGCTCCTCGAAAGGATCTCCCTCTTCTCTTGCGATTTCCAAAGCCTCCTCAAATCGCTTGAGAGCACTCGGAAGATCACCGGTGACAAAGGCGATCTCGCCGAGATTGAAAAGGATTTGTCCCGCGCGAACACGATCGCCGGTCCACCGGATGAGGGACAGTGCGCGGTTCAGGCAAGACCGGGCTTCCTCGGGACGGCCGAGACTCTGATAGGCCGGACCCAGGGTTGTGAGTGTTATTGCCTCACCCCGGATATCGCGAGTGGCCCTTCGCAAAGCGAGCGCCTGCTCGAGAGGACCGATCGCCTTTCCGGGCTCACCCAGATCCTTGAAGAGAGCGCCGACACCGTTGAGGCAGCGCCCCTGCCCCGCAAGATCTCCGAGCTCGTGGAACAGGACGGCCGCCTTCTGAAAAGAAGCCAGAGATTCCCGGGCTCTCCCCATGGCCTGCAGTTGTACGGCCTGCCGGTTGAGGAGCTCAGCTTGGCTCGATTTGTCCATCGGCCACCTTCGAGTATCGAGTTCGGAGCCTCCGTCGCGGAAGCTACCCAGGTCAAACGGAGCACCGGGATGGAGCAGGAGAGCGCTCCTCTGAAAATTGTAGCACCGCGACGAAGTTGCAGTCGGGGGCAGCCAGCAAGGTGGGCTCTTGGACGGGAGCGGCCCTGCGGCCACTACTCGTGCCCGAGCACCGGGTGCGGCTTGTACGGCTCTTCGAGCCCCTTCCGCTCCTCCTCGGAGAGGCGGATTTCCAAAGCCGCCACCGCATCCTCCAGGTGCTCCATGCGGGTGGCGCCCAGGATGGGAGCGGTGACGCCGGGCTGGTGGAGGAGCCAGGCGAGGGCGATCCTCGCGGGCTTCTCGCCGCGGCGCTCCGCCAGGGCGATCACGCGGTCCAGAACTTCATAGTCCTCGGGCTGGTGGTAATACTCGTGAGCGAAGTTGTCGCTCTGGGAACGGCGGGTGGTGCCCTGGTCGCCACGGGGGCGGTTGCCGGCGAGGAAGCCGCGGGCGAGCGGGCTCCAGGGGAGGACGCCGATGCCTTCTTCGCGGCAGAGAGGGAGCATCTCCCGCTCTTCTTCCCGGTAGGCAAGGTTGTAATGGTTCTGCATGGAGACGAACCGCGTCCAGCCGTGGAGGCTGGCGGTGTAGAGGAGCTTCGCGAGCTGCCAGGCAAACATGCTGGAGGCGCCGATGTAGCGGACCTTGCCCGCGCGGACGAGGTCGTGGAGCGCTTCCAGGGTCTCCGCGATGGGGGTTTCGGGGTCGAAACGGTGGATCTGGTAGAGATCCACGTGGTCCACCCCGAGCCGGCGAAGCGAGCCGTCGATGGCGTCGAAGATGTGCTTCCTGGAGAGCCCCCGGGCGTTGGGGGCGTCCCCCATCGGGAAGTAGAGCTTGGTCGCGATCACCACTTCGTCGCGGCGGGCGAAGTCTTTGAGCGCCCGCCCCAGGATCTCCTCGGAAACGCCCCGGGAGTACATGTCCGCCGTGTCGAAGAAGTTGATCCCGAGCTCCAGCGCCCGCTGGATGAACGGGCGGCCCGCTTCTTCGGGGAGCACCCAGTCGCGCCACGCGGGATCGCCGTAGCTCATGCAGCCGAGGCAGATGCGGGAGACCTTGAGGCCGGTCCGGCCGAGTCGAACGTAATCCATGGCGGGCGGGATGATACCAGGGTGGAAGAGAGCCCCCTCTCCTCTGAGGAGAGGGGGCTGGGCTGGGGTCCTACCGCGGCGTGAGCACCTCGACCGTCCTCGTGGCGTCGGTTACATCCGCCGGCCGGTAGGGCCAGGGGTGGTAGTGGTTGGTGAGCCAGAGGAAGAGCTGGTCGGTCCGGAAGATGCTGCTCGGGAGGCCGCTCTCGCCTCCAGGGATCACCTCCTCGGCCACGGGGCCGTCCGTCTTCATCTCCCCGACGAAGCGCCGGGCCGGACCGCTTCCGAACATGAATTCGTTCACGCCGTCCGCCCGGGCGCTGTGACCGGAGGCGTCCACCACTTCGAAGCCGCCGGAGCGGGGGACGCCGGGGAGGTCGGACGCGAGATTCGCGAGGCCGCCGCCGGGCGGAATGTTGAAGATATCTCCCAGCGGGTGGTCGAAGACGATCCGGTGGAGCTTGCCCCAGCGGTAGTCGTTCTGGTTGGTGGAGCCTCCGAAGGCGGGGGCGAAGGCGTCGCTCGCCAGGAGCTCCAGGGCGTCCTGGAGACAGGCGAGGAGGATGACGTCCCGCGCCTCCGCCGGCCCTGAGGTGCCGGGCACGGCGAAGAACTGCAGCCCCGAGGCGCCGCGCCCCTGGTTCGCCGGGAAGGTGTCCAGAAGATGGCGGAGGGCGGACATCGCCCGGTCGCTCCCCGGCGCGAAATCTTCGAGGCCGACGCCCGCCAGAGTGTCGTCGATCACCCGCTGGACGACCTGCCCGCGCCAGACGGAGTAGATCGTGGCCGCGATGCTCTTCGCCACCTCCTCGGCCGTGGGCTCGGGCAGGTTCGTGGGATCGTCGCCCGGGTCGTACCCCTCGCGGATGCCGGTGGGGGTGCTGTAATCCCAAGTCCGCAGGCGGCCGACGGCCTCGGCGACCCGCGGGTTGGCGGCCAGGCCGGCCAGCAGGCCCGAGGCGTTGGTCGCGCTCGCGCGGTCGAAGGCGGCGAGGAGGTGCGGGGTCAGGATCTCGGCGTCGAGCATCTGGTTGTTGGCCTGGAAGCGCTTGAAGTCGTCCTTGGAGAAGCTGCCGTCGCGCTCGAGCTCGGCTTCGAGGAGGCGCTCGATGCGCCCCATGCGGAAGCCGCCGTCATAGCCGGGGCCGAGATAGTAGATGCCCTGGCCCCCGCGCCGGAGCTGGTTCAAGGGGTTGTTGTCCAGGCTCGTGCCGACCGGATCGTTGTTGGCGTTGGCGATCCAGCCGCGCTCGGGGTTGACCACCTGGGGCATCTCGCGGAACGGCAGGATCTCGTAGGGGATCGCCTGCCCGGGGTCCCGGCGGGCCGGGCTGGCCGGAGCGGGGAGCCACTCGTTCTTCCGGGTGTGCGTGCCGTCCCGGATGAAGAAGGGAGGCAGGCCGTCCCACCGCCGCATGAGCTGGAGGTCTTCGCGCAGCGGCATCTCGGCGCTCGTGAAGTAGGCGATGTTGCCGGCGACGTCCGCGTAGGCCCAGTTTTGTGAGCCCACGTCGAAGTAGTTGAGCCCCTGGCGGAAGTCGGCGAGATTGCCGGCCCGGTTCCAGATCCGGAAGGCGTCGAGCTCCCGGGTGGGGCTCCAGCCCGTGTACTGCACGGAAAGCGCGAGCGGCTCCGCCGGGTTCGACACGTCCACGGCCACGATCGGGCCGTTGTTTCGCCGCGGCACGATCAAGGTGACCCCGCCCTCGAGAGGGCCGACGCCAGCCCGCACGAGGTTGTTGAGGACGTCGTCCCCGGGCTGGTTGACGAAGAAGCTCTGGGGGATGGCGACCAGCGGCTCCTGGTTTCCATCGAAGACCGTGAACGCGGGGAGGCCGGTGGCCGGATTGAAGACCAGCCGCTCCTGGTAGACGTCGGTCACGTCCATCGGGTTGGTGGTCGCGCCCCAGCAGATCCGCGGGTTGCAGCCGAGGACGATCCCCGGGATGCCGGGGAAGGTGACGCCGAAGGCGTTCATGGCCGGGCGCTCGCCGCCCGCGATGCGGAGCTGGGCTTCATAGAAGATGCTGGGAGTGTCCAGCCCCAGGTGCGGGTCGTTGGCGAGGAGCGGGCGGCCGGTGGCGGTCACCTTGCCGCTCGCCACCCACCAGTTGCTCCCCCGGCCGGTCTCGCGGCGCTCCAGGGCGTCGCGGAGGAGAGGGATCTGCCGGGCCTTCTCGCTGAACGAGCGGGCGAGGCCGGCGGTGCGGTCGGAGAGGTACAAGGACTTGCTGGCGGAGCAGACGGGGCCCTTGGCGCGCGCCGTATCGCTGTCCGGCAGGAAGCCGGGGATGGAGACCGCGGGATCGAAGGGGGCGCTCCGGTAGAGGTCCTGATAAAAGAGCGCCTCGCCCTCAAAGCCCGCGAGGGTGCCGGCCGTCTGGAAGGCGAAGAGCGCCGTGGTCAGGTCGATGTCCCCGAGGTCGAAGGACAGGTTGAAGGCGAGCCCCTTGCCGATCACGAGGCTGTCGACCGGATCCCAGGGCCGGATTCCGTCCTGCGAGAGCTCCAGGACTCCGTACTCGGGAGGCAGAGGATTGGCCGGGTTCCGGATGTAGCTGTTGACCCCCCGCGCGTAGGCCGTGAGCCAGGCCCGGGTGGCGGAAGACAGGACCGGGAGCGACGCCTCGGCCGCGCGGCGCAGCCCCAGGGTGCGGAGCTGGATGTCCTGCGCCAGGGCGGGCTCTCCTACGAGCTCGGTGAGCGTGCCGCTGAAGGTGCGGCGGAGCAGGTCCATCTGGAAGAACCGGTCGCGGGCGTGGGAGTACCCGAGGGCGAACAGGGCGTCCCGGTCGTTGGCCGCGAAGATGTGGGGGATGTCGTGGGCATCCCGCCGGATGCGGACCGGGCGGAAGAGGCCGTCGACGACCGTCTCGTCGAAGGCTCCCGAGGGCGGGGGTGGTGCGGCGTAGGCTGGGAGAGGGAGGGAGGTGAAGATCAGGAAGGCTGCGAAGACGGAGAGCACTGCAGGAAGGAATCTCCTCATGACGTCTCCTTTCAAGGAGACTTCAGTTTAATCGAAGAGGCTGGGGAAGGGGCGCAGGAAATCCCCCCTCTTTTCGCACGCGGCAGGGCGGGGTCTCTGAGGCGGCGGGTGGAGCCCGCCGCCTTTTCAGGAAGGGCTCTTCAGGCGGCCGTCTTGTCCTGCACCGCGGCATCCGGTGCGTTCTTCTTGACGGACTCGATACCCTTTTCGGCTGCCGCCTGGGAGGAGTACATCTCGCTCTGGCCGATGGTCTGGCCGTTCGAGGCGTTGAGGACGAAGTACGCCTGGCCTTTGGAGGAGGTCTTGCGCTCGTAGCGCGCGTCGATCTGCGAGTTCTTGCGGACCGACTCGATCCCCGCGACGGCCCTCCTCTTCTCGCCGTACCGCTCGCTCGCGAGGATCACCTGCCCGTTGCCCGCTTTCAAGCGGAAAATGAACTGCCCGTCGGACGCCTTCTCCAGCTCGAACTTCCCCGCCATCTGAAGCCTCCTTTCGAGCCTCCGGACGGCAGGCCCCGAAAGGGACGCGCTCCCGCCAAAAAGCTTGCCGCCGGTAGGATGTCTGCTCCCATCCTACCCTAGTTCTACTTTGTCAGATTGCGGCCGAGCCCCCTACCGGGCCCTCACCACCCCGGCCCTCCTCTCCCAGCCTCCCGTCCACCCCCGGGAGAGGAGG
>DATHUD010000729.1:0-6713 GCA_035462575.1 Thermoanaerobaculia bacterium | reverse complement strand
GGACCCACACGGACTTACACAGACCAACAAGGACAGGAAAAGGAAGCTCTGTCTGTCCTTGCTGGTCCGTGTGGGTCCGTGTAAGTCCGTGTCAGTCCTTTATGTCCTTCCCGCCAGCCGGTCCCGGGCGATCCTGCGCGCGGCCTCGTCCGTGGTGATCCCCTCCGCCTCCGCCCGCGCGAAGACCTTCCGCAACGTATCCCCGATGCGGCCGACCTCCTCCTCCGCCCGCTCGCGCGACCATCCCATGGCCTCGATCCCCGTGATCGCCACGGAGCCGCCGAGGCTCACGACGAAGTCGGGCGCGTAGAGAATGCCCCGGGCGCGCAGCCGCTCCGCATCCTCCGGGGTGGCGAGCTGGTTGTTCGCGGCGCCCGCCACCGCCCGGCAGCGGAGGCGTGGGATCGTGGCCTCGGAGAGGACACCCCCCAGGGCGCACGGGGAGAACAGGTCGCACGGCGTGTCGTAGACGCTCTCGGGGGAGACGAAGGGCAGACCGAGGCCGTCCCGAAACCGCTCCAGGGCCGCGGGATCGACATCGCTCCAGAGCACCTCGGCGCCCGCCGCGACGAGCCTCTCGATCAGCGATCCGCCCACGCTTCCCGCACCCTGGACGAGCACTCGCCTACCGGCGAGCGACGGGTTTCCCAGGGCGCGCTCGGCCGCCGCCTGAAGCGCCACGAAGACCCCGAGCGCCGTGGCGGGCCCCGACCCGCCCGCTCCCCCCCGGGCGGGCGTGCGGGCGAACACGTAGGGCGCCCCGGTCTCCCCGATCACGTCCATGTCCGCGGGCGAGGTGCCCACGTCCGGCCCGGTCGAGAAAAGGCCGCCGAGCTGGCGGAGGAACGAGCCGTAGCGGCGGAGCAACCCGGGCCGCGCCGCCGGGTCGAACCCCTCGGGCAGACAGATCACGGCCTTGCCGCCGCCGCGGGGAAAGCCCACCACGGCGTATTTGTAGGTCATGGCCGCGGCGAGACGCAGCGCGTCCTCCAGGGCGTCGTCCACGCGGGGGTAGCAACGCATCCGCGTTCCCCCGGTCGCCGGCCCCAGCAGGCTCGAATGGACCGCGATGAAGATCCACGCGCCGGTCTCGCGGTCTTGACGAACGACAACCGACTCTCCATCCCACTGCCGGATCAATGATTCCAAGTCACCCCTCCCGTTTCGAGACCGCGATTCTATCTACGTGGACCTCGGCTCCGGGTTCTGAAACCGTTTCGCCTCTTCAGGCGTAGGCTTGAGCACCAAGGCTCCGGAACCCACCGGAGCCCCCAAGGAGACAACCCCATGCGGAAACTACCGCTTCTCTTGCTTTCCCTGCTCCCCGTCCAGGCCGCGGCCGTCGAGGTCCGCTTCCACCCCGGCGACGCCGTCTACACCTACGAGGTCGATCCCGGGCGCGGCCTCTCGACCGTCGTCCTCCAGAACGTGGCCGTCGTCCAGACGGACGCCGAGCCGGTCACTCTGGAGTCCCTGGAGATCCAGGCGGTCTCGAAAGGACAGGTCACCCAGACCCAGATCGTTCCCCCGGAAGACCTCGAAAAGTCCGCCCAGCGGCTGAGCGCCATGGAAGCCCAGGGCGCCCTCAAGCTCTACGACTTCTACTTCCAGACCTCGCGCTACCTGAACGGAATCCGCCTCTCCCCCGACCGGACCCTGAAGACCGGAACCGCCCTGGTCGTCTTCGGCAAGCCCCTCCTCCTCGCCGGCAAGCCCGAGCAGATCGTGGTCATCGCCCGGGCCAAAAATGCCGCGGGCCAGCCCGTCGAAGCCCGGGGGAGCCTCCGCGTGGAAGAGCACCGCTCGCCCAACGAATATCACTTCCCCCTGGCCGGCACCTGGTATGTCGGCGCAGCCCCCAGCCTCCACAGCCATCATCGCTGGGTGACCAACCAGGAATTCGCCCTCGACCTGGTCGCCCTCGGCGGCGACGGCCACACCTACAAGGGGCAGGGCAACCGGCTCGACGACTACTACGCCTATGGTAGAGACGTCCTCGCCGTGGCCGACGGCGTCGTCGTCGAGGCGGTGTCCGACGCCACGGAGGGCAACGATGGGCTGCGCCAGCCCGGCGAGAGCACGGAGGATTACGACAAGCGTTCCGCGATGGCCCAGAACGAGCTCCTGGCCAAGAGCCCCAAGGCGATCGCCGGAAACTACGTCATCCTCCGCCACGAAGGCGGGGAGCACTCCAACTACATCCACCTGAAGCAGGGGAGCGTCAAGGTCAAGGCCGGAGACACCGTCAAGCGCGGCCAGACGATCGGCCAGCTCGGCCACACCGGCAACAGCACCGAGCCCCACCTCCACTTCCAGCTCACCGACGGCCCGGACCCGCTCTACTCCCGGGGCCTGCCCATCGTCTTCAAGAACACTGCGATCGAAGGGATGGGGCTCGAAGGACGGCCGCTCCAGACCGGGTGGATCGTGAATACGCAGGGCGGCAAGGACAGCAAGAACTGAGAGGGGCTGAGCAGGGCCGCCCCCCCGCCCGGCGATAAATCGCCGGGCTACACCAGGCAGCGCCCCCTGAAGGGGGCTTCAAACAGCGTGGCTTCTTGAAGCCGGATTCATCCGGCGCTGCCCTTGTAGCCCGGGCATTCATGCCCGGGCGAACGGGGGACGCGCCTCACAGAGGGCAAAACTGTTCTACGATTGCCTGATGGACAAGAACAAGAAAGAACGTCTGGAAGCCCATGGGTGGAAAATCGGAACCGCGGAAGAGTTCCTCGCCCTGACACCCGAAGAGGCCGCCTCTGTCGACCTGCGTATCAAGCGGGCTGACGCGGTCCGCCAGAACCCTCCGAAATAGCGCCTCAGGGCGTGGCGCGACCGACGCGACCGGGTCACCGTCGGATCGAGTCACCGCCTCTCCCTCAGAGCGTCAACTGCCGGAGGGCCTCCGGGCTCCCCTGGAACACGTCCAAGTCTACGGAGCCCGCGACCCCGGCCACCGATCCGGATTCCGAGTATTGCCAGAAGGTCCAGCTCGTCCATCCCGCCGGGAGCTTCGGGATGGAGACGCCATACTCGGCCACCCAGAGCGGATACAGCCCGAACTGCTGCGTCCCCAGGCCGTTCCAGAACCCCGGGGCCGTGTACACGATGGGTGCCCGGCCGATCGCCGCCTGGACCGTCCCAAGCCAGGTTTCGATGCCTTGGACGATCTCGCTCGCCGTCTGCGATCCCAGGGTCTCGATGTCCAGCACCGGCAGGAGATCCCCCGGCTCCAGCTGCACGACGCTCAGGAAGTGCTCCGCCTGCTGCTGCGGATCGTCCCCGGGCTGATAGAAGTGGTACGCCCCGCGCAAGAGACCCGCCGCCTGGACCCCGGGCCAGTTGACCGCAAACTGCGAATCGACCGTGCTGACGCCCTGCGTCGCCTTGACGAACGCGTACGCCATCCCCGCCCCTGCGACCTGCTGCCAGTCCACCGTCCCCTGGTAATGGCTCACATCGATGCCCGGGACCTGTCCGTCGGCCATGACCTCACCTCGCGTGAATCGGAATTTCGGCCGATTCTACCCGAACGATAGAATCCCTCACCATGCCGAGCCTCAGCACTACCAGGGCACTGATCGGGGCCGGCCTGCTCCTGGCCACGAGCGCCGCCGCGGAGCCCGCCTTCGAAGTGTTTCCGTCGTCGAACCTCTACCCCACCTACCTCGCGGACCCGAGGCGGCCCGAGTTCGGAGTCACCCTCCTGGACTTCCCCGATCCCCAGATCACCGATTCCGGGGACCGCCGCGTGGGCCTGAAGCTCGGAGGCCGCTTCGGACTGCTGCGCTTGCAACCCGGGAAGCGCGCCTGGCAGGCGGACATCGAAGCCGGCTTCACCGGCCAGTTCGACATCGAACACTCGCTCGACAACATCGGCTGGGACGGCACCTACGGCTTTCTCGTGAGCACCACGCTCGGCCAGGGCGTGAGCGTCCAGCTCGGCACCAAGCACATCTCCAGCCACGTGGGAGACGAATACGCCGAGCGGACCGGCCGCCGGCGCATCGCCTACACCCGGGAAGAGGCCGTCCTGGGCACCGGCTGGTCGATCGACGGCCGCTGGCGCACCTACGCCGAAGCCGGCTGGGGCTTCGCCACGAAAGACGAGATCGGCCAGGAGCCCCTCCGCCTCCAATTCGGCCTCGAGCACGAAGCCCCCGGAACGATCGGGCACGGCCGCCTCGGCTGGTACGCCGCGCTGAACCTCGGAGCCCTGGAAGAGAGGGACTGGCAAGTGGACCCCACCCTCCAGCTCGGCCTCCTCGTCCCCGCCGGAGACCGGAGATGGAGGGTGGGCGTCGGGTACCACTCCGGGGCGGTGCCGATCGGGGAGTTCTACCGGGTGGATGAGGATTACGTGGCGTTGGGGTTGTGGCTGGATCCGTAGGGCGGGGGCCCGGCGTTACCGCCGGGAGAACGACCGCTCCGGGAGCGACCTCAGAGAGGACCGGGGCTTGGTGGCTCCCCCGGCCGCCTTCCTCTTCGAGTCTTCGAGGAGAACCCTGTGCGGGGTCCGGTCCGCGCGTTCCCCATTCTTGAGGCGGCGGCGCGCGAAGGAGTAGCCCACGACCGTGAGCGCGAGCAATACCGCACCGCCCACGCCGGGAAGAACAAAACGGCCCGCGTCAGATGACTTCATGCTCCCCCCGGGATGCGAGACGCGTGCCCGCCAATCCGGTAAGATCCCCCGGATGCTGACGATCGTCTCCCCCTCCGCGATGCCGTGGGACCGGAAGGCTCCCGAGAAGGAGGGGCTCCCCTCCGCGTGGGCGCTCCTGCCCGAGGACCTGGCCGCCGGCGGGTGCCCGGGCCGGCCGGAGCTCGTGTTCTCGCGGCTCCAGCGCGTCCGCACCTGGGAGCAGGACCGCCCCTTTGTCTCCCGGCAGACCCGCGCCTGGATGGAGGCCCACGCCGATCTCTCCCTGCCCGCGATCGTCGCGCGCCAGCCCTCCGCCGACGGCTCCACCAAGCTGGCGCTCGAGCTTTCCGACGGCCACCGCGTGGAGGCCGTCCACATGCCGAGGAAGGACGGCGACCGGCGGGTCACCTACTGCATATCGAGCCAGGTGGGCTGCGCCCTGGGCTGTACCTTCTGCGCGACCGGCGCCATGGGCATCGTGAGAAACCTCACGGCGGGCGAGATCGTGGGGCAGGTGCTCGCCCTCATGCACCAGTTGGGGCCGAGGCTCGGCGAATCCGTAACCCTCGTGTTCATGGGCATGGGCGAGCCGCTCCACAACCTGGACCACGTCCACCGCGCGATTACGGTGCTCTGCCACCCGGAGGGGGCGCTGCTCTCGCCCTGGCGCATCACGGTGAGCACTTCGGGGCTCGTCTCCGGCATCGAAAAGCTTGCGCGGATGAGCCCCCGGCCGCTGCTCGCCGTCTCGCTCAACGCCACGACCGACGCCGCGCGCTCCGCGACCATGCCGGTCAACCGGGCCTGGAACCTCGCGCGCCTCCGCCAGGCTCTGGACGCCTGGGAGCTCAAGCGCCACGAGCGCCTCCTCTTCGAGTACGTGCTCCTCGCCGGGGAGAACGACACGCTGGAGGACGCCGACCGCCTGGCCGACTGGCTCGGGGAGCTGCGCCACCGCCACACGGTCAACCTGATCCCCATGAACGAGCACGCCCACTCCCCCTTCCGCGAGCCCACGGAACCGCGCGTCCAGAGCTTCGCGGCGCGCCTCCACCGGCACGGCTGCTTCGTCACGGTGCGCCGGAGCCGTGGGCGGGACGTACAGGGCGCCTGCGGGCAGCTCGTGCGGCGCGGGGAGAGCGAGCCGGCCGCGGCGATGTCCCCTTCGGAGGTGGGCGCAGCACCTTCTTGACTGTGGTACGAGCCCGCCCTTCCGGCGGCTCGCGCGCCCACCAACGACCCGAGGAGACCTCTACGTGCCCCGAAATCCAAGGAACCCGGCCTCCATTCTCCGCATGGCCTCACGCTTCGCAGTCCTTCTCTCACTCCTGTTCGGCTCGTCCTCCAAGGCGAGCGCTCAGGTCGTCCCCGAATTCGAGGAGGCCCGGTTGAAGCTCCGCATCCTGTTTCTCGGCAACAGCCTCACGTACTCGAACGACCTCCCCGGAATCGTGCAGGCGCTCGCCAAGGCCCGCGGGCAAGAGTTCCACGTGGATTCGATAACCTTTGGTGGCGCCAACCTCGAAGACCTCTGGGATGACGGATCGGCGCTCGACGCGATCGCCAAGGGAAAGTGGAACGTCGTGGTGCTCCAGCAGGGCCCCTCGTCCGCGCCCGACAGCCGCGAGCACCTCCGGGACTGGACCCGGAGGTTCGACGCCAAGATCCGCGAGGCGGGCGGGCGGACCGCTCTCTACATGGTCTGGCCCACCCCGGACCGCCTCAACTACTTCGACGACGTGCGCGAGGCGTACCGCCTGGCCGCCCAGGACGTCAACGGCATCTTCTTCCCGGCCGGAGAGGCGATCCGCGAGGCGCAGCGGCGCAACGCCGGCGTGGCGCTCTACAGCGGCGATCAGTTCCACCCCTCCGCGGCCGGCTCGTACGCCGCGGGACTGTCCATCTACGGCATGCTTTCGAAAAAGCCCCTCGTGGGGCTCCCGGCAGAGCTCAAGCTCGCCAGCGGAAGGACCATCCGGCTGACGCCGGAGGCCGCGAAGATCCTGCAGCAGGCCGCGGCGGCCGTGAACCGGAAGTACGGGATTCGCTGACCTTCCTTGTAGGGGCGGCCCGG
>DATHUD010000728.1:0-8173 GCA_035462575.1 Thermoanaerobaculia bacterium | reverse complement strand
CCGCCGCGCGATCGGGCCGCCTCCATGCGGCGGGCGATCGGCGCGGCCAAGGCGCGCTCGAAGCGGGAGATCCCCCACTACTATCTGTCCGCCACGATCGACATGCGCCGGGCCCTGGCCTGGCTCACGGAGGAGAACCGCAGGCGCTCCGTGGAAGAGCGGCTCCTGCCGGCCGCCATCCTCCTCAAAGCCGTGGCGCTCGCGCTGCGCAAGGTGCCGGAGCTCAACGGCTTCTACGTGGACGACGCGTTCCGGCCGAGCGAGGCTGTCCACCTGGGGGTCGCCGTCGCACTGCGCGGCGGCGGGCTGATCGCCCCGGCGATCCACGACGTGGACAAAAAGAGCCTCGGCGAGCTGATGGCGGCGCTGCGCGATCTCGTGGCGCGGGCGAGGGCCGGGACTCTCCGCAGCTCCGAGATGAGCGATCCCACCGTCACCGTGACCAACCTGGGCGACCAGGGGGTCGAGACCGTGTTCGGAGTGATCTACCCGCCGCAGGTGGCGCTCGTGGGGCTCGGCCGGATCGTCGAGCGGCCGTGGGCCGAAAACGGCCTGCTGGGCGTCCGCCCGGTCGTCACCGCCACCCTTTCCGCCGACCACCGGGCGACCGACGGCCACCGCGGAGCCCTCTTCCTCACCGCCCTCGACCAATTCCTCCAGGAGCCGGAGAAGCTATGAGCACCGCAACGAAAACCACCGAAGAGATCCGCGCCGCCGTCCTCTCGGTCCTGGGCGAGATCGCGCCCGAGGCCGACCCCGCGGCCATCGACCCGGCCGAGAGCCTGCGCGAGCAGCTCGACCTCGACTCCATGGACTTCCTGAACTTCGTCATCGGGGTCCACAAGCGGCTCGGGGTCGAGATCCCCGAGGCGGACTACCCGAAGCTCGCCTCGCTCGACGGAGCGATGGCGTACCTCAAGCGCGCGGGATGACGGGGCCTCGCCCCACCCCGCCGCGCACCCCTCTCCACTCCCTCCGGGCGGCGCCTCCCGGAAACGGCCCTCCTAAAGTAGTAAAGTAGGAGGCCGGCCCCCGCCGATCTCGGATTCGACCGGCACAAAGGGGCCGGACGTCATCATGCGGAGAAGCCTGCTGTTCGCGCTCTCCCTCTCCCTCCTTACCGTCTCCGGCTGTCTGGTCTACGCGGGAGAGCCGGAGCCGCCGGGCTGGCAGCCCGGGGTGGAGGTGGAGCTTTCCTTCTTCTACGACGCGCTCTCGCCCTATGGCGATTGGCTCTGGGTGGAGCCCTGGGGCCGGGTCTGGACCCCCTGGGACGTCGAGCCCGGATGGCGGCCGTACACGCACGGCCGGTGGGTGTATACGCATCTGGGCTGGACGTGGATCGCCGAAGAGGTTTGGGGCTGGGCGCCCTATCACTACGGCCGCTGGACCTACGAACCCTTCTACGGCTGGATCTGGATTCCCGACACCGTCTGGGCCCCCTCCTGGGTCGCCTGGCGGCACGGCCCCGGCTGGATCGGCTGGGCCCCCCTGCCGCCGCGGGCGCGCTGGGTCGTCGGCGTGGGGCTCGACCTGGACGGCCTCGACCTCGACCTCGTTCTCGAAGAGCACTGGTGGAGCTTCGTCCCCGAACGGGACTTCCTGGCGCCCCGGGTCTGGCACCGCCTGAGCCCGCCGCCGCGCAACGGGTTCCACCTGCGGGAGACGCGAAACGTCACCCGCTATGAGGAGCTCGCGCGCCACGTCGCCGTGCACGGCATCGACGTGGACGAGCTCGAGCGCCGCATCGGGCGGGTGGAGCGCCACGTCCTGGAAGACCTGGACCGGCCGCCGCGCCGGGCCGAGGCCGTCGAGCGGGAGGCGGTCCGCGTCTACCGGCCCGAGGTCCGGGAGGAGCCGGGCGGCGAGGCCCGCCGGACGCGTCCCGCGCCGCCGCCGGACGCCGGGGAGCCGCCGTCTCCGGCGGTGGAGCGCGAGCTCCGGCGCCGGCAGGAGAGGGAGGAGCGGGACCTCGCGGCCTGGGAGGAGGCCCAGAGGAGGGCCTTGGAGAGGTTGCAGCGCGAGGAGCGCCGGAAGCCACCCCAGGAGACCTCCGAGGAGGCGATCCGCGAGCGGCAGGACGAGGAGCGCCGGGCCCTGGAGCGCGAGGTGAAACGGCAGAAGGACGTCCTGCGCAACAGGCGGGAGCGGGAGGAGAAAGAGCCCCCCAAGACCCGCCGGGCGGTCCCCCGCAAGCCGCCTCCCGGACGGTGAAGACCGGTTGAGAAAAAGAAAGGAAGGCCCGCGATGATCGAACGGATTCTGATGCCTCTGGACGGCTCACCCCTGGCCGAGCAGGCCCTGGCCCAGGCGGCTGCGGTCGCGCGGGCCTTCGACGCCGAGCTCCTCCTGCTCCGCGTGCAGGAGACGCCCCCGGGGGCCGCGAACGGCTGCGTCGACGCCGTGTCCTGGCGGCTCAACCAGGCCGAGATCAAGGCCTATCTGAGCCGGCTGGCGGCCGGGCTCGGCGCCCGGGGCGTGCGGGCCGCGACCCTCCTCGCCGAAGGCTCCGCGGCCGAGCAGATCCTCGAGGCGGCGCGGACGCGAAAGGCCGACGTCATCGTGCTCGGCGCCCATGGCCGGGGGGGCCGGAGCCGGTTCCACCTCGGGGGCACGGCCCGGAAGGTGGTCTCGCGGGCCGTCGCCTCGGTCCTCCTCGTCCGCGACGCGGAGCCCGCGGCGGAGGTGCCCGCGGAGATTCGCTACCAGCGGGTGATGGTCCCCCTGGACGGCTCGCAGCGCGCCCAGTGGGCGCTGCATCTCGCGTCCTCCATCGCCCGCGCCCACCAGGGAGAGATCCTCCTCGTCCACGTGGTCGAGGTCCCCCAGTTGCCCGGCCGGATGCCGCCCGCCCCGGAGGAGCGGGAGCTGACGCAGAAGCTCGCCGAGCTCGACCGCAAGACGGCGGAGGGGTATCTCGCCGAGATGGAGGCGCTGCTTTCAGGCAGCGGCCTCGCGGTGCGGAAGCTCCTGGTGGAGTCGCCCCACGTGGTCCAGGCCCTGGAGAAGGTGGCCGCGGACGAGCGCGTCTCGCTGATGGTGGTGAGCGCTCACGGCCGCTCCGGCGCGGCTCCCTGGCCCTATGGCAGCGTGGCCGACCGGCTCATCGAGCACGGGACGACGCCTCTGCTCGTGTTCCAGGACCTCCCCGCGCGCGAGCCGGAGGAGGCGCAAGGCACCGAGCCCGAGCTCCGCCTCGCCACGGCCCGCTGAAGGCCGGGGAGACCCGCATCATGCGAGACGAGCGCCAGACCGGCCGCTCCGGGAGCCCGCCCGCCGTTCGGCGGGCGGTGGCGGAACGCGCGTTGCGCGCCGCCCGCGAGCGGCTCGCCCGCCCTCTCGCCGAAGGCGAAGCCCCGTCCCACGCCGCCGAATGGCTCCTCGACAACGCCCACGTGATCGAAGCCGCCCTCCGGCAGGTCGCCGAGGATCTGCCGGACGGCTTCTACCGCAGGCTTCCTCGGACGGCGTCCGGCGAGCCGCGGCTCGCCGCCCTGGTCCGCGAAGCCTGGCAGGAGCGGTCCGGACCGCTCGACCTCGCGCGGGTCCGGCGCCGGGTGGAAGACTCCCAGGAAGAGAGGCCCCTCACCATCGGCGAGCTCTGGGCCTTCCCGGCCCTCCTGCGCCTGGAGGTCCTGGAGGACCTCGCCCGCACGGCGGCAGCGGCCGACCCGGGGGCCCCGGACGGCGCGGAGAGGGCGGCGGCCCGGATCGGCGAGGCCATCCTCACCCTGCGCGGGCTGGCCGCCGCCGACTGGAAGGTCTTCTTCGAGGAGACCAGCCGGGTCGAGCGGGAGCTGCGCCGGGACCCGGCCGGAGCGTACGCCCGCATGGATTTCGAGACCCGGGACCGGTACCGCAAGGCGGTGGAGGAGCTCGCCCGGGGGAGCGGCCGGCCGGAGCCGGAGGTCGCCCGCGGGGCCGTGCGGCAGAGCGCCCAGGGAGGGGAGGGCCGCCGGGAGCGGCACGTGGGCTTCCACCTCGTGGACGCCGGCCGCCCCGCTCTCGAGCGCCACCTGGGCTACCGGCCGCCGGTCCGCGCGCGGCCGGGGCGCTGGGTGCGGCGCCACCCCACTTTCGTCTACCTGGGAAGCGTGGCCGCGGCCACGGCGGGAGCGTTCGTCCTGGTCTTCCCTCTCGCGCCCCGGATGGGGATCACCGGGGGCGGGCTCCTTCTCCTCGCGGTCCTCGCGCTCGCGCCGGCCGTGACCCTGGCGGTGAGCGTGGTCAACCTGCTCCTCACCTTGAGCCTGCCGCCCCGGGTGCTGCCCAAGATGGGGTTCGAGGAGGATCTGCCGGACGACGCCCGCACCCTGGTCGCCGTGCCGTGCCTCCTCTCCAGCCCCGGGGAGGTCCGGACGCTCCTGCGCAACCTGGAGGTGGGCTTCCTGGCCAATCCGGGGGAGAGCCTGGGGTTCGCCCTCCTCTCCGACTTCTGCGACGCCCCGGCGAAGGAGATGCCGGACGACGCGGAGCTTCTCCGCCTCGCCCAGGACGGCATCCGGGACCTCGAAACGCGCTACGGCCGGGGAGCGGAGGGCCCGCCCCGCTTCTTCCTGCTCCACCGCGAGCGCCGCTTCAACCCCGCGGAGGGCGTGTGGATGGGCTGGGAGAGGAAGCGCGGCAAGCTCTCCGAGCTCAACCGGCTGCTGGCCGGCGCCGCGGACACGAGCTTCGCAGCCTTTTCCGGCGACCTCCGCCGCTTCGGGCCGGTCCGCTTCGTCCTCACCCTGGACGCGGACACCCGGCTCCCCCGGGGGAGCGCGGCCCGCCTCGCCGCCACCCTGGCCCATCCGCTCAACCGGGCGGAGACCGGCCCGGACGGCCGGGCCCTCGCCGGCTACACCGTGCTCCAGCCGCGCATCGAGGTGGCGCCTGAAAGCGCGGGCCGCACCCGCTACTCCCGGCTGTTTTCGGGCGAGTCCGGGCTCGACCTCTACACCCGGGCGATCTCCGACGTGTACCAGGACCTCCTCGGCTGCGGGGTCTACGCCGGCAAGGGGCTCTACGACCCCGCGGCCTTCGAGGCGAGCCTGGCCGGCCGCGTCCCGGAAAACGCGCTGCTCTCCCACGACCTCTTCGAGGGCCTGCACGGCCGGGCCGCCCTGGTCTCCGACGTCGCCCTGTTCGAGGAGTACCCGCCGCACCTGCTGATCGCCATGCGGCGCCTCCACCGCTGGATCCGGGGGGACTGGCAGCTCCTGCCCTGGCTGCTGCCCCGCGTGCCCGCGGCCGGGGGCGGCACCCTGCCGAACCGGCTGCCGGCCGTCGGCCGGTGGATGATCGCCGACAACCTCCGGCGGAGCCTGTTCGCGCCGTCCCTCCTGCTCTTCCTCGCCGCCGGCTGGCTCGCTCTGCCCGGGCCGGCCTGGATCTGGGCGGCGGGGGTGGCGGCGACGCTCGCGGTCCCGATTTTCCTCGGCGGTCTCACCGCGACCTGGCGGCTCGTCCGCGGGGCCGCCTGGCAGCCGACCCTCACCGAGGCCGCCTGGGCGTTGCGGGGCAATGCCGCGCGGGCCGCCGCGGCCCTGGCGTTCCTCCCCTGCGAGGCGGCGGTGACCGTCGACGCCATCCTCCGCACGCTGGCCCGGCTGGCGGTCACCCGTCGCCACCTCCTCGAATGGACCCCGGCCGCCCACGCGGCCCTCCGCTTCGGAGAGCGGCCGGCCACGGCCACGTTCTGGCGCGGGATGATCGCGGCGCCCGGCCTCGCGGTCCTCCTCGGCGCTCTGGTGGCGCTCCTGGCGCCGGAGCGGCTCGGGGCGGCCCTGCCCCTGCTTCTGCTGTGGACCGTCTCCCCCGGGATCGCCGCCTGGATGAGCCGGGCCCCCGCGGAGCCGGCCCCGGTCCTGTCCGCGGCCGAGCTGCGGAAGCTCCGCCTCCTTGCGCGGCGCACCTGGCACTTCTACGAGCGCTTCGTGGGCCCCGAGGACCACTGGCTGCCTCCGGACAACTTCCAGGAGGACCCGGGCGGGATCGTGGCCCACCGCACCTCGCCCACCAACGTCGGGATGCTGCTGCTGTCGACCCTGGCGGCCTACGACCTCGGCTATGTGGGGGTGGACGGCCTGGCCACGCGGCTGCGCAGCACGCTCGAGACGCTGTCCCGGCTCGGCCCGAGGGATGGCTACCGGGGCCACCTCTGGAACTGGTACGACACCCTCCGCCTCGCTCCGCTCGAGCCGCGCTACGTCTCGACGGTCGACAGCGGCAATCTCGCGTGCGCCCTCCTCGCCGTCGCCCGCGGATGCCGCGAGGCGGCCCGCGCCCCCCTCCTCCGGCCGGAGCTGTGCCGCGGCTTCGCCGACACGGTGGCGGTGCTGGCCGAGGCCGTGGCGGCGATCGGGATGGCGGCGCCGCGCGAGAAGGCCGGCGCGATCTCCTCCGATCTCGCGCGGCTCGCCGAGCGCATCGAGGGCTGCGGCGGGGACCCGGCGAGCTGGCCGGCCCTCCTCGCCGAGGCGGAGGAGCAGTGGCTGCCCCGGATCGAGGAGGGGATCGTGGCCCTGGCCGAGGCGAGCGCGCCGCGCCTGGACGAGGCGGCCCTCGGCGAGCTGCGCACCTGGACGGAGCGCCTGCGGTTCCACCTCACCCGGGTGCGGCGGCTGATCGAGCTCGCGGCCCTCAAGGAAGGGACAGCTCCCCTGAGGCGCGACCTCGAAGAGCTGGCGGCGATGGCCGAGTCCCTAGCCCTCGGCATGGACTTCACGTTCCTCTACGACCGGGAGCGGCAGCTCTTCCGGATCGGCTACAACGCCTCGACCGGGGAGCTCGACCCCAACCACTACGACCTCCTCGCCTCCGAGGCCCGCCTCGCCAGCCTCTTCGCCCTGGCCAAGGGGGACGCCCCTCTGAGCCACTGGCTCCATCTCGGCCGGCCCTTCGCCCGCGTGGACGGAGTCCCCGCCCTCCTCTCCTGGGGCGGAACCCTGTTCGAGTACCTGATGCCCCGCCTGCTCGCCCGCGCGCCGGAGGACACGCCCCTCACCCGGAGCTGCCGGGCGGCGGTCGGGCGGCAGATCCGGTTCGCCGAGGCGCACGCGATCCCCTGGGGGATCTCCGAGTCGGGCTACGCCGAGCTCGACGCCCATCGCAACTACCGCTACCGGGCCTTCGGCGTGCCGGGGCTCGGCCTCCGGCGCGACCTGGGCGACCGGCTGGTGGTGGCGCCCTACGCCTCGCTCCTCGCGCTCCCCTTCGCCCCCGAGGCCGTCTGCCGCAACCTCGACCGTTTCACCCGGCTGCGCCTGGCGGGCCGCTACGGCCTGTTCGAGGCCGTGGACTTCGGCCCCGCCACCGCCGGCCTGCCGCGGCGGCCGCAGGCCGTCCGCTCCTACATGGCCCACCACCAGGGCATGATCCTCGTCGCCCTCGACAATTTCCTCTCTGGCGATCCCATGCTCCGCCGTTTCCACGCCGACCCGCGGATGGCGACGGTGGAGCTGCTGCTCTACGAGCAGGTCCCGCGCTACGTGCCTCTGCGCGAGCTGCCGGCCGGGCCGGCCGAGCCGGAGGCCGTCCCCCCTCGCGGCGAGGGAGCGGTGGGCTCCTGGAAGGTCCCGGCCCCGGTGTGGCTGCCCCAGTCCCACCTCCTGTCGAACGGCCGCTACAGCGTGCTGGTCACGAGCTGCGGAGGAGGGAGCAGCCGCTGGAACGGGCGGGTCCTGGTGCGCGGCGAGGCCGATCCGGCCCTCCCGCCGCGGGGGACCTCGATCTACGTCGAGGACCTGGACGCGGGAGAGGTGTGGAGCGCGGCCGGAGGGCCGTGCCCGGCCGGGGAGCCGTGCGAGGTCCACTTCGCCCCCCACCTGGCTGAATTCCTGAGCCGCCACCGGGACCTCGCGGTCCGCGTGACGGTCGCGGTGGACCCCGCGGGCGACCTGGAGGTCCGGCTGGTGCGGATCGCCAACGTCTCCTCCCGGCGGCGCCGCCTGGCGCTCACCAGCTACGGGGAGGTGGCCCTGGCGCCGCCGGCCGAGGACCGCCGCCACCCCGCTTTCGCCAAGCTCTTCGTGGAGAGCGGCTGGCTGCCGGAGGCGAGGGCCCTCGTCTTCCAGCGGCGGCGGCGCGCGCCGTCCGAGGAGCCCGTGGTCCTGGCCCACACCGTGGTCCCGGCGCCGCCGGACCCCGGGGAGCTCCGGTGGGAGACCGACCGCGCCCGCTTCCTCGGCCG
>DATHUD010000727.1:0-7619 GCA_035462575.1 Thermoanaerobaculia bacterium | reverse complement strand
GAGAGCCCCCACCCGGGCCCTCACCTCCCCGACCCTCCTCTCCCAGCCTCCCGTCCACCCCCGGGAGAGGAGGGAGACTGCTGGAGATTGCTTCTTTTTTCGTAAGGGCTCCCTCTCCCGGTCGGGGGGCGGGAGGCTGGGAGAGGGTTGGGGTGAGGGCCGGGCGGCGCAGCCGACCGGCGAACCTACTGCGAGGCCCGCGAGGGCTCGGCCCCTTCGTCCAGGCCGCGCCAGGTGGCCTCGTCCTCGTCGAAGATGGGCAGGTTGGGCATGCGGCCCCGGGCGGCGTTGATGTGCCAGCCCCAGAGGAGGGCCCATTTCAAGTAGGTGCCGTAGGCCTGGAGCATGCAGAAGACGAGGCCGTGCATGCCGTCCAGGATGCCGAGCTGGAAGATGTAGGTGCGCAGGAACCGCCAGACGGAGCGGCCGAAGACCTGGGAGTAGCCCGACTTCTTCTTCTCCTTCCAGTTCTGGGAGGCCCCCCAGAAGCTGTACTTCTCGATCCGCTTGACGTACTCGTCGAGCGAGTCGGCCATGTAGTGCTCCATGGAGCTGCGCAGCACCGGGGCCGGCCCGCGGGTGATCATGTCGGCGTGGACGCGGCGGTTGGGGTAGCGGGCCGTGCCGGTCCGAACGAGCCGCACCACCCGGTCGTTCTGCCAGCCGGAGAAGCGGATGACCCGGTCCATGAAGTAGACGCGCCGGTGGATCGTGTAGGCGTCGTGGGAGGGGGTCCCGGCCAGGAGCTCCTGGATCTCCCTCTGGAGGTCCGGAGTGCAGCGCTCGTCCGCGTCGAAGATGAGAATCCAGTCGTTCTCGACCTGGTCCATGGCCCAGTTCTTCTGCGAGGCCGAGCCGAAGTAGGTGCGCTGGGAGAAGCGGACCTTGTCGTAGCCGCGGGCGATCTCGGGCGTCTTGTCGGTCGAGAAGGAGTCGACGACCAGGATCTCGTCGCACCAGAGGAGCGACTCGATGCAGCCGGCGATGTGCTGCTCCTCGTTGAAGGTGGTGACGATCGCCGAGACGGCGGGGCGGGACGAACGGGTCTTCGGTGGCGCGGCCATAGGGTTCCTCTCGGGAAGGAAGAGTATAGAATCCCGCGAGTCCGAACAACGAATCCTCTATCCTCGGGAGGCGTGTGCGCGCATACCTGGTCTTCCTGATCCTGTTCGTGGCGAAGGTCATCGCCCGGATTTTCTACAGGATCGAAATGCGGTTCATCGGCGACGTGCCGCCCAAACCCTGGGCGCACCACCGGGTGGTGGCCATCCTGAACCACACGAGCCTCTTCGAGTGGGTGTTCGCGGGAGGATGCCCCAACACCTTCCTCTGGCGCATGGCCAGGCACGGCGTGATCCCGGTCGCCCGGAAGACGGCGGACCGCCCTCTGGTGGGCCGCTTCTACAGCCTGGTCGCGGCGCGGGTCATCCCCATCACCCGCGAGCGGGACGAGACCTGGGACGAGCTGCTGCGCCAGATCCACCTGGACGCCATGGTGCTGCTCCTCCCCGAAGGAAGGATGAAGCGGGCCACGGGGCTCGACGCCGACGGCAAGCCGATGACGGTCCGCGGGGGCATCGCCGACATCCTGGAAGCCGTGGGCGAAGGCCGCATGCTCCTCGCCTACAGCGGCGGCCTCCACCACATCCAGACCCCCGGCGAGAAGATCCCCCGGCTGTTCAAGAAGGTCCGCATGAACCTGGAGGTGGTGGACATCGCCCCCTACAACGCCGCCCGTCTGGCCGAGACCCGGGGAGACCGGCGGCTCTTCAAGCGCGCCGTGGCCAACGACCTGGAGCGGCGGCGGGACCTCAACTGCCCCGTCGAGCCGGGGACGGCGGCGAGCCCGCCGGCGCCTGCGTCCTGAATTACAGCCCTTCGTTCTGAATGGGGCCGTCTCGGCCTGCGACCTCACCCTCCGGCTCCCTCTCCTAAAGGAGAGGGAGAGAAAAGCAACTCGACAACCTCAAGCCCCTCTCCTTTAGGAGAGGGGTTGGGGTGAGGTCGCAGGCCGACGCCGCTCCCCACCGTTCCCGCGGGCACGTTCTTTTCATGCAAGCCCGGCGAGGAGAGGAGGGAGGCCGATGAGCATCTCCAAGTGGATCGCGGGGCTCGGACGCTGGCCCGTGCTGGAGCAGGTCCGGCGCGGCGACTGGAACGCCCCGGGCGACACCGCCCGTTCCCCCCGGAGCGATGCGCTCGTTCCCCGCACCGAGACGGCCGACCGGGTGGTCCGCTCCGTCTGCCCCTACTGCGCCGTCGGCTGCGGCCAACTCGTCTTCGTAGAGGACGGGAAGATCACCGACATCGAGGGTGACCCCGACTCCCCCATCTCCGAAGGGTGCCTCTGCCCCAAGGGCGCCGCCACCTTTCAGCTCGTCACCGGCTCGCACCGGGTGCAAAACGTGCTCTACCGGAGGCCCTACGGCACCGAGTGGGAGGTGATGCCTCTCGAAGAGGCCATGGACCGGGTGGCCGAGCGGGTCAGGACGACGCGGGAGGCGACCTGGGAAGAAAAGCGGGAGAAGGACGGGGCGCCGCTCCGGCGGACGCTCGGGATCGCCCACCTGGGCGGGGCCACGCTCGACAACGAGGAGAACTACCTCATCAAGAAGCTGTGGACCGCGCTCGGGCTCGTCCAGGTCGAGAACCAGGCCCGGATATGACATAGCTCCACGGTCCCCAGTCTGGGGACCACGTTCGGCCGCGGCGGGGCCACGACGTTCCAGCAGGATCTGCAGAATGCGGACTGCATCGTGATCCAGGGGTCCAACATGGCGGAGTGCCACCCGGTGGGGTTCCGCTGGGTGATGGAGGCCAAGGCCCGGGGCGCGACGATCATCCACGTGGACCCGCGCTTCACCCGCACGAGCGCCGTGGCCGACCTCCACGTGCCCATCCGCGCCGGCAGCGACATCGCCTTCCTGGGCGGGATTGTCCGCTACGTCCTCGAAAACGAGCGGTACTTCAAGGAGTACGTTCTCCACTACACGAACGCCCCGGCCCTGATTTCCGAGGACTTCAAGGACACCGAAGACCTGGACGGCCTCTTTTCCGGGTGGGACGAGGAGAACGGGCAGTACGACCCCGCCTCCTGGCAATACCAGGGGGATTCCGCAGGACCGGCCGCCGCGCACCGCGAGGCCTACACCGGCGAGCCCTACTCCGAGCGGGCTACGCAGAGCGCTCCCGAGCGCTTCGACTTCACGCTTCAGCACCCCCGGTGCGTTTTCCAGATCCTGAAGCGCCACTTCTCCCGCTACACGCCGGAGGCCGTCGAGGAGATCTGCGGGGTCTCCCCCCACCTCTTCCTCCGGGTGGCCGAGGCGCTCTGCGCCAATTCCGGGAGGGAGCGGACGTCCACCTTCTGCTACGCGGTGGGCTGGACCCAGCACTCGGTGGGCGTGCAATACATCCGCACGGCGGCGATCCTCCAGCTCCTCCTCGGGAACATGGGCCGCCCGGGGGGCGGCATCCTCGCCCTGCGCGGCCACTCCTCGATCCAGGGATCGACGGACATCCCCACGCTCTACGACCTTCTGCCGGGCTACCTCGCCATGCCCAAGGCGGGGCACACCGAGACGTTCGAGAAGTACGTCGCGGCGAACCAGGCGAAGTCCGGCTGGTGGACGGAGTTTCCGAAATACGCCGTCTCGCTCCTCAAAGCCTGGTTCGGCGGCGAGGCCCGGGCGGACAACGGCTGGGGCTACGACTTCCTCCCCCACATCGACGGCGACCACTCGCACATGACCACGGTGACGGCCATGGCCGACGGCGCGGTCAAGGGCTATTTCATGATGGGCGAAAACCCCACGGTGGGCTCGATGCACGGGGCCCTCCACCGGGCGGCCCTGCGCAAGCTCGACTGGCTCGTGGTGCGCGACTTCGCGGTGACGGAGACGGCCGACTTCTGGCGCGACGCGCCGGAGATCGAGCGCGGCGAGGTGCGGCCTGAAGAGATCGGGACCGAGGTCTTCTTCTTCCCCTGCGCGGCCCACACGGAAAAAGACGGCGCCTTCACCAACACCCAGCGCCTCCTCCAGTGGCACCACAAGGCCGTGGACCCGCCGGGCGACTGCCGGAGCGAGCTCCACTTCGTCTATCACCTGGGAAAACGGCTGCGGCATCTCTATAAAGACTCGGCCGATCCCAAGGACCGGGGCCTCCTCGCCCTCACCTGGGACTATCCCCTGGAAGGCCCCTGCGACGAGCCCTCGGCCGAGGCGGTCCTCCGAGAGATCAGCGGCTATCGTGTGGCGGACGGCCAGCCGGTCGCGGCCTACACGGATCTCGCGGACGACGGCTCAACGGCCTGCGGCTGCTGGATCTACTCAGGGTCCTACAAGGACGGCGTCAACCAGCCGGCCCGGAGGCGGCCCGGAAGCGAGCAGACCTGGGTGGCTCCGGACTGGGGTTGGGCCTGGCCCATGAACCGGCGCATCCTCTACAACCGCGCCTCGGCCGACCCGGAGGGCCGGCCCTGGTCGGAGCGCAAGAAATACGTCTGGTGGGACGAGAAGGCGAAGCGGTGGACCGGGGTGGACGAGCCCGATTTCATTGTGGAGCGCCCGCCCTCCTACCGGCCGCCCGAGGACGCGCAGGGGACGGACACGATCGGCGGCGCCGATCCGTTCGTCCTGCAGGCGGACGGCCGCGGCTGGCTTTTCGCGCCGAGCGGCCTGCTCGACGGGCCGCTCCCCACGCACTACGAGCCCCAGGAGTCGGTCCTCGAAAACCCTCTCTACGGCCAGCAGTGCAACCCGGGCCGGGTGGAGTGGAAGCGGCGGGACAACCCGTACCACCGGCCGTGGAACGATCCGCGCTTCCCGTACGTCCTCACCACCTACCGCCTGACCGAGCACCACACGGCGGGCGCCATGTCGCGGTGGCTCTCCTGGCTCTCGGAGCTCCAGCCCGAGATGTTCTGCGAGGTCTCGCCCGAGCTCGCCCGGGAGAAGGGGCTGACCAACGGCGGCTGGGCCACCCTCACCACGGCGCGCGGCGAGATCGAGGCCCGGGTGCTGGTGACCGAGCGGATGAGCCCCTTGAAGATGAAGGGGCGGACGATCCACCAGATCGGTCTTCCCTACCATTGGGGATCGAAAGGCCGGGCGCGCGGCGACGCGGCCAACGAGCTCATCGGGTTCGTGGCGGATCCCAACGTGACGATCCAGGAGTCCAAGGCGCTCACGGGCAACATCGCGGCCGGCCGCCGGAGCCGCGGGCGGCGGGTGGTCACCAGCGGGCCGCTCGTCCCCCGGCTCCCGGAAGACGGCCAGGAGAGGGACCTGCCGGTCGTGAGGCAGAAGCCCACCGGCCGCCACGGCGGCTCGCAATCCCGGACGCAGCGGAACGAGGAGACCTGAATGGGAGCGGTCGGCTTCTTCACCGACACGACGATCTGCATCGGCTGCAAGGCGTGCGAGGTGGCCTGCAAGGAGTGGAACCAGCTCCCGGACGACGGCCTCTTCTTCACCGGCATGTCCTACGACAACACCGGCGCCCTGGGGTCCTCGACCTGGCGGCACGTCTCCTTCATCGAGCGGCCGGTGCCGCTCTCGGGGCAGGAGACGGGGCTCGGCAACTTCTCCTGGCTCCTCATGTCCGACGTCTGCAAGCACTGCCAGAAGGCCGGGTGTCTGGAGGCATGCCCGACCGGAGCCATCCTCCGCACCGAGTTTGATTCGGTCTACGTGCAGCCGGACGTCTGCAACGGCTGCGGCTACTGCGTGGTCTCCTGCCCCTTCGGGGTGATCGACCGGCGGGAAGACGACGGCCGGGCCTGGAAGTGCACGCTCTGCTACGACCGCCTGAAGGGCGACATGACGCCCGCCTGCGCCAAGGCGTGCCCCACCGACTCGATCCAGTTCGGCGATCTGGACGAGCTCAAAGACCGGGCGCGGGACCGCCTGGCGCGCCTCCACCGCCATGGCGTCTCCGAGGCGTATCTCTATGGGATGGACGAGACGGGCCAGCCCGGGACCGGGGGCCTGAACGCCTTCTTCCTCCTGGTAGACAAGCCGGAGGTCTACAACCTGCCGCCGGACCCGGTGGCCCCCACGAAGAAAGTGGGACAGGCCTGGGGATCGATGGCGCTCGCCGTGCTCGGGATGGCCGCCGCGGCGGTGGGGGCGGTGCTCTCGGCGAGGGGAGACCGGTGAGCGAAGGGAACGGCTCCGATGGCCGAAACGTCGATCCCGGCCTCGGCCTTCTCCTCGGAGAGGGGTCGCAGCAGCGGGTCGAAACGACCGAGGAGGCCTATCCCACGCGGACCTGGGTCTGGCGCGACCTGCCGTCCAGCTCCTTCTCCGGGGAGGAGCCCACCTACTACGACCGTCCGGTCTTGAAAGAGCCGGTCTGGATCTGGTCCATCCCCCTCTACTTCTACGTGGGCGGCACGGCCGGGGCGGCGGCGCAGCTGGGCGCCGCGGCGCAGGCGCTGGACGGCGAGCGGCTGCGCGGGCTCGTCCGGCGCTGCCGCTGGGTGGCAGCCCTGGGAGGGGCGGCGAGCACGGCGCTCCTGATTCACGACCTCGGCCGCCCGGAGCGCTTCCTCAACATGCTGCGGGTCGTGCGGGTGACCTCCCCCATGAGCCTCGGCTCCTGGGTGCTGGCCGCCGCCGCCTCGGCCACGATGGGCTCGGCGCTCCTCGAAAGCCGCTCAGGCGCCCTTCGCCGGCTGGGAGACGCCGCCGGCTACACGGCCGGCCTCCTCGGGTTGCCGCTTGCCGGCTACACGGCGGTGCTCCTCGGCAACACCGCCGTGCCGGTCTGGCAGTCCACCCGGCGAACCCTCCCTCACCTCTTCATCAGCACCTCGGTCTCGGGGCTCGCCTCGCTGTTCGGCCTGATGCCCGCCCTCGCGCCCGAGGAAGAGAAGGTGGTGGACCGCTTCGGCACCATCGGGAAGATGGTGGACCTGGCTGCCATGGCCGTGATGGAGCGCGAGGCCTCGCGGGTCGAGACGGTGGGCCGGCCCCTGCGCGAAGGGCTCTCGGGGACCCTCTGGAAGGCGGCCCGGGGGCTGACCGCCGCGAGCCTCGTCCTCTCCCTCCTGCCGGGAAAGGCCCGGGCCCAGAAGATCGCGGGCAGCCTCCTCGGGACCGCCGGGGCGATCGCGCTCCGCTTCGCCGTGTTCCACGCCGGCAAGGCCTCGGCCCGGGACCCGCGGGCCACGTTCCGCCAGCAACGCGCTTCCCTGAATCCGTGAAGTTCCCGTCGGGGTTCACATGGCTGTCACGCTTCACGGTCACACCCGCACCTTGAGAGAGAACCGGTTCTTGCATCGACTGTTGGACTCGCGGGTGGCGTGGTCTCTGGGCCGTGGCCTCCCTATACCTTGAATCACATGTTTTTGGAGAGGAGAGTTTTATCATGAACCGTTCCCGCACTGCTTTTGCCGTCGTCGCCATCGCCGCCATCATGTTCCTGTCCCTGGCACCCGCCGCCGAGGCCCGTTCCCTGAGGAGCAAGCCATCCGTTTCCGAGTCCGGCGGAAGCTGGCTCGACGCGGCCATGGTCTGGCTGGGCCGCCTGCTGCCCGGACAGGGAGATGCGACCCGCACGACGGAGAAGGCCAAACCCTCCGATGGGTGGGGCTCCACGCCCATCATCGTTAC